>CAYUFI010000022.1:0-23245 GCA_964444175.1 uncultured Clostridiaceae bacterium | reverse complement strand
TTCTTTTTGCCTCTATCAGATACTGCTTCCGAAGAGTTGATTTCGTAACAGCCCCTTTTCTCGTGGATTTTATGCGGAAAAAGGAAGTTAATCCCGGACGAGATAGAGCCGGGTCTCTTCTTTGCGGATCTTGTTCTCTTGAAGTAAGCGCAGTTCGGCTTTCGTGAACAGGAGGCGGAAATCGACGTCCTTTTCGTCCGTCCCGAGGACTCTCCCGATCTCGTGGATCAAAACGTCCCGGTTCAGATACGTGAAATGGGAGAGATACGTCAAAATCCCGTTTTCGACTTCTTCTTCCGGAACGGCGGAAAGGGGACGTTCCCCCGGAACGGAGGAATGCAGGACGGAGGGGTCTTTTTCCCCGTCGGTTCCGAACGGAGGGAAGGAAGAGGAAATCTTTCCGAGCTCGGAGAAATAATCCTGTTTCTTTTCCTCGAGGTAGGAAGAAGGCGAGCCGGAATTCTCCTGTTTGAGAAGTTCGCTCTTCTGATATAAGGACAGGACGCTTAAGGAAGGATAGACGAAGAACAGCAGAGGATAGAGGCTGACGGTCTTTATTCCGTAGATTAGATAGAGGAACGACGGGGCCGAATAGAGATAGGAGAAATCCGCCCGGTCGGACGTGTCTTCGATCCTTAAAGCGTATTTGTTCCCGCCGGTTTCGAAATAGAACGGCAGAAGGACACCGGGAGCGACATCCTTATCCGTCTCGAGGAGTATGCCCTGTTCCGCAAAGGTCTTTTTCAGCATCGGAAGGAAGAAGGAAGGATAGTCTCTCCGCCTCATATACGCGTGGAGATCCCTTTCTAAGGACAAATCGAGGTAGGGGACGGAACGGAGGAGATTTCCCGGATTCCCGCCGATGATCAGCGCGTTCTTCGCCAGAAGCAAAGCGTGCGTGACGTCCGCGTCCCGATATTCATGCTCGCCGTAGAGGATGACGAGGTCGAACTTCGAATCGGAGAGATAAAGATCCGTCGAGAAATCCTCGACCAGAAGCGGGTAGCAGTTGAAGAAGACGCCCCCGGAGATCCGGAGGGCGCTTTTAACCGGGACGAGGCGTTTCGAGTGGTAGAGCTCCTTCAGTTTGCGGACCGCCTGGGTATAGGATGGGCGGGTGAGCTGGTTGGAGAGATAAACCGGGTATTCGGAAAGGTAGTCCCGGCTCAAAAGGTCTTTGAACTCGTCGAGCAAAGCGTACATGTTCAGCTCGTCGTCAGAGCGGGTCTCCATCTGCTTCACCCCGTCGATATTCGTGACGGCCTTCAAAAAGAAGAAGCGGTAGATCGAATACGTGTAGTCCGGGACGAAATGGTCGAGCGTCCCTTCCCTTTTCTCGACGGATTCGACCGCTTCGCGCAGGGCCTTCGACCCCGCGTCGGCTTTCTTCGAGAAGGACAGGTACGTTAAGAAATCCCCTTCCTTGGCGTAGAGCTTCTGATCGAGGCGCCCCAGAATTTCCGAGAAGGACGCCCCGGAATAATCGAACTTGTCCTCGTTGAAGTAGTGGCGGAACCGGTCGAGGGAATTCTCGAGGACCGAACGGATTTCTAATAGCTGTGGGAAATAGACCGTGCGGAAGCTTTCCGAGAAGAGATGGTCGTTCAACAGCTTCTTCACGAACGGGTTATCGAAATCGAGGTGGTCATAAAGGCGCTTCTGGCGGTCGTAGAGCTCGATGAAGGAGCGGCACTTATCGATGTAAAGGAGGCCGTCCAGAGAGTTCATCCTCGTCCCGAAGGTCGGCGAGAGCTCGTTCTGGAGCGTCTCGATCCTCTCTTCGTTCTGGACGAACTTGTCGGCGAAGACGATGAACGTCTTGTAGGATTTCCGGAACGGCGGGATTTTGATGATCTTCCGCAGTTTCTTCTTGAGTTCCTTTTCCTTCGAGCGGCTCGTGATATCCTTTAGGACCTGGCGGAAATCCAGATTCTTCACTTCCGGGGAACAGAGGACGTCGAAAGAGAGGCGGATCGAAGCCCGCGTGCGGTAACAGGTCTCGAGCTCGGAAATATCCGAGACGACTTCGGGAGTGAAATCGATCGAGAAATACTCGAGCGGGAAGTTCTCGTATTTGGCGAGGACCTGGAACACCTTGACCGTCTCGTCGAAATCCTTGATGGAATTGTAATCGGACCAGCCTGTCGAACGGATCTCCGAGCGGGAGACCGCGGACTGGAAATTCAAGACCGCCGAATGGAAATCCCTTAAGAATTCCATGATGGAAGGATACTCGTTCCGTTCCACTTCCGAGTTCAGGCCGTAGAAGGCCATGTGCGTGAACGGGACGTCTCTTCCGAACTTCGTATTCGATAAAAAGTCGAGGAAGTCCATGTCGCGGAGCGTGTCGTTGAAATCGTAATCGTCGATGTCGGAGAAATCGAAGAGTTCCCGCGCGTCCTTCTGCGCGGCGTACATCTTCGCGTAGGCGCTGAAAGGATCCTCGCCGGTGACGAGCTCGCTGTTTTTGAGGATGTAGTCGTCCTCTTCCTGGTCGCGGACGTTGCCCCCGATCCTTTCCTTCCGCAGGAGCAAGTCCGACGAGAGGGTCTCCTGGGGCGTCTTTTTCTTCGCCTCGAGCACGGTAAAGAGGGCGGATTGGGGATCGTCGGGGTTCTTGTACGGCATCAGAAAATCGTAGAAGCGGTCGGAAAGGAGCTTTTTCGCCTTCTCCTTCTGTTCGGAATTCTCCGTCAGAATCAGGACGGAGCGATGGCGGAGCATCTCTTCCCCGATGAGCCGGTCGACGAAGAAGCGGTTCATCTCGTCGAACTTCGGGATGCGCATGATCTTATGCGAGAAGAAGGAGCGGATGCAGTCCTTCACGAAAAGCGGGTAGTTCCCTAAGACGTTCCCGTCCGCGTTCTCCTTGACCGGCCTTCCCTTGTACGCGTTATAGAGCGGGTCCGGGGCGAGAGAAATCGCCTTGACGAGGAACTCGAATTCCTTGGCGTCCTTATCCGCGTCTAAAGACGTCAGATGCAGGGCCGGATCGAGGGCGAACCCGGTCCCCTTGATCCGTTTTTCGACCTTCTCGAGCAGGACCTCCGGATCGGTCTCTTCGTCCCCGCTTGCGAATAAGCTCAGTCCGTACTGTTCCTTTAAAAGCAGGAACAGGGCGGAATTCAAAATCCCCGTCGAGGAGGAAAGGACGAAGGAATACCCGTTCTCGTCCTTAAGGACGTCGACCGGGCAGAACAGGATCGGGGCGATCGATACGACTTTCCTGTCCTTGTTCTTGTAATAGAGGTCCCCGAGGGAAAGATAGATCTTCTTTCCTTCGAAGGACGAATAGAATTTTTCGAGCCGGACGGGATCGAGGCTGACGTAGATCTTTTCGGGGTGCTTATCGGAAAAAACAAGCAGATCCTGGATTTCCTCGCGGGCGTAGGTCTCTTTCTTTAATAGCCTCCTCTTTCCGACAAGAAGGAACTTCCCTTCGTCTTCGTAAGAAGGAAAAGCGGAATAAAAGGACGTGAAATAAAAGCGTTTCGCGCGGAAAAACAGATCGTAAAAGCTGTAGAGCGAGAGAGGAATCAGTTCCCCGCTTTTGAGTTTCTCTTCTTCGTAATCCAGTAAGGGAGAAGTCAGAAGGTCTTTGCGGAAACGAAGATACAGTTCCGACTTTTCTATTTCGTTTTCCATAGTCGTATTTCATTCTACCATAAATCCGCCTCTCCTTCGGGACCTAGGGCGGTTTCCCCGGCGGCGGATATGGTATAATTTTCCTGATTTCGAGGCAGAAAACATGAAGACTGAAATTGTTTCGTTCGATTCGAAGGAAGCGGTGGATTCCTTAAAAGCGGGAGAAGTCGCCGCGTTCCCGACCGAGACCGTCTACGGACTCGGCTGCGTCTATTCTTCCGAAGCGGCTTTTAAGAAGCTCGTCGCGGTCAAAAGAAGACCCCCGGAAAAGCCGTTCACCCTGATGGGCGGGAATTCCTTCCGGTTCGAGGACTTCGCTTATCTCGACGAAAAGGTGAAGAGGGTCATCGCCCGCTTCGTCCCGGGACCGCTGACGCTTTTGCTGAAACCGAAGGAGCATCTGCCATACTGGGTCACCTTGAAAAGCCCTTCGATCGGCATCCGCATCGCCGGATACTCCCCGTTAAGGGATCTGATCGACCGGGTCGGGGAACCGCTTCTGGTCCCTTCGGCGAATAAGTCCGGGGAGAAACCGGCCAATAGCGCCTTAGAAGCCTATAGCATCTTCAACGGGGAGATTCCTTACGTGATCGACGCGGAATCCCCGCATTCGAAACCGTCGACGATCATCGATTTCTCGAAGGAGAAACCGGTCCTAATCCGCCAGGGAGAGCTGTCGTTCGAAGACGTTCTGAAAGTATACGAAGGAGAATAACGCCATGATTTCCATTGCCATCGGCTGCGACCACGGAGCCTACGATCTGAAGGAATTCTTAAAAAAGAGCTTGTCCGAAGAAGGATACGCCGTCTTGGACTGCGGGACGGATTCGAAGGAATCGGTGAACTATCCGGATTACGCGTTCGCCGTCGCCGAGAAGGTCCAGAAAAAGGAAGCGGATTTCGGCATCGTCTGCTGCACGTCGGGAGAAGGCGTCTGCATCTGCGCCAACAAGGTCAAAGGCATCCGCTGCGGCATCGGATACAACGACGAAGTCTCCGCCCTCATCCGGGAACACAACCACGCGAACGTCATCGCCTTCGGGGCGAAGTACACGCTGCCCGAAGACGCCTTGAGGAGAGTGCATCTCTTCTTAGACGCCGTTCCGCTAGACGGACGGCATCAGCGCCGCGTCGACCTCATCGCAGAATACGAGGAGAAGCATTTCCGCTAGAAAGCTCCTTTCTTCCGAACAAAAAACGGCTTAGGATAAAAGAAACGGAACGAAGTATGAGACTGGACAAATATCTGAAGGTCACGCGCTTAATCAAACGGCGCGAAGCGGCGAAGGAAATGATCGAGCGGGGACTCGTCTCCGTCAACTCCAAACCCGCTAAGCCCGCCACCGAGATCAAGGAAGGCGACAACATCCTCATCACGTCCTTAACCGGGCGGAAAGTGGAAGTCACGGTCAAGAGCGTCAAAGAGTACGCGACCGTCCAGAGCGCCCCGACCCTTTACGAAGTGAAGGAAAAGACCGATGAATAAGGAAACGAAGAACCGCCTCTTATCGTTCGTCTACATCGCGATTTTAGTCGTCTGCGTCGCGGCGATCGTTTTCCTTTTGGTCCAGTACTTACGCGCCAACGCGGAACTGAGGAGGCTGGAGTCGGAGCATTCCGAAGCGGGGCTTCTGACGCAGGCACGCCTTTTATCCTCCTATGCCCGAGCTTATTTTAAACAGAGTCTATAACGATTTGAAACAGTACGTGAAGTACGGTCCGACGTATCTGGCCGCCTATTCGGGCGGTCCGGACTCGACGTTCCTTTTGTACGTCCTTTCGTATTTCGGATACAGGAACATCGTCCCGGTCTACATCAATTACAAGGATTCCCCGTTCGTCGAAGAAGAACACAGGATCGTTCAGGAGAACTGCCGTTCCTTCGGATACGCGCTCGAGGACCGGGAAATCCCGAAACCGTTGACGAGGAAGGACGGGAACTTCGAGGACGCGGCGAGAAAGGCCCGATACGGACTCTTCGCGCGCCTCGCCCCGGCCTACCGGGCCGAAGGTGTCCTGGTCGCCCACCAGCAGGACGATCTCATCTGCACGTACCTGATGCAGAAGGAACGCGGAGGCGTCTACGAGCATTACGGGATGAAGGCCGTCACCGCGCTGTACGGCCTGAAGGTGATCCGCCCGTTTTTGAACGTCACGAAGGCAGAGATGATCGGATTCCTGAAATACAAAGGAATCCCCTATTACGACGATTTGACGAACTACAACCGGGACAGGACGAGGAACCGGATCCGCGAGGAAGTCCTTCCGACTCTGAACCGGGAAGAAATCTTACAGGAAATTGAGCGGAAGAACGCGGAACTGCAGGGGCTCGTCGATTCGAAGAAACCTCCGAAGACTTTTTCGTACGCGGCGTTCGAAAAGCTGTCCGAGAAGAACCGGCGCTCGTTCCTCCACGCGTGGATCCGCGCCATCACCCCGAAAGAGGACGAGAAGACCGTCGTAGCGGGCGTGAACCTGGCGATGGAAGCACTGCGCCGCCTCCACTCGACCCGGGCGACGGAAATCACGCCGAAACTGACGCTGTACAGGAATTACGATGATTTTTATCTGATGAAGTCCCTGTTCGTCCAGGATTACGAATTCAAAAACCTCGGCAAGGAAGCGTACGAGAACGACTTCCTCCGGATCGATCTGTCGAATCCTTCGGCTTTCGCGTTAAAAGACAAGCAGTTCCCTCTGACGCTAAGGAACGTCCGGGAAGGCGACGTGTTCGCGACGGGTCTTCCGAACGGATCGGTGAAAAATTTCCTGCGTTCCCAGAAGGTCCCGCTCTATCTCCGTTACGCCTACCCGTGCCTGACCAATCAGGACGGGAACGTCGTGTACGTCCCCTTCTACGAAGATATCAAAAAGAAGAAAGTTCCGTTAAAGATCAAGCGTTTCCGCCTGTAAGGTCCTTCGATCCGAGTTTCAGGACGGTCGAAAGTACGTCGAAAAGACCGAGCAGATAATCCGACGTCTTCATGCAGACGACGCTGAAGTTCTTTCCGACGAACCGCGGGACCACCTCCCTGCGGTCGTATTTGTCGAGGGCGTTCGAAAGCTTCATGCCGATGCCGCGCTGGGTCGAGTATTCCTCGCTCATGCGCACGTCGTACCGGTCCATGAATTCCTTAAAGTCCGCTACGCGCGGATCGTCGAGCAGGATCTCGACGGTCTTTTTGAGGAAGAGGTTCTGCATCTCGGTCGGGAAGTGCCCGTAGACGTCGCGCACCTTCCTTTCGAATTTCTTCAGTTCGCCCATGTCGACGATGTCGTAGAGTTCGCGGTACAGGTTGATGCGGTCGGCTTCGGAAGCGTAGTTCTCCGGGATGTGCGCGTCCAAGGAGAACTGCAGCTCGAAGCGCGTCCCTTTCTTCGTATCGGCCTTGCCTTTGTCGGCGACTTTCTTTTCTTTCATGACTTCCTCGAGCAGGCGCATGTACGCGTCGTATCCGATCGAGTCGATGAAACCGGCCTGCTCCTTGCCCAAGATGTCCCCGGCCCCGCGGATGTTCAGATCCTCGGTCGCGATCTTGTAGCCGGATCCCAGCTCGGTGAACGACTTCAGCGCCTTCAGGCGCTTCCGCGAATCCTCGTCGAGCATTCCGTAGTCCGGATACGTCAGATACGCGTAGGCGAGGCGGGACGAACGCCCGACCCTCCCTTTGATCTGATAGAGCTGGGCCAGTCCGAAATTCTCGGCCTTCTCGATGATGATGGTGTTGCAGTTCGGGACGTCGATCCCGGTCTCGATGATCGTCGTGCAGACCAGAATGTCGATCTTGCGGTCGTAGAAGTCGTTCATGATGTCCGACATCTCTTCCGCGTCGAGCTGGCCGTGGATCACGCCGACGTGCGCGGACGGGAACATCTTCTGAATCTCCTCGGCTTTCTTATAGATGGTCTGAATCCTGTTCGAAAGATAGTAGACCTGCCCCTGGCGCCCGAGTTCGCGCGAAATGACTTCGCGCACCATGGACTGGTCGTATTTGACCACGTACGTCTTGATCGGCAGGCGGTTCACCGGCGCGTCCGCGAGCAAAGACAGCTGGCGCACGTTCAGTAACGACATCTGCAGCGTCCGCGGAATCGGCGTCGCGGTTAAAGTCAAAACGTCGATATTCGAATAGAGTTCCTTGATCTTTTCCTTGTGGGTGACGCCGAAGCGCTGTTCCTCGTCGACGATTAGAAGACCCAGATCCTTGAACTTCACGTCGGAAGAAAGCAGGCGGTGCGTACCGATGATCAAATCGATCTTCCCTTCCTTCAGTTCCTCCACGATCTTCTTCTGGTCGGCGTCCGAGACGTTGCGCGACAGGGCGGCGATCTTCACACCGAAGCCCGCGAAGCGCTTCACGGCCACCTGGTAATGCTGGCGGACAAGGACCGTCGTCGGGCAGAGCAAAGCGGCCTGTTTTCCGGAGACGATCGCACGGAAAGCCGCGCGGAAAGCGACTTCGGTCTTGCCGAAGCCGACGTCCCCGGCCAGAAGCCGGTCCATCGGATGGGGCTGCTCCATGTCGTTATAGATTTCTTCCAGCGCCTTCTGCTGTCCCAGCGTCAGCGGGAACATGAAAGCGTCCCCGAACTGGGCCTCCAGTTCCGGATCTCCTTTTAACGAGCAGCCCGGCAGAGCCTTTCTCTTCGCGGCGATTTCGAGCAGGCGGTCGGCCAGATAGGCGACTCTTCCGCGAATCTTGGCCTTCCTTCTCGCCCAGCTCGCCCCTCCGAGGGTGTCGAGCTTTGGGCGCATGCCGTCCTTGGAGGAATATTTCCGGATCAGGCGGAACTTGTCGAGCGGGACGAACAGCTTCGGGTTCCCATTCCCGCCGTATTCGATCGTCAGATATTCCAGACCGTGAATCGTCGTGATCCCGCGGTAGATGCCGATTCCCTGTTCCTCGTGGACGACGTAATCCCCCGGAGCCAGTTCGGAGTACTTGTTGATGATCTTCGCTTCCTTGAAACGCTTTAAGAAGAAGGAGTTTCCTTCCGGCGCCCCGAAGAGTTCGGACTGGGTCAAGACGACGACGTTGTAGGCAGGAAGCAGGAACCCGCGGTGGAACACCGCGTCGATTCTCTCCGCCCCTTCGAGCGCGTCGGCGAACTTCACGCCCTGATTGGTCAAAACGCTCTGATACCGCGCGTAGCGCTCTTCGCTTAAGGCGATATAGAGCTTATATCCGTCATTCTTCAGTTTCCTCAGTTCGGCGGGCGTATCCCCGATCGAAACGAAGTGCAGCGGGATGTCCGTAACGCTCAGCGTCGATTTTTCGTCGAGGACCGGTTCGTAAGCGAACTTTCCCTGAAGCAGATCCGGGGAGAAACAGTTCTTTTCTAGAGGCAAGGACAGATGGGCCTTGTAGAGCTCGGAAAAATAATCCAGCGCTTCCTGGTAATAGCGTTCCATGGTCGAAAAATCGTCCTCGGAACGGTAGAAGAGGATGCGGTCCTTTAACAGGTAATCGAGGACGGAACCGTGTTTCGTCCCGAGGAAATACGGCAGATAGCGCGCCTGGTTCTCCCCGATGCCTTCGTCCTGCACGTTCGCGAGGAACGAATTGACTTTTTCCGTCAGCTCCTCGGTCTTTTCTTTTCCGTACTTCTTTTCTTCCTCTTCGAGGTCCGCTTCGATCCTCTTTTTCGCCGCGGCGGTTTCTTCCTTTTCGAAAAGGTTCTCCGATCCCGGGACGATTTCTAAGGACGGGACCTCCTTGTACGAAACTTCCTCGAGCGCGTTAAAAAGACGCAGATCGTCGATCTCGTCGTCGAAATACTCGACGCGAACCGGATCCGGATTCGCCGGGGAGAAGATATCCATAATCTCGCCTCTCCGCGCGAACTGGAACACCTCCTCGACCTTGTTGACCTTGGTATATCCGATTCCGGTCAGTTTCTTCTCGAGTTCCAGCGGAGGAACCGTCTGCCCTTTCTTCAGCAATATGCATTTCTTTTGAAAGACGTCCGGCTTGCTGACCTCGTGGATCAGACTGATTGAATTCAAAACGAGGATGTGCTTTTCCCCCGAAAGGAGCTTCCCGAGCGTGTAGATCCGTTCCTTGAGCATTTCCTTCGAGGACGAAATCGCCTCGATGCGCAGGACTTCGTCGGTCGGATAACGCAGGATTTCCTCTTCCGGAAGGAGCTGCGAAATCAGTTCCGTGAACGTCCTCACATCGTAGAGAGAAGGGACGACGATTGTCAGGTTCTTTTGATCCTTCCGGTAAAAAGCCGCCACGGCGAAAGCGAGGGATTCGATCGAATCCGCCGAGAGAGGTTCTCCCTTTTCGAACCGGACGATTTCCGGATCGTTCTGGAGCTTTTCTAAGATTCCGCCGAAAGATTCCATTTACTTCCCCTGGATCTTGTTCGTCGAGAACAGCGACATCGTCTTCGTGAAATCGGACGTGACGATGTAGTATTTCAAAGCCATCAGCGCTTCGTCGAGCGCCGCGTCGATCAAAGACATCTCCTCCTTCGGCGGGATGGTCAGGACGTAGTCGATGTCGTGCTTACGAACCGGTTCGCCCGTTCCGATGCGGATGCGCTTGATCTGGTCGGTGTGGAGCAGATCGATGACGTTCTGCAGGCCTTTTTGTCCTCCCGAGGAGCCGTTCGCGCGGATACGGAACCGCCCAGGCTCGAGCGCCATGTCGTCGACGAGGACGACGATTTCGTCAGTCGGAATCTTGAAATACGAAGCGAATTCCTGAACGGATTCCCCGCTCAGGTTCATATAGGTCAGAGGCTTCAGCATGTAGAAGGATTCGCCTTTGAGCGTTCCTTTGGCGTAGGTTCCCTTGAACCCTTCCTTGAAGGTCACCGGTCCGACGTCCTCGGCAAGGCGGTCCAGAAGCATGAATCCCATGTTGTGGCGCGTCTTCTCGTATTCGACTCCGGGGTTACCCAATCCGACGATTAATTTCATAGTTTCGGCCTTCTTTCAAACGACCCTATTTTACCATAAGCGGATATTCCCCTCCCGGAAAGTGAACGTTTCTCTTCCTTTCTTTCCGTCTTCTTCTCTTCTATAATCAAGGAAAAAGGAGCGCCGTATATGGAAGAGAACAAAGAAGGCAAGCCGAACATCCTCGTCAGCGCCTGTCTTTTGGGCGCCCCGACCCGTTACGACGGGAAATCCAAGAAGTGCCCGAGGATCGAGGAACTGACCCGGTATTTCAACGTCATCCCGATCTGTCCGGAGACCGACGGAGGGCTCGAAATCCCCCGTCCGCCGTCCGAAATCCAAGGGGACAGAGTCGTCTCCAAATCCGGAAAGGACGTCACGGCGGAATATAACAGAGGCGCGGAAGCGGCCTTAAAGACCGCCCGGCGTTTCCACGTGAAGTTTTGCGTCCTCAAGGAACGTTCCCCTTCCTGCGGGGCGAACTGGATCCACGACGGATCCTTCACGGACAGGGTGATTCCCGGCGAAGGAATCGCGGTACGCCTGTTAAGGGAGAACGGATTCGACGTCTATTCCGAAGACATGCTGGACAAGATCCTCGACGCGTACGGAAAGAACGGAGTCCGGTAAGGATTCTTAAAATCATCAGAGTTCGTAAAACTCGGGAACGGTTGAAAATTCCCGAGTTTTGTAATGGATCGAGTCGGAAGAACTTCCTTGCCCACGCGGCCAGCTCCGTTAACCCTGAAGCAAGGCGGAATCATACAGAGGGCGCATGTTCTTAAAGAAGATCGGATGGAAGGGAGGTTGTCCTTCAAACACTCCCGGTAGAGCTTATGGATTTCGGGTATTTTCTGAAGCAGACTGTTCAGATCATACGGATTTTTCAAGAAACCGCCGAAGAAAGAATCCTAGTCCGGCAGGCTCTCGAAGCCGAAGATGTCGAGTTCGGAAGATTCCGTCGGATCGAGCTTTAAACCCGCCGGGCCAGGATATTCAACCATTTTTCCTCCTTCCGTTCGGGGCGCACGTCTTTTGTGACCCAGGTTTCGATTGTCCTTAATTCCGGAATATCCTTGAGGAACCGCTCTAAGGACGTCATGGTGAAATCCGTGAAGTACCGTCCGTTCCGAATGCCTTCGAAGGTGCCATATTTGAAGGAAGTATAAAGGATTCCGTCCGGTTTTAAAGCCCGGGCGATTTTAAAAAGGACGTCCTTCAGTTCTTCTTTATTCAGATGGAGGATGGACGCGCATGCCCAGATTCCGTCGTAAAAGGAGACTTCGGAAAGATCCTGAAACAGCATCGTCCGTACGGGAATGCCGGCCCACTTCGATGCGAGAAGGCAGAGTTCTTCCGAACCGTCGCAGGCCTCGACCTTGTATCCGAGATCTTTGAACGCCTTAGCGTCCCGGCCGGATCCGCAGCCGAAATCGAGGACGGAGGCGTGCGAAGGGAGGAGTTCCAAAAAGCGTCCTCTCGCATCGCTCATATCGGCGTTCAGCGTCGATTTACCGAAAGATTCCGCATTTTCCTCGTAATAGTGCAGCGTCTTATCGTCCATGGTTCTTTGATTGATCCTTCAATAAGCGGGATGATTCCTGAACTTATTCTAGACGGGCGGAAGACGTTTATCAAACTCCGTAAAACGCAAAAAAACGGACCATCGAACTCAGTTCAGCCGGCCCGTTTCGAAACTTTCGAGCGCTTGGAGGTAGTCTTCCCTGCTCGAGCAGGAGACGAGGGCGTTCCTCAGAAGACGGATGTTCGGAATGTCGAGTCCCTTGAAGTACGCGCAGGCCATCCCGCGGATGAGCGTGCATCCTTCCTTCTCGCCTTTTTCGTGGATGAGCAGGTCGAGATGCTCTAAGAAGCATTCCTTCTGTTCCCCGTACGTCCGCTCACGGACGGGCTTTCCTTCTTCCTTCATACGGAAATCCTCGAAGATCTTGGGATATCCAATTGCATCGCGCGCAATCATAAATCCGTCCGCGCCCGTGATCCTTTCGACTTCGGAGAGGTTATCGAGCGTAATGTTCCCGTTGGCGATGATTGGAACCGAGACGGCTTTCTTGATTTCCCCGATTGCGTCGTAATGGACCGGTCCGGTAAAACCTTCCTTCGTCGTGCGCCCGTGGACCGCGATCGCCTTTACGCCGGCGGCCTCGAGCCCTTTGGCGAGCTCGACCCCGTGGTTCTCTTTGACGCCGAGGCGGATCTTCACGACGACCGGGCGGGAAGAAGCGGATACCATCTTCCGGATCAGATAGTAGACGAACTCCGGATAATCGAGCAAAGCGGAGCCGGCCTTCTGTTTCAGGACCTTCTTGGCCGGGCAGCCCAGATTGAAATCGAGGAAATCGTAATACGGGTCTTCCGAAGCGACTTTCACCCCGTAGAGGACCGATTCGTCGTCCGAGCCGAAAAGCTGGAGGGCGAGCGGCCCGTCCTCCTTTTCCCGCGGCAGCATGTCCTCGGTCTTTTTGTTGTGATAGAAAAGCGCGTTGCAGCTGGTCATCTCGGTATAGGCCATTCCGGCTCCGTACCGATACGCCATCTTCCGCATCGCCCAGGTCGTATATCCCGCCAAAGGACCCTGAATATACCTGTTCTTCAGTTCCAGTCCCGCAATTGTCAGTGTCTTCATCGCTTGAAGAGTATAGCACAGGACGGAGAAGGAATCGGGCGGATTCGCTCCGAACGCCTGAAAAAAGGACGCCTTTTGACGGGCGCCCTTGACGGATTTACTTCCGGTTCTTCTTCGTCTCGTTGTCGACGAGATCGGTCAGATCCTTCGCTTCCTTCTCCGCTTTCGCGTTGACTGAAGGCGCTTCGGCTTGCGATTTCTCGAAGCTTTCGCGGCACTTGATGAACGAAAGCGAGCTGAGTTTCACGAGAACGACTTCCACGCCGGACTCCTT
The DNA here is from genome assembly GCA_964444175.1 of uncultured Clostridiaceae bacterium. GTDB lineage: Bacteria > Bacillota_I > Bacilli_A > RFN20 > CAG-288 > Scatoplasma. The sequence continues at coordinate 9,769 of CAYUFI010000022.1, read as the reverse complement.
TTCGACGAAGTTCCCGAACTCTTCCGGAGTCGATTCGAACTCGCGGACGAGGGAAGCGTCGGCGAACTGCGCGCCGGTCAGGATTATTCCTCTTTCGGGAGGGACGTCCCCGGACGCGGTGATGTGTTCGACGAAGTTCTCGGACGATTCTCGGATGACCTTCTTCATCTTTGCCGGGCTCATGTCGATCCCGGTGACCGGGTCCTCGACAAAGAGGATCAGGAGGGAGACGTGCGAATCCTTCAGAGAACGGATCTTGGAGAGGAATTTCTCCCCTTCCTTTCCCTGAGAAGTAGAAGCGGTGGCCTCTTCCTTCTTTTCGGGAGCCGGTTCGGCCGGTTTTTCGGAGACTTTCTTCTCTTCCGGCTGTTCTTCCTTCTTATCGGAATCGGACGGAGCGGAAGGTTCTTCCTTCTTCGCCACTTCCGGAGCGGAAGGTTCCGGCATCTTGCGGTATTTCAGCAGGTAATCAATCTGTTCGGCCGTGATGGTTTCCTTATCCTGCAGCGTCTGCGAGATCAGTTCGAGATCGTCGCGGTACGTGTTCAGGACTTCCTTCGCCTTGGCGTAGCATTCGTCGATGATCTTGCGGACCGCCTTATCGATCTCGAGAGCCATCGCCGAAGAATAGCGCTGCTGGGCGGACGTGTAATCCCTGCCTAAGAAGACCGATCCTGTGTTCTTCTCGTACTGGATCGGGCCCAGATCCGACATGCCGTATTCGACGACCATCGCGCGGGCGATTTCCGTCGCCTTCTCGATATCGTTTGAAGCGCCCGTCGAGACGTCCCCGAAGATGATCTCTTCGCTGACGCGGCCTCCTAAAAGGCCCGTGATTTCCTCTTCGAGCTCGCGCTTGGTCATGAGGAAGCGGTCCTGGGACGGAGTCATCAGGACGTGCCCGCCCGTGCGTCCGCGCGGAATGATCGTGATCCTCTGAACCTTTTCGGAGTTCTGCAGATGGATGCCGATGACCGCGTGTCCGGCTTCGTGGTAGGCGACCCTTCTCTTTTCCTCCGGAGAGAGGCCGCGGTTCGTCTTCGCCGGTCCGGCAATCGAACGGTCGATCGCCTCGTCGATGTCCGACATGTCGATTGCGTTCTTGTTCTCGCGGACGGCCAGAATGGCCGCGTCGTTCAGGATGTTCGCCAGATCCGCGCCAGAGAAACCGACCGTGCGCGAAGCGATCGCGTTGAAGTCGACGTCCTTGGCCATGATTTTGTTTTTGGCGTGAACCTTCAGAATGGCCGCGCGCCCTTCCTTATCCGGCAGATCGACCGTGATGGTGCGGTCGAAACGTCCCGCACGGAGCAGGGCCGGGTCGAGAACGTCCGCGCGGTTCGTCGCCGCCATGACGATGACGCCCGAATTTTCCTCGAAGCCGTCCATTTCGACGAGCAGCTGGTTCAGCGTCTGTTCGCGTTCGTCGTTTCCGCCACCGAGTCCGGCGCCTCTCTGGCGCCCGACCGCGTCGATTTCATCAATGAAGATGAGGCACGGGGCGTTCTGTTTGGCCACGCGGAACATGTCGCGGACACGTCCGGCACCGACGCCGACGTACATTTCGACGAAATCCGATCCGGAAATCGAATAGAACGGGACGTTCGCCTCGCCGGCGACCGCCTTCGCGAGCAGCGTCTTACCAGTGCCCGGAGGTCCTTGTAACAGGATGCCCTTCGGGAGCTTGGCTCCGAGTCTCGTGTATTTCTTTCCGTTCTTGAAATAATCGACCATCTCCGCGAGTTCGGCCTTGACCTCGTCGCAGCCGGCGACGTCCGAGAAGCGGACCTTCGAATGGGTCTCCTTCTTCGCGCGGGAGGAATTGAAATTGAACTGGGCGCTGTTCGCGTTGCCGATGGAACGGTTCAGGCGCGAAACCATCCAGATGCCCGCGCCGATGATGATGACCCAGAGGAGGATCGTCGGGAGATAGTCCCAGATCGACGTGCGCGTCGTGTAGTCGCTGACCGAGTACGAAAGATTCTCGTTCTGCGCCGAGTAGAACAGCCGCGTATCGGTCGAGCTGATCGTACGGGTGTTGATGATCGTGTAGTAGTCGCTGACGGCTTCCGTGTTCCCGGCCGTCAGATACGCCGCGAAACTCCGCCGGACGGACCGGTTTTCGGAAGTGGTTTCCGTATACGAACCGTACAGATAGATGTAGTCCGCGTTCGGGTGGTTTTCCTGCGACAGGCTCGTGACGTTCTTCGTATAGAGGATTTCCGCGAGCGGTCCGTCGGTCTTACTCACTTTTCCGTCGCTGTCGGTCTCGACCATCACGTCCGCGTCGTAATACGTGGCGACCGACGTGGCGTTGAGGTTCCGCACGATGTAGAAGACGATGAACGCGATCAGGACCGCGGCAATCAGATAGATCCAGCCGACCCGGAAACGGGGCCGGTTTTCGTTTTCGTCGCCGTCGTCGTTATAAGAATTCATACGGTTTCTCCTTTCCTTCGCCTGCTCTTATTATCTCACAGACGGATGCCGTTTAACTTGATTTCAGGTTGCGTTTTCCGGATAAAATTAAATTACCATACGGATAAGAAAACGGAGCAGGATTTGCTTCTGAAAATTCCCCGTCTTCAAAACGGGGAAAAGGAACTTACTTGTCCGAATCTTCCGACTTCTCGAGGGAAGAGAACGGCAGCGTGACGGTCGTCGGACGTCCGAAGAACGTGACCGAGACCTCCGCGGTGGCTTCCGCCGCGTTGACCGCGGTGATGACCGCGTCCGAATCGGCGAACGCGCCTTCGGTGATGATGACCTTCTCGCCCACCGAGTAATTGGTCGAAACCGTCGGCTTGACGAGGTTCATCTGCTTCAGAATCGGGAGCATGTCTTCCTTCGGAATCGGGAACGGCTTGGTGCCCGAGCCGGACGAACCGACGATGCCGGTGACGCCCGGAGTGTTACGGATGATGTACCAGGCCAGATCCGACATGATCGCCTCGACGAAGATGTAACCCGGATAGAGGTTGATCGTCTTGGTCTTGACCGTTCCGTCCTTCTTGACGACCGGACGGTTGGTCTTCTTGTCGATGACTTCTTCCTCGCGTTCGGCGACGACGATGCGGAAGATGTTGTTCTCCTGGTTCATCGAGACCTTTCTGGTCTCAAGGTTGTCCGCGACGGTGCGCTCGCGGCCGGCGTAGGTGTTGACGACGTACCACTGCTTCTCGTTCTCCTGCGCTTCCTGGGCCTTTTCGTCCAGGTCGAGCCCGGTGCGCTTATCCTCGTTCGGAGCGCGCGTGACGATGCCCGGTTCTTCCTTGGCGGATTCTTCCCCGGCGTCCTCTTCCTCGAAATCCTTCTCTTCTTCCTTCAAATTCTTTTCTTCTTCCTCAAACATAGGTTAAATTCTCCCTCCTAAATAGATTCTGATGATTCTGACGGCTTCGACGATCGAATGTTCCGCAGACGAACTGCCTTCCGAGCTCGCATGCGAATTCGCTCTCTCGAAGGCGGAAACGATGTTCGCCGCCAAGAGGTCGCATAAGAGCAGCACGACCGCGCAGATCACCGTGATGACGACGACCTTCCCGACCGAGCTCCACAGTTTCTGACGGTTCGGCCAGCGCACTCTGCGCGCTTCGACGGCCACGCCGCGGAAATAAGACGAAATTTTCTTCATGGTCTCTAATTCCTGTCTATCCTTTCTAACGAGTCTCCTTATGCAAGGTATGCTGTTTGCAATGCGGGCAGTATTTCATCACTTCGATCCGTTTCGTGTCGTCCTTCCGTTTCGTCACGGTATAGTTCCGTGACAGGCACTTCGTACAGACCAGGATTACCTTTTCGCGCATTCTAAAACCTCTTTTCCCCGACCGACTCAATTCAAAGACAACATTATTATAAGGAGAAGAGCAGGAAAGTCAAACGGAAGAACGGAGGATGTAGTTATTGGGTTATTTGTTTCTACCCAACCATCCCCTAGGGGGATCCGATTATTGGGTTATTCGTTTCCACTTAATCCCCCGACTAGGATGATTAGACAGGAGGAACGGAACTATGAACGGATTGAACCCCGCATATGACGTATATGTTCTTCTCCAAGCTAAAACGAGCTTTTTCATCTATTACTTATCATCGAGGCAGATGCAAATGATGGGAAAGGCGTAAAAAACTATGTGGATGCTAATCTTCTTTCATGTGAAATCGACGCCGCTCAATCCTTCCATTTTTCATTTAAAATAGGAACGGATAAGAAAGGAAGGACAAATCACATGAAAGACGATCCTATATTCCTCCGTACGAGCGTACGGGAATTCACGGCGGAAAAAGTGGAAGAGGACAAGATTGAACGGCTGCTAAAAGCCGCCATGCAGGCCCCGAGCGCCATGAACCAGCAGCCCTGGGAATTCTACGCGGTGACCGATCCGGAAACGCTGAAAAAGCTCGGGAAGGCCACCCCGTTCTCCTCTCCAGCCGGGAGAGCTCCTCTGGCCATCGTCCCGATGATGAAAAAGGACGAGATCCGTCTGGAGCAGTACCGGGAGGTCGATCTCTCGTTCGCCTGCGAAAACATCCTCTTGGAAGCCGAGGAACTTTCCTTAGGCGGAGTCGTGATGGGGATCGCTCCGTTCCGGACGAGGATGGAGGACGTAAGGAGGATTTTGAACGCCCCGGAGAACCTCGAGGTCTTCGCGATCATCGCGATCGGATATCCTCTTAGGGAACAGAAGCAGGTCTCCCGCTACGATCCTAAGCGCGTTCACCGGATTTAAAAGAAAAGATTGAAGGTAAAGGAAGACAGAGAAAAAGGAGAACGGACCGAACCGTTCCCCTTTATTCGTTTTGGAAGGCAGACGCGTTAGAACGCTCTGTAATCCGGAGAGTTGACATCCGCCAGGCTTGCGAACGTTCTTTCCAGGACCTTTCTCCAGTTGGAGTTTCTAGACGACTTCTTTTCGACTTCGGCTTTCTTCTCACTGGAGACCTTCATACGGGACTGTAACATTGTCTCGGACCTCCTTTTGATCAACCAGGCGGGAGATGATTCAATCACCTGGGAATGTCTATTATAAGTTGGAACTTCCGGAAGTCAACTCAAAAGATCCGCCTGTTTTCTGAAACCGGTTACACTTTTTTATCATGTCCGAAAAAGGAACGGATGAAACGCTTCGAAACCATCCGTCCATTAAAAATTTCGTCAAAAAAGCGGGGCCGTCCGCCCCGCCTCCGTTCGGAATTTGTCAGCTTTCTTCTTCGCGGAAAGAATTAATCGTGCTTCGCTTCGTGGACGTCGATCAGATCTGCGAGCCAGGCGATCTCCGCATCCTTGTTGAGACGCGGATAGAGCACCGAAGGGGTTCCGATTTTCACGTTGTCGACAATCGTATGGTCCACGACGGAATCGTAAACGCGTCCTTTTTCCGGAACGTTCATCTGTCTGAACGCTTCTTCGCTCTTCTCGACGAGGAACGGGCGTAAGAACAACGTGCCCGCGCGCAGGATTTCAATCAGCGCGTGCATGACTTCCTCAAGGTCTTCCTTCTTGGCAGGATCCTTGGCGAGGTTCCACGGTTCGCTGTCCTGAACGAGCTTGTTCCCGACGTTGATCAGGTTGATCGCGGTATCCGCGCCCTTGGTCAAGTTGAACTTATCCATGTAGGACTCGTACTGGGTCTTGTAGAGGGCGATGTCGTCGTAGGCCTTCTTAACGAGCGCGTTCTTCGGCTCGCTGTAGGCCGGGATGACTCCGTCGAAGTATTTGTTCATCATGCTGAGCGTGCGGTTCAGAAGGTTCCCGTACGAATTGACGAGATCCTGGTTGATTCTTTCGACGAACTGTTTCGGCGTGAAGGTCCCGTCTTCGCCGATCGGGACTTCGCGGACCATGTAGTAGCGCAGCGCGTCGAGCCCGTACCGCTCGATCAGCGGAATCGGGGACGGAGCGTTCCCGAGGGACTTGGACAGCTTGACGCCCGAACGGGTCAGAAGCAGGCCGTGGACGTAGACGTGGTCCGGCAGACGGAGACCGAGGGCCATTAAGAGGATCGGCCAGTAGATCGTGTGGAAACGGTTGATTTCCCGGCCGACGAAATGGACGATCTCGGCGTCGTCCGACCAGAACTTGTCGAATAAGGACGGGTCGTCCGAGAGATAGCCGAGGGCGCTGATGTAGTTCAGAAGGGCGTCGATCCAGACGTAGACGACGTGCTTCGGGTTTTCCTTGATGGGGATGCCCCAGGAGAACGAGGTGCGCGTGATGCAGAGGTCCTCGAGGCCCGGCTTGATGAACGTGTTGATCATCTCGTTCAGCTTGCCGTCCGGGACAAAATCCGGATGGTCCTCGTAGAATTTCAGAAGCTGCGGGATGTACTTCTTGCAGTTGAGGAAGTAGGCTTCCTCGGTCTCGCGGTGGACTTCCCTTCCGCATTCGGGGCAGTAGTGTTTCCCGTCTTCGCCGACCTTGACCTGCGAATCGGTCCAGAAGGATTCGTCCGGGGTGCAGTACCAGCCTTCGTATTTACCCAAGTAGATGTCGCCTTTTTCGAGCAGTTTCGAAAAGACTTTCTGGACGCAGGCCACGTGCTTCGGATCGGTCGTGCGGATGAATCCGTCGTTGGAGATCTTCAGGGCGCTCCAGGTCTCGACGAAGGTCTTGGCGACCTTGTCGACGAAGGCCTGCGGATCCATGCCGGCCGCTTCGGCGTTCTTCTGGATCTTCTGCCCATGCTCGTCGGCTCCGGTCAGGAAATAGACCTGGTAGCCTCTTTCCCTCTTATAACGGGCCACCGAGTCGGAAATGACTTCGCAGTAGGCGTGTCCGATATGCAGGTGCGCCGACGCGTAATAAATCGGCGTGGTGATGTAAAAATATTTCTTGTCCGCCATCTTTTTTTCTCCTTGTCTTGCCGTTCAGGCAACGGCTTTATTATACATTCAAAAAGAGGAAGGAGAAAGAACGAGAAAGGAACGGAAAAGGAGAAGCCCTGATGGAATGAAAAATGAAAAGAGGATAAACTGGAAATATGGACACAAAGGAATTTCTCAAGGAACACGCCGTGTATCAAATCTATCCGATTTCTTTCTGCGACAGCGACGGAGACGGGAAAGGGGACCTGAAAGGGATCGTTTCCAAGCTCGATTATATCCAGAGCCTCGGGATCCGGATCATCTGGCTTTCCCCGATCTACGCTTCCCCGATGAAGGACTTCGGATACGACATCTCGGATTATAAGAGCGTCAATCCGCTTTTCGGAACGATGGAGGATTTCGACCTTCTGATGGAAGAGACGAAAAAACGGGGGATCAGAGTCGTGATGGATCTCGTCGTGAACCACACTTCGGATCAGCACCCCTGGTTCAAGGAAGCCCTGAAGGACAAGAACTCGAAATACCGGGATTACTATATTTTCCGCGAAGGAAAGAAAGACAAGAAGGGACGTTATCTCCCTCCGAACAACTGGACGAGCAATTTCACCGGTCCGGCCTGGGAAGAGGTCGAAGGGGAAGAGGGGATGTTCTATCTTCATATCTTCACGAAGCAGCAGCCGGATCTGAACTGGAAGAATCCCGCCGTCCTTCGGGAAGTCGAGGACATCATGCGTTTCTGGATGGACAAAGGGGTCTACGGGTTCCGCTGCGACGTCATTTCGGAAATCTACAAGACGACGCTAGAAGACGGAAAGCCGAAAGCCGGAATCGGAAGACCGGTCGGAATGGAGCATTATCTCGCCCAAGAAGGAAACCACAGGATCCTGAAGACCCTGCGGAAGGATGTGATCGATCCCCGGGGCGGGGTTCTGATCGGGGAGTGCGGAGGAAACATCACGCCCGAAGACGGAAGGAAGTTCCTCGACGGGGAACTGGATACGTTCTTCGAGTTCGACTACGCGAACTGCTATAAGAATGTTTTCAGCGCGGCCGTCAGCGAAAAAAAGCTCAAGAAAATTCTCATCCGCTGGCAGAAAGAAGCGGACTGGAACGGGAATTACCTCGAGAACCACGACCAGCGTCGCGTCTTCGGACATTACGTCCGTGGAAAATACGCCGATTACGGAGCGAAGATGCTCTTAGTTCTGCTCTATACCTTAAGAGGGACGCCTTTCATCTACATGGGTCAGGAATACGGGGCGCACAATTATCCCCGCCCTCTGAAAATCAGGGACTGTCAGGACATCGTGACCCAGAACGTGTACCGTCTGGCCCGCTCGTATCATGTTCCGTCTTTCCTCGCCTCGAAAATCGCGCATAAGTACGGAAGAGACGACGAAAGGGCTCCGATGGCGTTTCATTCCGGCCCGGGGTATGGTTTTTCTGCTCCAGGCGTCACCCCCTGGGAACCGTATAATCCTTATAGCTCCGTTTACAATGCCGAAAAGGAAGAAGGGGACAAAGACAGCATCCTTTCGTTCTTCAAGAAGGTCAACCTCCTCCGGGAGGAGAACAAAGTCCTTTCGTACGGATCGATTTCCTTTGACGAAAAGGACCCTCAGAAAGATGTCCTTTCGTACGAAAGGAAACTCGGGGATCGGACGTTCGTCATCGTTCTGAATCTCTCGAATAAAAAAAGAAAAATCCCCGAAAGCGTGCGGAAAGAGAAAGGAAAGAAGCTCCTTTTAACGAACTATCAGGAAGCGTCTTCTTTTCTCCGCCCTTACGAAGCTTTGGTTTTCCTCAAATAAAATTTAAAAACCGAAAGATTTTCTCTCCGCCCTTCCGTTCTTTTTGTATAATAGAAACAAATTTAAACAACCGGGGGAGTTAAACATGATAGACCTGCATTTTCATTTGGACGGGGCGATGACTTTGGCCGATGTCGAATACCTGGCTCAGATCGAGCACGTGATCCTTCCCGACGACTATAAGGAACGGATCCACGTCGGACCGGCCTGCACTTCCCTGAACGACTATCTCCAGATGTTCGATATTCCGACTTCCCTGCTGCAGACGGACGTGGCGTTATACGAATTCACCAAGCGCGTTCTGAACAGGCTCGCGGACCAGGGTCTCGTCTACGTGGAGCTGCGTTTCGCTCCGCAGCTGCAGACCGAACAGGGCATGACCCAGGAACGGGCCGTGCAGTGCGTGATGGACGCGATGAACGAGATGCGGAACCGCATCGATTCGTCGCTGATCCTCTGCTACATGCGCCACTCGGGCAACGACCACAAGAACTTCGAGACGATGCGTCTCGCCAAGAAATATCTCCACCACGGGGTCGAAGCGGTCGATCTCGCCGGCGCGGAAGCCCTTTATAAGACCGGAAACTTCGCGCAGATCTTCCGCGCGACCAGGGAAGAAGGAATCCCCTGCACGATCCACGCCGGGGAAGCCGACGACTGGATCAGCGTCGAAAGCGCCATCGCCTTAGGGGCCAAACGCATCGGACACGGCGTGCGCTGCGTCGGAAACGCGTACACGATGAAATACCTCGAGGAACAGGCGATTCCTCTCGAACTCACCCCGACGAGCGAAGTCCAGACGCACTGCGTCTCTTCCTTGAAAGGGCCGGAATACAAGACCCTGTTCCAGAGCGGCCTGACCCTGACGGTTAACACGGACAACCCCGGCATCTCGAACATCGACCTCGCGCACGAATACCGCGTCCTGAAGGACGAAGTCGGCGTCAGCGAGGACCAGTCGCTCGAGCTGATGCTGAACGCGGTCGAATGCGCCTTCTGTTCCGAGGACGTCCGCAAGAGGATCCGCCACCGGATCCTGACGAACTTCAAGGAATGGTACAGAAAGAACGTTCTGCTCGAAGATTAACCGTCTCGGGAATGTCCGTTTGCGCTTTAGTTTCCGCGGCATATGGATC
>CAYUFI010000021.1:0-23654 GCA_964444175.1 uncultured Clostridiaceae bacterium | reverse complement strand
GCGTTTTCCTCCCGTGTTGAGATAACAAGGGGAATATGCGAAAATACTTTCGAAAAACGTATCTCTATCAATAAGGAGAAGACAGAACATGATTCATCGGGTTTTAGTGAAGTTGTCCGGAGAAGCGCTGAAAGGCGGGGAGGAAGATTCCATCCTGTCCGAAAAGGAGCTGGGCGGCATCGCCGAACAGATTTCCGCCCTGCACGCGCAGGGAATTGAAATCTGCATCGTTGTCGGGGCCGGGAACATCTGGAGAGGGAAGCTCGCGGAGACGCTCGGGCTCGATCCGGTCAAGGCCGACTATATGGGCATGCTCGGAACGGAGATTAACGCGATTGCCATCGCGGAGACGCTGAAGAATCGCGGAGTCGATTCGCTCGTCCTCTCGAGCATCGCCATGAAACCCATTGCGGAACAGTATTCCCCCGATGCGGCCAGAAGCGCCTTATCCGCAGGAAAAGTCGTCGTCTTCGCCGGCGGAACGGGGAACCCGTTCTTCACGACGGACACGGGAGCCGCCCTGCGCGCGAAGGAGATGGGCTGCGACGCGATCCTGATGGGCAAGAACGGAGTCGAAGGCGTCTACGATTCCGATCCGCGGAAAAACAAAGCCGCCCGCCTGCTGAAGGAATTGACCTATTCGGAAGTCCTGGAGAAAAATCTGCAGGTCATGGACGGAACGGCGGTATCTTTGCTGCGGGAATCGAATATAATAATTAGAGTATTCAACATGGCGGATCCGTCCAACATCGTCCGAGCCGTGAAAGATCCGGCGCTGGGGACCGTGATCCACAGGTAAGAAGAAAAGGAGAAGAGAAATATGGAAGAAATCGTTCAGAAGATGTCCGAAGAAATGCAGAAGGCCGTCGACAGCCTCAAGTTCAACTTCAAGACCATCCGTTCCGGAGCCGTCAGCGCTTCGGTCTTAGATAAGATCCAGGTCGATTATTACGGGGAAAAGACTCCGATCAAGTCGCTCGCGTCCGTTTCGGCTCCGCTCCCGACCCAGCTTCTGATCAAGGCGTTCGATCCGACCGCCGTCAAAGCCATCGCCGGCGCCATCGGCCAGTCCGATCTGGGTGTGAACCCGCAGATCCAGGGCAACACGATCCGTCTCAGCTTCCCACCGCTTTCCGGCGACCGCCGCAAGGAGAACGCGAAGCTCGCCAAGTCCTACGCCGATCAGGCGAAGGTCGCGGTGCGCAACGTCCGTTCGAGCTACATCTCCTCGGTCCAGAAGGACAAGACCCTGTCCGAAGACATGAAGTTCAACCTGAAGGACGACATCCAGAAGGAAACCGATAAGTTCAACAAGGAAATCGACGCTTTGGCCGCGGCCAAAGAGAAGGAACTGATGACGCTTTAATTCCGTTCCTCTTCAGATTCGCAATCGAAAGCGCCGCCAGCCATGGGAAAAGAAAGCACGTTCGTTCTGAGTAAGCCTCTGAATCACATCGCTTTCATTATGGACGGAAACGGGCGCTGGGCGAAAAAGAGACTGCTTCCGCGCTCAGCGGGCCATCAGGCCGGAGTCGCGAACGTCAAGAAGATCGCCAACCTCTGTTTCAAAAAATACGGCATCCGGGTCGTGTCCTTATTCGTCTTCTCGACGGAGAACTGGAACCGGCCGGACGGAGAAGTTTCCTTCCTGTTCAAATTGCTGGGGACGTTCTTCCGTTCGAACATCGGTGAATTCCTCGAGGACGGAACGAAGATTGTCGTTTCCGGCGATCTCTCCGATCCGCGGATTCCCGCGGAGACCCTTTCGGATATCCGCGCGGCGGTCGAACAGACGGCCGGATGCAAGAATTACGTGTTCAACGTGCTGTTCAATTACGGCGGAAGAAGGGAACTGGCCGCGGCGGCCAAATCCATCGCCTCGGAAGTCCTCGAAGGGCGTCTGAAAGTCGAAGACATCTCCGAGAAGACGGTCGCTTCCCACCTCTACCACCCCGAGCTTCCCGACGTGGACCTTCTGGTCCGCACGTCCGGGGAACTCCGCGTCTCGAACTGCCTTTTATGGGAAGACGCGTACGCCGAGATGACGTTTCCGAAGACGTACTGGCCGGATTTCGACGAGGGCGACCTCGTGACGGCCTTGAAGGACTACGAATCGAGGAACCGCCGCTTTGGAGGAATCAAGAATGAATAGGTTATCCACATCCAACGGAAGGAATCTTCTGATCCGCATGGTCTCCGCCCTCGTTCTGGCGGGAATCTGCATTCCCTGCATGCTTTTCGGGGGATATTCCTATTTCGTCCTCGGGCTGGTCATCGCCTTTTTCGGGGTCTACGAGTTCACCGCGTGCTCGAGCACGAACCGGTATAACTTCCTGATTTACCTCATCATCTACGCCGCGACGTTCTGCATGATCCTGTGGCCGTTCTTTTTCGACGACGGTATGCGCTTCTCGTTTGCTCTCCGCCTCCGGTCCCTTTCGGCCTCTCCTTTTATCCTGCTCGTCTATTTCTTTTTGCTTTTCGGCGGGGCGCTCGTCTCGACGAGGATGACCGTGCACGACGCCACGTACTTACTGGTCATGGGCGTCTACATGGCCGCGACGATCCATTCGATGTATTTCCTGCGTTTCGTCCCTTCAACGCTCGACGCGGAGCTCTATAAGACGATCCCGAGCTGCCTCTTAGTGGCCTACATCGTCGTCGGAACGGTCTTCAACGACATCGGGGCGTATCTAGTCGGGGTCGCTTTCGGAAAACACAAGATGATCCCGCGCATCTCCCCGCACAAGACCTGGGAAGGCTTCGCCGGAGGAGTCGTCATCTCGTTCCTGTTCTCCTTCTTCACGGCGTTCATCTTCGAAAAATGCTGCTCCCTGCCTCTTCTAGAAGGGTATCTTGAATTCGCGAACGGGCATTTCTACCGCATCGTCCTCCTGTCGCTGGTCCTTCCCCTCACCGGCGATTTCGGGGATCTCTTCTTCTCCTGCATCAAACGGAACTGGGGAATCAAGGACTTCGGCAAGATTATCCCCGGACACGGGGGCGTCCTCGACCGGGTCGATTCCCTCTCGTTCAACTTCATCGTTTCCGCCGTGCTCGTCATGATTTTCCTCTACGGCTGGAGATACGTGCTGTAAATTCATGGCCAAGAGAATACTGCTTTTGGGAGCGACCGGATCCATCGGAACCCAGACGATCGGGCTCTGCCAGGAAGAACGGGAATTCGAGATCGTTTCGGTCTCGCTCAATTCCCGCACGGAGATCCTCGAACAGGAACTGCCGCTTCTCCCGCATCTGAAGAACGTCGGGATCCGGAATCTAGAGAAAGCCGAGGAATTCAAGAAAAATCATCCGTCCTACCGCGTGCTGAGCGGGGACGATGTCAACGTCCGCCTGGTCGAGGAAGGGGATTACGACAAGGCCGTGAACGCCCTCGTCGGATTCGAGGGTTTTTTCCCGTCGTTATACACGCTGCGCAAGAACAAGGACCTCTGCCTCGCGAACAAGGAATCCCTGGTCGTCGGAGGCTTCCTCTTAAAAAGGGAACTCGAGGACGGGAACGGGCGCCTGTTCGCCATCGACTCGGAACATGTCGCGCTCGCGAAACTGCTGAAGAACGCGAACCGTTCCGAGATCAAATCCATGATCATTACCGCTTCGGGCGGTTCCCTACGCGATTATCCGCTCGACCGCTTCGACCGGGTCACCGTCGCGGACGTGCTGCACCATCCGACCTGGAACATGGGCAAGCGCATCACGGTCGATTCCTGCACGATGGTCAACAAGGGCTTCGAGTTTATCGAGGCCTCCTACCTCTACGACTGGGACATCTCGAACATCCGCGTCCTCATCAACGACGAGTCCCAGGTCCACAGCGCCCTCGAGATGCTCGACCATTCCTATCTGTTCGAAGTCGGACCTTCCGACATGAAGGTTCCGATCTCGTATGCCCTGAACGAAGGGAGAAGAGTCGAGGCGTCCTACAAATCGGTCGATTACGACCGGAAATGCTCGCTGAATTTCCGCAAGTTCGAAAAGGAACGCTACCCGCTGTTCGGGCTCGTTCTGAAGACGTTCGCTCTGGGCGGGACGTCCATGGCGTTCTTCAACGCGGTGGACGAGGAAGCCGTCCGGCGTTTCGTTAACGGGCGTCTCTCGTATCTTGAAATGATTTCGTATATCCGGGATACGGTCGAAAAGAAGATGATCCTGGTCGAAAATCCTTCCGAGAAGGATCTGCTTTCGGTCGACAAGAAGGCGCGGGAAATCGTCGCGAACGATCTCGACTGAGCCTTTTCCTTTTTTCAAGTCTGTAATTCCCTTTCTTCTTCCCCTAGAATAGATTCGTACCGCCGGGCCGGAAAAAAGAAAGAAAACAAAAAATAAAATGAGTGTCGGATCTGTCATCCTCGATATCGTCGTCTTCATCCTGTCGCTGGGTCTTTTGATCACCCTGCACGAACTCGGACATCTCACGACCGCGAAGATTTTCAAAGTGTACTGCTACGAGTTCTCCATCGGGATGGGACCGTCTCTCTACACACATAAACCCAATAAGGAAAAAGGGCAGGAAACGGCCTTTTCCGTGCGCGCCCTTCCTATCGGAGGCTACGTCTCGATGGCCGGAGAGGACCTGGCGGACGCCGAGGGCGTCCCGCCCGAACTGGTCGTCCCGAAAGACCGCACGATTGAAGGGAAACCGCGTTGGCAGCGCCTCATCATCATGGCGGCCGGGGTCGCGATGAATTTCCTTTTGGGTTTCATCCTCCTTTCCATCAACTACAACTGCTGCACCCAGACGTCCTATCTGAGCGATTCGAATAAGATTCTCGTCCTCGACTCCTCCCCGGCGGCTTCCGCCGGTCTTGTTACCGGGGACGAAGTCCTTTCGATTCAGGAGAGATTCTATTATCTCGCCGGGGCGAGCCTGAAGGACGATTCTCCGTCCGTTCCGATTAACGCCGGGGATCAGAACGAAGGCGAAGCGGTCGGAGTGACTTGCTACGCGCTCTCTTCGGCCCCTACGGACTTAACGGACTACAACTCGTCGATTTCTTCCCTCCTTTCGGGAACGTATTATCTAAAAGGGGATGACGGAACCGTGAGTCAGAAGACGTACGTCCCGAAGAACGACGGGGATGTCCGGGAAGTCGTCTTCCGGGTGAAAAAGAGCGACGGAAGCGTCCGGGAATATACCGTCCGCACGACCGCGTATTCCTATTCGAGGAATTTCAGGACGCACTGGAGCTGGGGGACGATCGGCATCGGCTGCGAGCGCGAGAATTACCGCTATTCCTTCGGGGAAGGCCTCTCCGCCGCCGGGAAGGAATGGGCGTACGACGCCGGAATCATCTTCCACGGGCTCGGGTCGCTGTTCAATCCTGCAAACTGGTCGCAGATGAGCGGAATCGTCGGAATCTTCCAGGTTTCCTCGGCCGTGACCGAGAGTGGGATTTCCTCTGTCCTCCTGTTTTGGGGCATGATGTCGATCAATCTCGCGATTGTGAATCTCCTGCCTTTCCCCGGACTCGACGGATGGCAGATCCTATTGACCCTGATCGAGTGCGTCTGGATTGGAATCCACCGCTTGAACACGGCGCTGAAGAACCATAGGCTCCCAAAAGAGGAACGGAAGAAACCCGCCGGCGAAGAAGGGGAAATCGATTTCAAGAAGATGAAAGGATATCAGAAATTCAAGAGGATCGCTTCGACCGTCGGACTGATTCTCCTCATGGTCCTGGCCGTGGTCCTCATCGTGAAGGATATCCTGAATCCGATCGTTTAATGTATTTGAAGGTCAATTGAAGATGGATGAGAAAGTAGAAGCTTTTTTAAAGCTGATCGGGTATCCCGAGGAGCTGTATCCCGAATTTCAGGACGCCTATTTCACGGACATGAAACAGACCAACGCGAGTCTGACGGTCTTTATCGACCTCCACGTCGGCCATTTCCTTTCCTATCAGGCCTATTACGAGCTGTTCTCCATCCTGGACGCTTTTGAAAAGGACGAGAAGAAAGGGTTCCGCGCGCAGATTGCGTTTTATTACGACCGCCCGGTCCAGGAGAAGGAACTCTGCGCGATGATCGACGGGTACATCGAGAAGAAGAACTATCCGGATCTCGGCGATTACCGGGTCGATCTGAACGCGAAGACCGTCACGTTCGAATATTCGGCTTTCGGACGAAACGCGGACGAACTGAAGAAACAGACCGAGAGTCTGTCCGTCCTGCTGAAACGGGCCTGTTTCCCCGTGACGGTGTATCTGGGCATGGTCAAAGACGAGGAAGAGGAGATTTCCGGTCCTTCGGTCGATCTGGAATTCGAGCAGAGGGCGCTTATGGACGCGCGCGTAGCTTCTCTCGACCGCCTCGAGAAGAAGAGGCAGGACGAACTCGATAAGACGTATCTCCCCTGCTCGATCAAGGACGCGATGAGCATGACGATGAAGCGCGTCGAAGTTCGGGGGACGGTCTTCGCTTTGGAAATGAAGGACATCAAGAACCACACGAAGCATCTCTTGACCCTATCCTACGCGGACGACACGTATGCGGTCGTCTCGACCCTGTTTGAAGGGAAGAAAAACGACATGGCTCTCCTGTCCTCGTTTAAGGAAGGGGACAGGATCCTCGTCAGGGGAAAACCGGAATACGACGAATACGCCAAACAGAACACGATCCGCGTGGATTCGATCGAAAAGCTTCCGCCCCTGCCGCTGCGCCAGGACAGATGGATGAAGGGAATGAAGATCGTCTTCGTGTTCCAGAAACCGAATCCGGAGAAACCGAAGAAACCTTTCGAAACGAAAGTGTCGTTTAAAAAGACCGTCGAAATCCCTTGCTTTTGCTCTCCCGAGGAAGCCCTGAATGGAGAATGGCGTTCCGAATGTGGGGAAGGACTCGTCCTGAACCTCTTCCCAGAAGGGAAGGCTTCTCTTTCCGACGCGGAAGGGCACGGTTTTTCCTTCCCGTATACGATCGACGGGAATTCTCTTTCGTTCGGAGGATGGGAAGGCGCATTCGGACTCTATCCGGACGCTCCGAAAAAGGTCCTGCTCGATTTCAACAGGAGAATCGAGCTCCATCTGCACACCCAGATGTCCCAGATGGACGCCCCAGGAAAGGCGTCCGACTATTTCAACGCGGCCGAGCGCTGGGGCTGGAAAGCCCTCGGCGTCACCGACCACGGGACCGCCGCGGCGTTCCCGACTTTCCAGGACCTCGGCAAGGCCCATCCGTCCGTGCGTCCGCTCTACGGGGCGGAACTGTATTTATGCGACGACGTCCTGCACAACATCTTCAATCCTTCCGACCGGCCTTTAAGGACGATGCGCTACTGCGTGTTCGACTTGGAAACCTCCGGCCTTTCCTGCCGCTACGACCGCATCATCGAGTTCGGGGCGGTCATTTTCCAGAACGGGCAGATCGAGGACCGCATGGATATCTTCATCAACCCGGACCGGAAACTTTCGCAGACGACCGTGAATCTGACCCACATCACCCAGGAGATGGTCGACGGGGGACTGCCGATCAAGAAGGCGCTGCAGCAGATTGTCGCCTTCGTCGGGGACGCGACGCTCGTCGCCCATAACGGGCAGTTCGACTACGGGTTCCTCAACGAAGCTCTGAAGAACAACGGCATGCCGATTCTGAAGAACCCGGTGATCGACACGCTGCCGCTTTCGCGTTACATGTTCCCGGAACTGAAATCCCACCGCCTGGGCGCCTGCTGCAAGTTCCTCGGGGTCGAATACGACGAGGAATCCGCCCACCGTGCGGTCTACGACGCGGAAGTCCTCAACGGCGTCTGGGAAGCGATGCTCAACCGCCTGACCAACACGGACGCCGGCATCACGCACGCGGATCTGATGAAGCTGCAGAGCGACAGGACCGTGCAGAACACGCCGGTCCCGTACCACGTCTGCGTCTACGCGCGGAACAAACAGGGCCTGCACGACCTGTTCCGCATTCTTTCGGACGGCTCGATCAAATATCTGAACGGCGTCCCGCGCGCGCCGAAGAGCCTGATCACCCAGTACCGGGCGAACCTCCTGATCGGTTCGGCCTGCCAGAACGGGGAAGTGTTCCAGCTCGCCATGACTAAGGGCAAGGAGCGGGTCGAGGAAGCGATGAAGTGGTACGACTACATCGAGGTCCAGCCGCCGTGCGAATACGACTGGCTCGTCAACGACGGTCAGCTCACGTCGATGGACGACGTCTACAAGATCGTCCGCGACGTCATCGATATGGCTCGGGAAGTCGATAAACCCGTCGTCGCGACTTCGGACGCGCACTACTGCGAGAAGAGCGAGAAGATCTTCCGCGACGTTTTCATTTTCGCCAAGGGCCTTAAAGGCGCACGGCACCCTCTGAACCCGTACCGGCGCGACAAGATGCCGTATTACGAGAATCCGGACTGTCATCTGCGCACGACCGACGAAATGATGGAAGAATTCTCGTTCTTAAAGGATGAGAAGCTCGAGGAAGAAATCGTCATCGAAAACACATACAAGGTCGCTTCCCTGCTCAGTCCGGAAGTCGCCCCGATCCATAATTACCTGGCCTTCCCGATCATCGACCACTGCGACCAGATGCTGCACGACCTGGTCTACAGCACGGCCAAGGACTGGTACGGGGATCCTCTCCCCAAGATTGTCCAGGAGCGCCTCGACACGGAGATGGCCGGTATCCACGGCGGCGGATTCGACGTCATTTACTGGATTTCCTCCAAACTCGTGCGCTTCTGCAACGACCACGGGTACATCGTCGGCTCGCGAGGCTCGGTCGGATCGTCTTTGGTAGCGACGATGTCCGGAATCTCGGAAGTCAACCCGCTGCCTCCGCACTACCGCTGCCCGCACTGCCGCCACGTCGAGTGGGACGTGCCCAAGGAATACAAGTCCGGCTTCGATCTGCCGGACAAGGACTGCCCGGTCTGCGGGACGAAGATGATCAAGGACGGGCACGACATCCCGTTCCAGACCTTCATTGGGTTCCACGCCGAAAAGACGCCGGATATCGATCTGAACTTCCCGCGCGACTATCAGGCGCAGGCCCACGCGGCGACCCGCGTCCTCCTCGAAAAGGAGTCCGGGAACCACGTCTACAAGGCCGGCACGACCCAGACGGTCGAAGAGAACAAGGCGTACGGATACGCCAAGGGTTATTTCGAAAACCTCGCCATGCATCCAGAGACGGGCGTGAAGGTCGAGGATATTTCGGATGCGGAAATCAAGCGCGTGGCCAAGGGCGTCATCGGCGTCAAGGTCACGACCGGACAGCACCCGGGCGGCATCATCGTCATCCCGCGCGGCACGGACGTCTACGATTTCACGCCGATTCAGTATCCGGCCGACAAGCCGGACGCGGACTGGCAGACCTCCGGCTTCGATTACAACCAGATGCACGACACGATCCTCAAGTTCGACGAGCTCGGGCACGTCGACCCGATGACGCTGAAACTGATGGCGAAACTCCACGGGCACGCTGACGACTTCATCGCGTTCATGAAGTCGCTGCCTCTAGGCGACAAGAAAGTCATGTCGCTGTTCCTGAACGTGGACGCGCTAAACATGAAACACAACTACCTCGGGGCGAAAGTCGGCACGCTCGCCCTGCCGGAATTCGGGACGAACTACGTCTCGAACCTGATCCTCGAGACCAAGCCGAAGACCTTCGCGGACCTGCTCCGCGTCCAGGGCCTCTCCCACGGGACGAACGTCTACGCGGGGAACCAGCAGGACCTGATCAAGCAGGGGACGATGGACATCAACACCTGCATCGGCTGCCGCGACGACATCATGCTCCAGCTCCACCAGGATTACGGCATGGACCAGGAGGAATCCTTCGTCATCATGGAAATCGTCCGCCACGGGCGTTTCAAAAAGCCGAAACCGAAGGAAGGCGGAATGGAAGCCCGCGAGAAGTTCATCGCGGACATGAAGGCGCATAACGTCCCTCAGTGGTACATCGACGCCTGCGACAAGATCCAGTACTTGTTCCCGAAGGCGCACGCCGCGGCCTACACGATGATGGCCCTGCGCGTGGCCTGGTTCAAGGTCTACGATCCGCTGGCGTTCTACGCGGGGTATTTCACCTGCCGCTGCGACCAGTTCGACATCGGGGCGATGAGCAGGGGAGCTGACGGAATTCTGCGCCGGCTCCGTCAGCTCGACGACAAGGTCAACGTCGAACATAAGAAGCTCACCGCGCCGGAGCTGGATCTCCAGCTCGTCCTGCAGGTCGCCCTCGAATGTGTCGACCGCGGATATAAGATCATGAACATTGATATCCGCCGCTCGCTCGCGTCCCAGTGGGTCATCGACCGGGAACAGAACGCGATTATCCCTCCGTTCACGGTGCTCGCCGGGCTCGGGGAAGCGGTCGCCCAGACGGTCGTGGACGCGCGGAACGACCATCCGTTCACATCGGTCGAGGACTTCACGAACCGCACGAAGGTTCCGAAGCAGAAGATTCAGGAACTGGCCGATCTGGGATGTCTGAAGGATCTTCCACAGGACGACATGATCACGCTCTTCTGAAAGAGATGGCCGTCCGAACGACAAAAATGTTAGACTGAATACATCCGTAAATACAGAAAGGAAAACAGAACGATGGAAAAAGACAGCTGGGATTTGACGAAACTCTTTGCGACTAGAGAGGATTTCTTAAAGGAACTGAAGGAACTGGAGAGCGGACTTCCTGTCCTCGCCTCGTTCCAGGGAAAGCTCGGGGACGAAACGAAACTCCATGAATTCATCGGGCTTTTAAGAACCTATGAACCGCGCCTGATGAAGGCGGCGTCCTACGCGTCGCAGAAGAATGACCTCGACTCGAGGGTCGTCGAGAACCAAGAGGACGAGGCGAACGTCGAGCATTTCTTCGCACGCCTCGGGGAAACGCTGGCGTATTCGGATCCGGAAATGCTGTCTCTCGGGGAGGAGTATTTTAAGAAGTTCTTCCTCGACCATCCGGAAGACCAGGATTTCGATTTCGAAATCGTGAAGCTGTTCGCGAACCGGAAGTTCGTCCTCGACGGGGAGAAAGAAAAGCTTCTGTCGTATTTCAGCACGGTCCAGGGCGAAGGCTCTTCTCTCTACGCGGCCCTTTCCGTCGCGGACAGGAAAGCGAAGGAGATCACGCTGAAGGACGGGACGAAAGTGAAGGTCACCCAGGGCAACTGGCTGCCGCTCATCAACGATTCGAAGGATCCCGACGACCGGAAGGCGATCTTCGAAGCCCTCTATTCCTACTACGACGAGCATAAGACGACCTACGGGGAAATCTATAACTCCGTTGTCCAGTCCGAACTGGCCTCGACGAAGGCGAGAGGCTATTCGTCCATCTTGTCTTCCCATCTGAGCCGGAACAGGATTCCGGAGAGCGTCTTCACGACGCTCCTCCGCGTCGCCTCGACGCAGAACGAAGCTCTGAAGAAATACGTGCGGATGAGAAAGAAGTACCTGCACCTCGACGAGTACCATACGTACGAGCGTTATCTCCAGTTCGCCGCGTCGGACAAGAAATACACCTACGCGGAAGCGAAGGAGTTCTTCTATGATTCGATCCGCAGCTACTCCGAGGATTATCAGAAGAAAGCGCGCCTCGTGACCGAGGACGGGTACGTCGACGTCTACGAGCACGAAGGGAAGAGAAGCGGGGCCTATTCGACCGGCGGAGCGCTCGACCGTCCGTACATTCTGCTCAATTTCCAGGGCACGCTCGACGACGTCTTCACTTTGGCCCACGAGTCCGGACATTCGGTTCATACGATGTATTCCAAGGAAGCCCAGCCGTTCTTCAAGTCGGATTACGAGATCTTCGTCGCGGAGATCGCTTCGACGTTCAACGAGCACAATCTGCTCGATTCCATGATGGAATCCGGTTCGCTCGACCGGGATCAGAAGATCATGCTGCTCCAGAAGGCAATCGACGAGATCGTCTCGACATTCTACCGCCAGACCCTCTTCGCGCATTTCGAGTACGACATTGCGCAGAAGGCCGAAAGAGGCGAAGCGCTGAACTACGACGTGTTCAATAAAGAAATGATCCGTCTGTACGAACAGTACTACGGCATGGACATCACCAAGGAAAAACTGAAGTGCTACGTCTGGGCGTACATCCCGCACCTGTTCTACACGCCGTTCTACGTCTACCAGTATGCGACTTCTTTCACGGTCTCGATGCAGTTCTATCAGAAGTACAAGAAAGGCGGAAAGGAAGAGTTCGAACGTTACATCTCTTTATTAAAGATGGGTGGATCCGACTTCCCGGTCGAGGAAGTAAAGAAGGCCGGAGTCGATCTTACAAAGGAAGAAACCTATCTCTCCGTGACCGAAAGGATGAAGGAGCTCGTGGACGAGCTCGAAGTCCTGCTCGAGGAACGGGAGAACGAAAAAAAGTAATCTGTCCGGTTTGTCTAGAGGAGCCCTTCTGTCCTGCGGGGAAACCCGGAGGAAGAACCGGCTCCTTTTTCCTTCTGTTCTAAACCGGAAAGGATTTGACGGAGAAAAAGGAAGATTCCGAGAAAAAATTCACCGAATCCTCCTTAAAGAGGGACGGATGGAAGCGCACTCCCCCCCATGTTCGAATAAAAACGTAAGCCGGATTCGATTCAAGGCGGAGAATAAAAAGTGGGGATCATCCGGCGGACTTTTCGGATTGTTTCCGCCTTCCTATAAAACAAGTGTTACCGCGCAACGACGGCTTTCATCAAGAACTCCGTGTCAGGATTTCTCACCGTTCGGGCGGAGTCTTCCCTTGTGTCATTATTGGGTTATTTGTTTCTACCCTTTCTTGGCTTTTAGAACGTACCTCCTCCACGGGTGGTTGGGCCCGGGGACGAACTTTGGCCTTCCCACGGGCTTCGGCTTCGGCTCCGCTTGCCTTCTTTCGATGTCCACCAGGTCCCATAGCCTGCCGTCGAACACGGCGACGCGCTTCCCGGATCTGGTGACGTATATGTCAACGACGGTCTTAGAAGGAATCTTGGCGACGATTCCGTCCTCATCGATCAGCTGGTGCCTTTTCCCTTCGAACCCGAACGACGAGCCGCTGTCCGCGACCCTTTGGAACTCGACGGAGAGGTAGAAATCGATTTCCCTCGGCGACGGGGCCGGGGCGAAGACCGACGACTCCATCTCGGGCTTGATGGCGAATCGCCGGTTGTAGTCGGCCATGAACTCGGGCAGATAGGCATTGGCTTCGCCGATTGTGGTTATGCCCCTCAGCCTAAGCTCCGATATCAGCCTTGACTGAAGCGTCCCCCAAAGCCTCTCAATCCTGCCTTTGGCCTGGGAGACCGAGGTGGTTATCAACTCGATCCCGAGCTGCTGGCACATGCGCTTGAAGTTGATGTGGACATCGCGGTCGATCGTTTGGTTCTTCTCGGAGAGCTTCCGGAACTCGAATATGGTGCGGTTGTCCCCGTAGAAGGCCTCCGGGATCCCGTATTTATTGAGGATCTGCCACATCATCTCATAATATCCGCGGAGCGTTTCCTCCTTGTCGAAGAAAAGCCCCATTACGGTTCCGGTGGCGTCGTCTATGGCCCCGTGGAGGGTGGCCTTCGGCAGTAAGTCGCCGAACCAATTGTGTATGCTGGCGTCTATCTGCAGCAGCTCCCCGAAGCATTGCCTCCTTGGCCTTGAAGGATGCTCGGCCTTTTCCTTCTTGCCCTTATGCCCCTTCGGCGACTTGAAGCCGGCGGAGGTCAGGATGCGGCGTAGCGGCTCGTAGCTGATCGCGACCCCTTCTTCCTCGTTGAGCTTCTCGAGGAAATGCTTGAAGTTGAATCCGGCGTATTTGTCGCGATAAAGCGCGATGATCTTCGCCTCGGTCGCCGGCTTGGTTTTCCACGAGCGGCCCTTCCCTTCGTTTCCGTGCCGGAAAGCCAAGGCTCCCTTCGCGGCGTATGACCTTTTGAGCCTGTTGACGTATTGCTTGCTTACGCCGAGCTTGGCGGCGGCCTGCCCCGTCGTGAGCTTTCCCACTTTCGCCTTCCTGATCACCGATTCCACGTATGCTGGGTTCAATCCGTTCATAGTCCCGTTCCTCCTGTCTAATCATCCTAGCCGGGGGATTAAGTAGAAACGAATAACCCAATAATCGAATCCCCCTAGGGGGATGGATGGGTAGAAACAAATAACCCAATAAATACCTAGAAACAAATAACCCAATAACTACAGCGGAGTCTTCCCTTGTTGAAAAAGTCTCCGTTCGTTTCTATAATTCTAGTTGTTGAAGAGCAGAAACAGTACGGTCTTCTTCCTTCTTCAAGAGAGTCGCCGAAAGGTGGAAAAGCGATAGAAGGAAAAACCGGAATCCACTCTGCGGAAAAAGCTTCAACGGCGAATTGAAAGGCTTGGTTTTCCAAGTGAAATCGGGTGGCACCACGAGCAATCTCGTCCCGACAGAGAAAGAGGCCCTTTTTTATTGAAAAAGGCCAGAAAAGGAAAGCGTTATGTTGGATCTGAAGTACGTTGAAGAACATCTCGAGGAAGTTATCGCCCGCGAGAACACGAGAAACGGAGACTATTCCTATTTAAGAGAACTCCCCGTCCTCGACAAGGAAAGAAAGGAATGCATCCAGGAATCGGATGCTCTGAAGCAGAAGAGAAACGAAGTTTCCAAGCTCATCGGACAGTACAAGAGGGAAAAGAAGGACATCGCCCCGATTTTGAAGGAGATTGAGGACAATAAATCGAGGATCGCCGAACTCGACGCGAAGATCGCCGAGAAGACGGAACAGATCCGCCAGATCCTCTTAAAGACCCCGAACCTTCCGGACAAGTCCCTCCCGTTAGGCAAGGACGACAGCGCCAACGTCGAGGTCCGCAGATGGGGAGAACCGACCAAGTTCGATTTCACCCCGCTCCCGCACTGGGATCTGGGGACCAAGCTCGGATATTTCGACTTCGACCGCGCGATCAAGATTTCCGGCCCGCGTTTCACCATTTATAAGGGCGCGTTCGCCAAACTCGAGCGTTCCCTCGCGATGTTCATGCTCGACACGCACGTCGCGGCGGGCTACACCGAGATCCTGCCTCCGTTCATGGTCAACACGGCTTCCATGACCGGTACCGGCCAGCTGCCGAAGTTCGCCGATCAGGCCTACCACACCAACGATGATCTCTGGATGATTCCGACCGCGGAAGTCCCGGTCACGAACATGTACCGCGACGAGATTCTCTCCGCGGATCAGCTCCCGATGCATTTCTGCGCTTATTCCGCCTGCTTCAGAGAAGAAGCTGGAAGCGCTGGCAGAGATACTCGCGGCATCATCCGTCAGCACCAGTTCCAGAAGGTCGAGATGGTCAAATACTGCCTCCCGGAGAAATCCTGGGACGAACTGGAAGACATGACGCACGAAGCCGAAAAAATCCTCCAGCTCCTGAAGATTCCGTACCACGTGGTCTGCTTATCCACCGGCGACGTCGGATTCTCCTCGGCGAAGACCTACGACATCGAAGTCTGGCTCCCTTCGTACAACAACTATAAGGAAATCTCTTCCTGCTCGAACTGCCTCGACTTCCAGGCGAGACGCCTGAATCTCCGCTTCAAGAGAACGAAGGATTCCCCGACGGAATTCGTCCATACCCTGAACGGCTCGGGACTCGCGGTCGGCAGAACCACCGCGGCGGTCATCGAGAACTATCAGAACGCCGACGGGACGATCACGGTTCCGGAAGTTCTGCGTCCGTACATGGGCACGGACATCATCAAGTAGTCTTCCGATTTGATCCGTCCGGAAAGAGGGCGAAAGTCTTCTTTCCTTTTTTATTTGCGGAAAAGGGATTCACCGCTTTTTCCTTGCGGAATTTTCGGAGGGCGTCCGGCTTAAAAGAACGCGGAAAAACCTGCTGTTTTCAAACGGACTTTGAAGAAATTTCCCTTTTTAGGCTTTTGAACCTTGGAGAAACTGTACTTTTCGAAGTTTTTGACTTGGAAGAAACTGCGCTTGCGCTCAGAGTTGTTCATTTTTTCTGCGGATCTATAGGCTTTCCGCCCCTATTTCTTGCGTATTTTCCGGAAGAATTCCGTGAGGATCTTCCCGCACGCTTCGTCGGGGATGTAATGGACGGTGAGTCCGTCCGCGTTCATGTCCACGTTGAAATGCGAGAAGGCTCCGCGGGTCGGATCCTTGGCGAAGAAATAGATGTCCTTGACGTGCGTGTTGAGTAAGGCGCCTAGACACATCAGACACGGCTCGAGCGTGACGATGAGGCTCGCTCCGCTTAAAGACGTCCGCGGAAGGAGGGCTTCGCTTTTCTTGAGGACGTTCATCTCCGCGTGTTCGGTCAGATCCCCGTTTTTTAAGGACGAGTTGTGCGCGGACGCGACGATCCGGTCGCGAAAGACGAGGACGGCCCCGACGGGGATCTCGTTCTCCTGAAAAGCTTCCAGAGCTTCCTGATAGGCTAGTTCGCGGCAGCGTTCGAAAAGTTCGCGGTCCATGCTGTATTCCGGTAAGTAAGAAGAAAACCACCGCACACGGTTTCCGATCTTAAGGCTGCTGTATTCCTACCCTGACCTGGTTCGAAGAGAGACTGTCGCGATGGCGTATTTATTATGCACCAAAGCCGGGGAGACTGCAAATGCGGAAAGATCCATCCGTTCGCGGACGGACCGGTCTTTTTACCGGTTCCAATTCTGTAATAGAGGATAGAGGACTCTTTTTCAAAGCGTTATACTGAATACAGAGCGGATCTTTTATGAATTTCCCCATCTTTGAAGAAACCGAGACCTATCTGGATTACTTCGTGTTCTGGGGCGCGATCCTCGTTGTCGGAGTCACCGCCCTGCTCGTCGTCTTTTACTATGCCCGGCGGTTCTTCAACTGCATCTCCGTGACGGAGATGACCGAGGACAGGAAAAAGAAAAAGGTCCAGTACGTCCGCAAAGGAAAGATGGTTGAGGTGAGCCAGCTGAAGTTCGCTAAGAAGCATCCGGGGTACAAGCCTGTTTCCATCGTTTCCGAAAGCCCGATCGCGGAAGGGACGCTCCTGGCGTTCGAAGCCCCCGAAAGGGACGTAACGATCACGTACCGCTATATCGAACCGGTCAAAGCCCGGGAAAAGGGCGAACCGATTCTGCTCGATCTTCCGAAGGAACTCCAGAAGTTCGAACCGTCGGACATCCTCCTTTTATCCCCCGAGGACGTCGTTCTTCATCTCGAGAAGACCAATTACAATCCGGAGAACTATCCAGTTCTGAACGTCTGTAAAAGGAAGGAAGACGGAGACCAGACCGTCCTGATCCTCTACGCCGGGGAAGCCGTTTACGCGATTCTGACGTTCGAGGATTCCTCGGCGAAGATCGTCTTCCGTTCGGACGAATCCTACGTGAGCGGGAAAAAGAGGGAACTGTCGTCCATGACGTTTTATAAGGAAGACGTCTATTCCGTCCTGCTCGCGGGCTCATTCCGTTCGCCTTCCGATTTCTTCGGCTTTCTGGACAGGTGCTACCGCTACGTCCTGTCGGAGGATTACGACGAGGAGAGCGGGAAGTACTCGTTCTTAACAGAAAAAGGGGAAGCGTCGAATTCCCTGATCCTCTCGACCGACTCGAAACTGATTTCCCTCTACGATCCGGCGTTCGACCGAGCGAGGCTCGAAGCGAAGGCGAAGAGGAAGAACCTGCTCGACCTGGCGTTCCGGGAAGCCCGCGCGGACGTGCCTTTATACGCCCCGAGAGACGAGATCTATTCCGAACTGAACGCCTTGGACGATGAGAAATACAGGCATCTCCGCCTCGATTCGTACGTCGTCCCGAACGAGTTCGTGGACGGGGAATACGTCGAGCCGCCTCTCATCGAGAAGAAAGTCACGCTGAAGGACATTTCGGAAGCTCTCGACGACATCCTTCCGGCCAAGGCGGCGAGGCTCGATTTCCGGACCTTCCTCTCGTACGTGATGGACCATCAGGACATGATGTCGCTGACGATCGATCTGCCGGAGGATCCTTCTTCCGCCCCGATCACGATGCGCTTCTTGGACGACTATTTCGCCTACGTCTATCAGAAGGGCGGATACTGCATCGTCAATCTGAAGCTCGACGAACACACGCTGAAACGGATTGCGTCGGTCCATAAGAACATCCTCCACGTGCGGAACGGGGAGGAGCAGGACTGGTACCGTCTCGTCCTCGATTCGACGTACAGGACCTACGAGGAACTCTATCAAATCTTCCTCAGCTCGTACACGTACGTGAAAAACCGCTTTTACCATCTGAGCTCGCTCGGGACCAATCCCGAGACGCCCATCTTCGATTAAAGGAAGGGATCTCTTCGTTGGTCTCTTCTTTTTTTACGGCCGGAGAGGCGTTTTCAAGCGTTCCTTTTTTCTAAATGCATAGCCTTCAATACAAACTGGGACGGAATTGCGACGGAAGAAACCAAAAACATTCTTATAGTTCCAACATTCTGAAAAGGGATGATACAATGAAGGAGAAGGAAGAAAGCGGTATCAACATGGAAAACTTACAGGCGGACAGAATCTTTAAACGGGAATTCGGTTACGAAGGGAAAGAGTCGTTCTTTTCCCCGGGAAGGGTCAATCTGATCGGGGAATACACCGACATCGCCGGAGGGCACGTCCTTCCGATGGCGATCGGGCTCGGGATCGAGGCGAAGGTCTCCGAAAGGAAGGACCGCCTGGTGCGGGTCTATTCCCTGACATATCTGCAGGAATTCTCCTTAGACGATTTGTGCAAGTCGAAATACAACTGGATCAATTACGTCATCGGGGAATTCTACGTCTTTAAGAAGCACGGGATTGAACTCGAACACGGACTCGACATCGCCCTGTCCTCGGATCTCCCGACCGGGAGCGGACTCTCGTCCTCGGCGGCGATCGAGGTCCTGATCGGGACGATCATCAACGAATACGCCGGAAAGAAGGTCTCGGATCTCGACATCGTCCTCTACTCCAAGGAGAACGAGAACGGATTCATGGGTCTTTCGAGCGGGGTCATGGACCAGTTCGCGTGCAAGATGGGGAAGAAGGACCAGGTCATCTTCCTCGACACGAAGACGCTCGCATACAAGTATTTCTCGTTCCGGCTCGGGAATTACGACCTGGTCATCATGAATTCGAACAAACCGCGGAAGCTCGTCGAATCGAAATACAACGTCCGCGTGCAGGAGATGAAGGACGGTCTGAAGGACCTGCGGCCGTATCTGCAGTTCGACGACGCGTGCTCGCTGAGCCTCGGGCAGCTCGAGGAATATAAGGATAAGCTCGTAAGTAATCCGAACTCGTATAAGAGGCTGCGCCATCTGATTTCCGACGACAGGAGGACGCTCAGATGCGCTGAACTCCTCCAGGAAGGAAAGATCGAGGAGTTCGCCTCGGTCCTGAACGAGGGGATGGAGTCGGTCGACAAGGATTTCGAAGTGGCCGGTTACGAACTGGAGACGCTCTGCTCGGAAGCGAGGAAGGCCGGAGCGATCGGCGCCCGCATGACCGGGGCAGGATTCGGCGGCTGCGCCCTCTTCGTCTCGCCGAAGGAGAAGACGGAGGAAGTAATCGCCTCCGTGAAGAAGAACTATTACGCGAAGACGCGCCTGAAGTGCGAATGCTACAGGACGGTCCCGTGCGACGGCGCGAGAAGAATCGGTTAAGGAAGAAAGGGGGATTTTATGGAAGATTTGGAACATCCGATCATCGAGGAAGCTTTGAAGCTCTATAAGTCGGAAGGGTACAATTTCACCCTCGACGAACTGGCGAAGGAGCTGCACATCTCCAAGAAGACGATCTACAAGTATTTCTCCGGCAAGGAAGACATCTTCCGCCGCTTCATTGTCGAGTCGTTCGATTCGGTCCACGAGAAGCAGCAGCGGATCTATAGCGATTCGACCCTGTCCCTCGAGGACAAGCTGCGGATGATCCTGAACACTCGCTCGAAATACGAGGGGGAACTCTCAATCGAGAAGACCGATGGGCTGAAGGAACATTATCCGGCCCTCTACGACCTCGTCCTGAAATCGTATTCCACCCAGTGGGACAAGGTCGAGTATCTGCTGAACGAAGGCATGGAGAAAGGCATCTTCAAGAAGGGGCTGAACGTCCCGCTGGTCGTGAATCTCTTCGTGGAGGCGATGCAGATGATGCACCGCGACGAAATCCTGAAGAAGACGAACCTCTCGTACCGCGACGCCCTGTCGGAAGTGCTCGACATCATCATCGACGGACTCAAGGAGCAATAGAACATGGAACAACCCGATCTTTCGTTACTGTCTAAGCCGGTCAATTCCGTCAACGCTTCCGTCCCTTCCTTTTTCCGCGCGGAAGCCGGGGGGAAAAGCATCCGCACGTCCTTAGACGGGACGTGGGAATTCGTCTATCTCGACCGGTTCGACCCGGAGAAGTTCGCAAAGCTCGATGAGCTCGGACACGCTTCCGTCCCCGTCCCTTCGACGTGGGAGACGACCGGATACAACAAGCCGGATTATCTCAACGTCATGTACGAATGGGAAGGGCGGGAGGAT
The DNA here is from genome assembly GCA_964444175.1 of uncultured Clostridiaceae bacterium. Classification (GTDB taxonomy): domain Bacteria; phylum Bacillota_I; class Bacilli_A; order RFN20; family CAG-288; genus Scatoplasma. The sequence continues at coordinate 3,208 of CAYUFI010000021.1, read as the reverse complement.
TTGAAGAACTGGGAACTCCCGGAGAAAAACCCCGTCGGCATCTATTCGAGGACGGTCGAACTGGACGGATCGGACAAGGACCGCTATCTCGAGATCAACGGGTTCCTTTCGGCGATGTATCTGTTCGTGAACGGGAAGTTCGCCGGATATTCCGCGAACGGCTACATGACGAATACGTTCGATATCTCGAGCCTTTCCGTTCCGGGGAAGAACCGGATCGACATCCTGGTCTTCCGCTTTTCGCTGGCTTCCTGGATCACCGATCAAGACATGTGGAGATTCCACGGCCTGTTCCGTTCGGTGGATCTGGTCGAGGTCCCTCACGAACATCTTTCCGACATCAAGGTGCGTCCGGATTACGATACGAAGACCAGGGAAGGAAAGCTCTCCTTGAAGGTCTTTACGGAAAACGCCTCGGAAGGAAGCAAAGTCCGCGCGGTCCTGAAAGACGGGGAACAGATCCTTTTCTCGGAAGAAAAGGATGCCGTTTCGGGGAAAGCGACGGAATTTACGGGGACTTTCCCAAAAATCAAACCCTGGTCGGACGAGATTCCGAACCTCTACGCGCTCGAAGTCTCCCTCGTACGCGGAGAAAGTGAACTCGAGAAAGCGACCCTCATGATCGGCTTCCGGAACATCACGATCCAGGACGGGGTCATCCTTCTGAACGGAAAGAGAGTTCTGTTCCGCGGGGTGAACCGGCACGAGTTCTGCGCCGAGACGGGAAGCGTCGTCACGCCCGAACTCGACGAACAGGACATCCGCCTTTTGAAGGCGTACAATTTCAACGCAATCCGCTGCTCCCACTACCCGAACATCAACGAGTTCTACGAACTCTGCGACCGGTACGGGATCCTGGTCGTCGACGAAGCAGCGATCGAGACGCACGGGACGTGGCAGTTCAACACGCTCGACAAGAAGATCGAGAAGACCGAACAGGTCCTGCCGGGAAACGATCCGCGTTACCGCGACTTCATCGTCGGGCGCGGGACGGACATGCTGAAACGCGATTTCAACCATCCGTGCATCGTCTTCTGGAGCGTCGGGAACGAAGCCTACGCCGGGAAGAACCTGCTCGCGCTCGCGGATCGGTTCCACGAAATGGACCCGTCCCGCCTCGTCCATTACGAAGGGAACTCCTGGGAATACCCGAAGTGGCAGGAGATGTCGGACGTGGTTTCGAGGATGTACCCGCATCCGTGGGACATCCGCAAGTTCCTGAAGAAACATCACGACAAACCATACATCCTCTGCGAATTCGAGCATTCCATGGGGAATTCGACGGGGAATTTCGGGGAATACATGGCTCTCGAGGACGAGTTCCCCCAGTTCCAGGGAGGATTCATCTGGGATTTTGTCGACCAGGGTCTACGCGATCAGGATGGGATCCTGCGCTACGGCGGGGATTTCGGGGATTATCCGAACGATTCGAATTTCTGCGCGGACGGTCTTCTTCTCGCGGACAGGAGCGTGACGTCGAAGATGCGGGAAGTCCGTTACTGGTACTCTCCTTTGAAGATTTCCTTGGATGCGCGCGCGGTCAGGATCGAGAACCGCCTCCTTTTCAAGGACACGTCGGATCTGTGTTTCCTCTACGAGGCCTTCGGAAGGAAGGGAGTCCTCTATTCCGAGGAATTCTCCGCCAACGTCCTTCCTGGAAGCGCGAAGAGCGTCTATTTGAAGGAGGTGTTCCCTCTGCCGAAAGACGGATTCTGTTACGCGCGGGTCACGGTCAAATTGGCCGCGGACACGGCCTACGCCCCGAAAGGGACGGTGCTGAAGGAAGAAGAGAAGTTCCTTCTCTCGTCTTTGGAGAAAGCCGACGGATTCGTCGAACCGGCTCCGTCCTCTCCACAGGACGAAGGCCTCAGGGTTTACGAGTCGGTCCACCACCTGACGGTCCAGAAAGGGGACTTCAAGGTCATCTTCTCCGGGAGAAAAGCCGGGGGAGGCGGATTAGAGGCGATCGAGAAAGGCGGGCATCTTTTCCTGCAGAGACCGGTCCTGCCGACGCTCTACCGTCCGACGACGGATAACGACAACACGTTCGAAAAGTTCTTCCTTTCGTTCTATCTGGGCGGATCGAAGTATCCGATCTATATCCCGTTCGTAAGGGAGCTGAAAGTGAAGGAGAAATCGAAAGACAAAGTCGTCGTCTCCGTCCCCTACATCCTTCCGATCGGAGCCATCTTCCGCACAATCCGCGTGACGTACACGGTGTATGCGGACGAGACGGTCAGGGTCCATACGTCGTTTAAGAAGGCGGCGTGGGTCTCTCCGGCCCTGTTCGGACTGCGCTTCCGTTTCGAAAAGGAGTATTCTTCCTTCTCTTATTCCGGAAAAGGCCCTTACGAGAATTATCCGGACCGTCATCTGGGCGAGAACTTCGGAACGTACGAATCCGATGCGGAGAAGGAATACGTCCCGTACTCGATGCCGCAGGAATGCGGGAACCACCTCTATACGAGGGAAGTGCGAATCCACGAGGGAAAGTACGACCTGGTGTTCTCCGCCCTGTCGAAGAGCTTCTCGTTCAAGTACCTTCCTTACGACGAGTTCGTCATCGACAACGCCGAACGGAACACGGACTTACCTGCTTCCAACGGGAACTATCTGACGCTCTGTGGATTCAACAAGGGCGTCGGCGGGGACGACTCGTGGGGTTCGCGCGTCCATAAGCCGTACAGGAAGATGAAACACCGCACGGATCTCGATTTCCTGATTTCCGTCCGGGAAGCGTAAAAAATTCGGAGAAATTTCCCTCTCCGGTTGAAAAACCGGAACGGGATATGGTATTATTCAGAACGCAGTCTGGCTTGGCAAAATCCAAGCGAAAGGAGAAAAAGACTTAGTATGAAGAAAGACATCCATCCGGAGTATCACCGCTGCAAAGTGACCTGCGTCAACTGCGGCAACACGTTCGAGACCGGTTCCGTCTTAAAGGAAATCCGTGTCGATACCTGCTCCAAGTGCCATTCGTATTACACCGGCAAGCAGGGAACGATCGTCTCCGACGGCCGTATCGATCGCTTCAACAAGAAGTTCGCCAAGAAAGAAGCGAAGTAAGGACGATACAGAAAAACACCGGTTCGGCCGGTGTTTTTTCGTTGATTAAGAAACTTGTTTTTTCGGTTGAAGGATATCCTGAGAACCGATCCATATGCCGCGGAAACTAAAGCGCAAACGGACATTCCCGAGACGGTTAATC
>CAYUFI010000020.1:25128-26029 GCA_964444175.1 uncultured Clostridiaceae bacterium | reverse complement strand
ATACATTACTCGTTTTCCTCCTCCGTGTCAAACGGAATCGGAAAGAAAATGCGAAAGGCTAGTTGACGTGGAAGAGCAGATCCCCGTAGGACGGGACCGGCCAGTAGGATTTGGCCACGATCAGTTCCATCGCGTCGACCTTTTCTCTTAAAGAAGCGAGCAGCGGGAGGATCTTGTCGCGGCAGTAGACCGCCTTGTCCCTTCCGTCGGCGCTTCCGACTCCTTGAAGCGTCATCGAGAGCTTTTCTTCCGCTTCGTCCGCCTCGTCGAGCAGGACGGAGAGCTTCTGAGCCTTGGCCAATGTGCTCTTCGGAGCGGGAATATGCGCTTCTAAGCACTTCCTGATTTCGTCCGCGAGCGCACTCAGATAGGCGTTTCCGGCCGGAAGATACTGCTTTTCGGCCATGTGGATCATCGTCTTCGCGTCGATCAGGACCTGGTTGGCGTAATTCGTGTACTTGATCTGGGCTCTGGAGGAAAGCTCGGTGGGGGTAAGGACCTTCGATTCGAGGAAGAGGTCCTTCACGCGCTCGGTCGTCAGGACATCGGTCGCTTCGACCGTGGTCTTCAGGTTCGGAAGGCCGCGTCTTGCCGCTTCTTTGACCCAGCTTTCGGAATAGCCATCCCCGTTGAAGAGGATGCGCCCGTGTTCGGAGAAAGCTTTGCGGATCCAATCGTTTACGGCCTGCTTCTTATCCCCGCTCCTTTCGACCACGTCGGCGAAATCCTTCAGCGCGTGTCCCAAGATCGTATTCAGGACCGCGTTCGCTTCGGCGATGTTCTGCTGCGAACCGACCATGCGGAATTCGAAGCGGTTGCCCGTGAAGGCGAACGGGGAAGTCCTGTTGCGGTCGGTCGTGTCCTTCTTGAGGGCCGGAAGCGTCTTTGCCCCGCCCCAGAG
>CAYUFI010000020.1:0-25118 GCA_964444175.1 uncultured Clostridiaceae bacterium | reverse complement strand
CCCGGCCGAGGCCGGATCGACAATCTGCGAGACGACCTTGCTCAGTTCGTCCCCGATGAAGACCGAGAGGATGGCTGGAGGGGCCTCGTTAGCGCCCAAGCGGAAATCGTTGTTGTAACTGGCGACGGATTCGCGGAGCAGATCCCCGTATTCGTCGACGCCTTTGACCACCGCGGCCAAGAACGTCAGGAACTTCGTGTTCGAAAGCGGGTCCTTGCCCGGATTGAAGAGGTTCTCCCCGGTGTCGGTGCTGAGCGACCAGTTGTTGTGCTTGCCGCTGCCGTTGATCCCGGCAAAAGGTTTTTCCGCCAAAAGGCAGATGAACCCGTGTTTCTTCGCGATTTTCTTTAAGACCAGCATGACGAGCGCGTTCTGGTCGGCGGCCTTGTTCGCCGTGTCGTAGATGACCGCGAGCTCGTGCTGGGACGGGGCGACTTCGTTATGGCGCGTCTTGGCCGGCACGCCTAAGCGCCAGAGGGTATTGTCGACTTCGGCCATGAACGAAGCGATCTTGTCGCGGATCGGGCCGAAATAGTGGTCGTCGAGTTCCTGGCCTTTCGGGGCCGGGGCGCCGAAAAGCGTCCTTCCGGTATAGATCAGATCCTTTCTGGCGGCGAAATGTTCCGTGTCGACGAGGAAGTATTCCTGTTCCGGGCCGGCGGAAGGGAAGACCTTCGCGGTCGAAGTATCTCCGAAGATCCGTAAGGTTCTGACGGCCTGCTCGGAGAGATATTCCATCGAGCGGAGCAGCGGCGTCTTGTCGTCGAGCGCCTCGCCCGTATAGGAGCAGAAGGCGGTCGGGATATAGAGGACCGCGCCGAACTCGTCCTTCATGACGAAGGCCGGGGACGTGCAGTCCCAGGCGGTGTAGCCCCTGGCTTCGAATGTCGCCCTTAGGCCGCCGCTGGGGAAAGAGGAAGCGTCCGGCTCCCCTTTGATGAGCTCCTTGCCGGAGAAGGCCATGATGACCTTCCCGCGGGCGTCCGGCTTGGTGATGAACGAATCGTGCTTTTCCGCGGTGACCCCGCTCATCGGCTGGAACCAGTGCGTGAAATGCGTCGCGCCCTTGGAAATGGCCCATTCCTTCATGCCGTGGGCCACGTCGTCGGCAATCCCCGGGTCGAGTTCCTTACCGAGGTGGATCGTCTCGTTCAGCGCTTCGTAGACCTTCCTGGGAAGGTACGTGCGCATCGCTTCGTCCCCGAACACGTCGCAACCGAAGTACGAACTGACTTCTTTTTCTTCCGACATACTCTGTTTTTCCTCCTTCCGTATCCGCTCCGAATCCGCCTAAAAGAAACGTTTTCCGATACGAACAAGACTGCTCTTCTCCGGATCGACCCCGACGCGACTTTCTGACGGACGCAAGCTTCAAAACTGATTCCTATTGTAGCGCAAAAGGGGAAAGGCCAGAACGGAAAATTGAAGAACTTTTCAAAATAAATGAAAAAGGAAGGAAAATCTAGCGTTTTCCTTCCCGCATCTTCCTGGCTAAGAAACTGTGGACCTCGATCGACGTCCCTTCCTTTGGGAGGGCGGCGGCGTAGGAGAGATAGGACGTGGAGAAGACGAGGACGTAGGTCTTGTCGTATTCCTTGACCCCGATCAGGTCTTCCCAGGCGAATTCCTTCTTCGCGAGGACTCTCTCTCCTTTTTTGCGGACGAGGCGGAGTCTGTCCTTTTCGAACGAATAGGCCGCCTCGGTTCCTTTTCCGGGCCTTAAGAAGTAGCCCGGATCGAAGACGCTGAAGACGAACAGGACTAGCGTCAGCATCAGCAGGACCTCTCCGGCGATCAGAAGCTGATTCGAAGCCGTGAAGCTCCCGCACAGGAAGATTGCAATCCAGCAGAGGAAGAGGAACACCCACTGGACGGCGTTTCTTCCGGCCGCATAGAGATTCCCCGAGACGATTTCGCCGTAGGGGCATTTTTTCGTAACGGTCTTTTCGAAGAGCGGACCTGAATCGGCCCATTCCTTTCCGTCCCTGGGCTTCTGATTCTCTTCTTCTTTCCTTTCCTTTTCTTTTTTATACGAGAACCGGTAGATGAGGAAGAAAGCGAGCGCGCAGGCCAAAAAGAGGTAGAGCCCGAGCCGGGCGAAGAAGCGCACGGAGTAGGCCCTGCTCTGATAGGAGCTGTCGATGTTTTCGTTGTCGTAAAGAACGGCGTAGACCGTTAAGCACCCCATGGCGAGAACCGCGAAGATGCAGGAGAACCTCGCGGATAGTTTCTTCAGTTTCATGTTTCCCCTTCCTTTCGTAATAAGTTCCATTATAAACGATATGCGCCTTTTCTTCCCTAGATTTATGTCTTAAAATGGGCTCGTATTCCGAGATAGAGAAAAGAGAAACAGAACGATGGAAGAAGATCAGAACCACATTTCCTGGGACGAGTATTTTATGGGCATCGCGTTGCTTTCAGCCCAGCGCTCGAAGGACCCTTCGAGCAAGGTCGGGGCAGCAATCATCCGGGACAAAAGGGTCCTTTCCCTCGGATATAACGGGATGCCGCGCGGCTGCGACGATGAGAAGATGCCGTGGGGAAAAAGCGAAAAGGATCCGCTCAAGACCAAATACCCCTACGTCGTCCACGCCGAGCTCAACGCGATCTTAAACGCGAACAAGGACATCACGGGTTCGACCCTCTACGTCACGATGTTCCCGTGCAACGAATGCGCCAAGGCGGTGATCCAGTCGGGAATCAAGGAAGTCATCTACCTCGAGAACAAGCACGAGGGGGAAGATTCCGTCCTCGCCTCGAGAAAGCTCCTCGAGACGGCCGGGGTCAAAGTCGTGCATTACCAAGGACGGATTTTGAAGCCCGTCTGGGAAGAGAAGGAATAACATGCTTCCGAAAGAGAAAAAGCCTCAGGGATTCCTCTACTGGGCTAAGGGGACGCTCGTTCTCCTCGTGATCTTCGTTCTCATCCTGGTCTCCTGCTACGGCGTCGCCTTCAAAGGAAATGAGAACACGAGGAGGGTCTTCTGGATCGTCTTCCTTTCGGTTTGTTTCGCCCTTCTTCTGGCGTACTGGGCGTACGCGTTCGTTCACGATTTCCATATCAGGAAAGACGGGAAGCGCTCCCCGGATTCAAAATCCGATAAAGATTCGGGAAAATAGTGTAGACTTGTATGGGCTCTTCTGGGAATAACGAAGAATTGCGGAATCAGGGAAGAAATGGAAGAAAAAGAAAGCGCCGTCCGGTTCGATCACGTATCCTTCGCCTACGATTCGTCCAAGAAGACGATCGACGACGTTTCTTTTGATATTTATAAAGGCCAGTATGTGTGCCTAGTCGGGCATAACGGCTCAGGGAAGTCCACTTTGGCGAAGCTCGTCATCGGGCTACTCGAACAGAACAAAGGGGACATCTACATCTTCGGGAAGAAAGCCGAGGATAAGAACATCCTCGAGCTGCGGAAGGACATCGGGATCGTCTTCCAGAACCCGGACAACCAGTTCATCGCCTCGACCGTGCGCGAGGACATCGCCTTCGGGCTCGAGAACGAATGCGTGAGCGAGGAAAAGATGGAAGTCCTCGTGGACGAATACGGGAAGAAGGTCGGGATGCAGGATTTCCTCGACCGGGAGCCGAGCCAGCTCTCGGGCGGGCAGAAGCAGAGGGTGGCGATCGCCGGCGCCTTGGTCCGTTCCCCGAAGATCCTGATCCTCGACGAAGCGACGTCGATGCTCGATCCGAAAGGGAAGAGGGAAATCATCTCCCTGATCCATCAGGCCAAGAAGGACAATCCGTCCCTCACGATCCTTTCGATTACGCACGACATCGAGGAAGCGTACTCTTCCGACAGAGTCTTAGTCATCTCCGACGGGCACAAGGTCCTCGACGGCACGCCCTACGAAGTCTTTTCCGACGGGAAGAAGATGCAGGAACTCGCTTTGGACATGCCGTTCTTCTTACGTCTGTCCGAGGCGCTCAAAAAAGAAGGAATCGACGTCGGGAACCCTTCTTCGCTCGACGAGGTTATCAAAGCGTTATGTCGGTAAAACTCGATCACGTTTCGTATTATTACAATCCCAAGACGCGGCAAGCCGCGCTCGACGACGTTTCCTTGGAGTTCGGGGACCACTGCTTTTTGGCTTTGATCGGGGAAACCGGGTCGGGAAAATCGACCTTGGTCCAGCACTTGAACGGATTGCTCCTTCCGAACGAAGGGACCGTGCAGATCGGAAACTACCTGATGAAGAACGAAGGGAAGAAACGCTACTACATCGATACCGCTAAACCCCAGAAGAAACACCTTAAGCGCAAGCAGTTCGACTTAAAGGAACTGCGCCGCTACGCCGGACTGGTCTTCCAGTTCCCGGAGTATCAGCTGTTCGAGGAGACGGTTCTCAAAGACGTCATGTTCGGCCCGAAGAATTTCGGCGCGGACGAAAAACAGGCCTCTCTGCGCGCGAAAGCCGCTTTGAAACTCGTGGGAATTCCCGAGTCGTATTATCAGAAATCCCCGTTCGAACTGTCCGGTGGGGAAAAAAGAAGAGTCGCGATTGCCGGCATCATCGCGCTCGAGCCGAAGATCCTGGTCCTCGACGAACCGACCGCCGGGCTCGATCCGAACGGCGAGAAGGAAATGATGTCTTTGTTCTACCGCATCTACCAGAGCGGAAAGTCCGTCGTGCTCGTGACGCACAACATGGACCTCGTCCTCAAATACGTCGACGAGGCGGCCGTGATGTCGCACGGGAAGCTCTTACGGGTGACGACCCCGCTCGAGCTGTTCCAGGACGAGGACTTTTTGAAAACCACGGCGATTGAACCGCCGCTCGTCTTCAAGACGGCTCTCGAACTGAAGAAGAACGGGCTTGACCTCGATTTAAAGAACGTCAAGGACGTCGAAAGCCTCGCCCGCGAAATCAAGAGGGTGAAAGCGAAATGACCGCCTTAGGAAAATACGTCCCGCGCGACACGCCGATGCACCGCCTCGATCCGCGGATCAAGATCCTCGGGTTCATCGTTTTCATCGTGGCGATCTTCTTAAACTACGGCCCGGTCCTGCAGAACTTTTTGATCTACGGCATCGTCTTCGTCCTGCTTTTAACGATGATGATCGTCGGAAGGGTCTCTTTTTTGCAGGTTTTCCGCTCGCTCAAGGCCATCTGGCTCATGATGATCCTACTGCTCGTCATCAACGTCGTGATCACGAGGGAAGGGGAAATCGCCTTCTATCTGGGGAATTACGCGGTCTACTGGGAAGGAATCGTCCGCTGGTCGTACATCTTCTTAAGGCTGCTACTGATGATCATGATGACGTCGGTGCTGACGTCGACGACAAAACCTTTGGAAATGACGTACGCCCTGGAGTGGCTGATGGCTCCTTTGAACCTCGTTAAGATTCCGGTCCACATGATTGCGATGACGCTTTCTTTGGCCCTGCGCTTCATCCCGACCCTCAGCGAGGAAGCGGAGAAAATCATGCGCGCGCAGGCTTCCCGCGGCGTCGATTTCAAGGAAGGGAAGCTGAAAGACAAGTTCCGCGCGGTCATCTCCTTAATCATCCCGCTTTTCGTCTCGTCCTTGATGCGCTCGGGCGAACTCGCCGACGCTTTAGAGGCGCGCGGGTACGATCCTTTGGCCAAGCGCACGCGCTATAGGAGGCGCCACTGGGATCTTTTCGACACGGTCGAGCTGATCCTCCTTTTGGCGTTCCTCGCGAGCATGATTGTATTGGCCGTCTACCGGCCGGATTTCATCGGCATGATGATCGGGGAATAGGGAATGAAGCGGTATCTGCTGGAACTTTCCTTCTGCGGAAGGAACTATAAGGGCAGCCAGCGCCAGAAGGACGTCCCTTCGGTCCAGAAGACGGTCGAGGACGCGCTTTCGAAAATCTATTCTTCGCCCATTCTTTTAAGGATGGCGTCCCGCCTCGACGCCGGGGTTTCCGCACGCCAGTTTTTCTGCACTTTCGACGCCGAGGAGAACCTCCTTCCGGCCAAGCTCGTCTACGTCCTCAATAACGCCTTGGCCGATACGGAAATCGCCGTGCGCTCGGCGAAGATTGTTCCGGACGCGTTCGACTGCCGGCGCGACGCGTACATGAAGGAATATTCCTATACGGTCAATCTCGGGGAGAAGGAGCCTTTAAAGGACTTCCTCGCCTGGAAACCGCAGTACCAGAAGGCCGACGGGGAGAAGATGGCGGAAGCGATGGCTCTTTTTAGCGGGAAGCACGACTTCTCCGCCTTCGTCAAAACTGACGACAAGGATTTCTTCCCGTATCAGGAAATCGAGAAGATCGAAGCGGTCCGGGACGGAAATTACCTGACCTTTCATATTTACGGGCACGCTTTCGGACGCCACCAGATCCGGATGATGGTCGGCGCGGCGTACCTCTATTCCATCGGACAGATCGGTTTGGACGCGATCACGTCCAGGCTCGAAGGGAAAAATAAGGAAGTCTTCCCTTACGCCGCTCCGGGAAAAGGGCTCGTTCTCGAAAAAATATCGTATGATAAGGGGACGAAGGTCTACAAATGCTGAAAGCGAATTACCACACCCACACCAAGCGCTGCGGGCACGCCGTCGGGGAAGACAAGGACTACGTGCTCGAAGCCCTCGGGATGGGTTTCACCGAGCTGGGGTTCTCGGACCACATCATGCTGCCGGATAAAGAGGTGAACATCGTGGATGGCGTGATGGGACTCGCCGACGGCTACGACCGCTCGATTTCCGACCTGCAGGCGAAAGACGCCGCCAGGGTGAAGATCTACACGGGATTCGAGGCCGAATCCTTCAGCCTCTATTTCCCGTATTACCGCTCCCTGCTCGACACCTCGAGGATCGATTACCTGATCTTAGGGAACCATTCGCGCATGAACGAGCGCCACGAACTGATCAACCATTTCTCGAAGGTACGGACCGCCGAGGACCTCTACGAGTACCGCGATCTGGCCCTCTCCGCCCTGAACACGGGCATGTTCAGCTGCTTCGCCCATCCGGACTATTTCATGAGCTCGGTCGAAAACGTCGACCGGGACGTGAAGAAGGTCATGACCGACCTCATCGCCATCTGCATGGAACTCGACATCCCACTCGAAGTCAACACGGCCGGGATCCGCAACGGGAAAAAGAAGATTGGGGACGATTTCCGCTGGGTCTATCCGACCGATGCCTTTTTCAGCCTGGCCGGGAAGATGGGCGCGAAATGCATCATCGGGATTGACGCCCACGCCCCGAACCAGCTTTCCGATGAGGCTTCCCTTGAGGAAGCCGTCCGTTTCGCGCGGAAACACGGGCTGAACCTGGTCGACCGGCTGAGCTTCAAATCGCCTTCTTCTTTCAATTTCTGAGCCCCGCTTCTTGCCATGGACAAGATACTAGTGATATTATTGACAAGGTAAAAAGCAGTTTTTACGAATTGTTTTTATTGCTGAAGAAATCCAAACCGAAGGAGAAACACTATGGGAAGACATTTTGAAGTCCGTGCCGCCGCGATGGCCGCGACCGGTAAGGCGAAATCCGCCCTCTACATGAAGGCGAGCAAGGAAATCTACATGGCCGCCAAGGGAGGCTCCGCCAATCCGGACGAAAACCTCGCCTTACGCGCCGCGCTGGAAAAGTTCAAAGGACAGAACATCCCGAAGGACGTCATCAAGAGAGCCATCGACAAGGCCCAGGGAGCCGGCGCCGCCGACTACGTCGCGCAGACGTTCGAAGGCTTCGGACCGGGCAACACGATGATCGTCGTCGAAACCCTTTCGGACAACCCGAAGAGAGCGTTCTCCGACGTCCGCGCGGTCTTCAACCACAAAGGCGGGAAGATCGGCAACACGGGTGCCGTCATGTACAACTTCCAGCGTCTGGGCGAACTCGACTTCAATGGCGACAGCGCCGAGAAGTACGCCGACGCTCTGATTCTGAACGACATCGATGTCAAGGACGCGCAGGCCGACGGAGGCGTCGTCTCGATCTTAGTCGCTCCGGGCGATCTGAAGAAAGCCGAAGAAGCGCTCAGGGGCGAAGGCGTCAGTGAATTCCTCACCAACGAGACCCGTCTCATCCCGAATATGACCGTCTCACTCGAAGGCGAGGACAAGGAGAAGTTCGATAACTTCGTCGCGGCCCTCAACGACCTCGACGACGTCCAGAACGTCTTCACGAACATCGAATAGTTTCCGAACCATCCGAATCCGAAAAGCCCGCACGCCGGGCTTTTTTTACCCGGAAATTTGAAAATCCGTGTGTCTATGGTAAATTAGAAACTGCAAGGAATGTTTCTTAAGAGGGGATTTATGATACTGAAGAAACTCATTGGGCTGGTCATCGGTATAGCGGTTTTTTTTACGAATCCCGAAAAGTCCTGAACCGAATGAAAATGCAAAATAAACACAAATTCAAGAAAGGCGATATCGTCTATGTCATCGCCTATATCGACATCGATTATTCTTTAGGGAAGATTGTCCGTTTCGACGAAGAGAAGAACATGTACGTCATGATCCAATTCTTAGACATTCTTGATCCGGAAAGCTTCTGGCGCTGGAGTTATGTCAAGGAAGAGGACATCGACTACGCGGAGAAAGTGCTGAAAGGGGCCGACTCTTATAAGAAATACTTCGCGAAGGACATGAAACTCTGGCCGAGGGATTATCTAGAACTTTATACGGAGGAGTACGGATACGCCAAGCTGTTCCACGAGGGGAAGATAGAACGTCAGGAGTATTACGATAAAGTCGATGAACTCTATTCCAAGGAATCGAAGAACCGGAAATAGGGAGGCGGATTGGGACTGTTCCGGCTTTTTGAAACAGAATCCCCGGAAAACTTCCTTTCCGGATCCTTTTAAATATTTTCGAAACATTGAAGAAAAAGTTAAACTTGTATAGACTAAAGCCGTTATATGGAAGTACAGAGAAAAATCCGCTGCATCGCCTTCGATTTCGACGGAACCCTCGTCGATTCTTTTCCTTTGGTCAACCTCACGATGGTCGAGACGCTGCGCCGGTGCGGGAAAAACGAAGCGTCCGTCCCGTTCCTCGACCCGTACTGGGGACCGACGGAGAAAGGAATCTTCGAAGAAATCCTCGGGAAGGAGCAGGGGGAAAGGGCGTATTTCGGAATCTATCTTCCTTTGTACGAAAAACGGCACGAGGAACTGCTTCCGCCTCTTGATTCGAACATTCTGGCCGTCCTGAAATCCTTAAAGGGACGGAAAGACGTCCACACGGTTCTCCTGACAGGGCGGAACCGGGAGACGCTCGAGATTTCCCTGAACCGGACGGGACTCTATCCGTATTTCGAGAAGTTCTATTCCGGCTCGGACACGGGCGTGAATAAACCGGAGAACCTCTTACACGTGGAGAAGGACTTCGGGCTCCGGGCGGACGAAATCCTCTATGTCGGGGATTCGGTCTCGGACTGCTTCTCTTGCCTGAAGGCGGGGGTGCCGCTCTTATCCGTGAATTATTTTAGGACGGAGAAATACGAAGAACTCCAAAAATACAATCCGGGCCGGGTCATCAGTAAGACCGTTGAACTCGGAAAAGAAATCGGGGAGGCGCTGTCCTATGGGCGAAAACTCTCTCTTTAAGGAAAAGAAGCTTCTGAACCGGTTCACGATGGCCGAAATCGTCTCGGTCGCGACCGTCGCGCTGACGAACCTCGTGACGCTCGTGCTGGAATTCTATCTAAATTTCCGCAACGAGTCGCGGGTCGTCTTCTCGATTGAGATGCTGATCTCCATCATCGACGAGGTCTTTTTGGGACTGGCAATGTTCCTCTCGCTCTACGGGCACCTGAAGAAGGACTTCTTCGTCTGCAAATGGGCCTTACTGACCTGGTTCCTGGCCGAGACGGTCCATAACGCGTACACGCTGATTTCGGATCTGATCGTCAATAACCCGTTCATGACCGACACGGTCATCCTCGTCATCAATCTCGCGATGGATTTCTTAATTATCCGCGAGATGACGAGCCTATACGCCCCGGGGACGACGCGGTTCATGTTCCGCTTCTCGATCCTCTTACTCGCCATCGAGGCGGCGCACCTGACGTATCTGACGTACAACCTCCTGAGCTCGGTCGGAAAGATCGACTCGGACATCCTCGTGCTCTATGTCGTCATGCTCGTTGATTACCTGCTGACCCTGACGCTGCCGAGCGTGCTCTTCCTCTTCTATCCGCTCGCGATCAACGCGAACTACGACATCGAGGACCAGGAAGTGCGCGACGAGGCGATTTCCGGGAAATAGAAAAGACGCCTTGCGCGCCTTTTTGCTTTACTTGATTTCGAGGTTCGCGACGATCTTGTCGGCGATTTCCTTCAGCTTTTCGTCCGGGAGATCGTTCTTGTGCGGATTCATTAAGAACACGCCGCCCCATTCGTAGCCGTCCTTATATTTCGGGCAGAGATGGCAGTGGAGGTGTTTGCCGGTGTCGCCGTAGAAGCCGTAGTTGAGCTTGTCCGGGGAGAAGGCCTTGTGGATGGCCTCGGCCACGTCGTTCACGTCCTCGATGAACGCGTCGCGCTCTTCTTTGGTCAAATCGACCATTTCTGAGACGTGGTCCTTGTAGGCGACGATGCATCTTCCTAAATGCGACTGTTCGCGGAAGACGTAGAGGGACGAGACCCGTAAGTCCATGACGTAGTACCCGAAGGCCTTGTAGAGTTCCGGCTTTTCTTCCCGCATGCAGTAGGCGCAGTTCTGATCTTTCATAAATGATGGATTCCTTCCTTACAGAATCAGTATAACGTTCCGAAAGATAGACGGCTGATTATTTTGAGGACTCTTTTTCCTTTTTGCTCTTTCAGAACGGAAAGGGAAGGTCGGCAAGAAGGAAAAAGCATAAGAAAGGGCGAGTCATGGTACAATAAAGCTAATCCAGTCGCTATTTTTATGATCAACTGTGTCCTCAGTACTGAGACGGCCGGCATCGCGCGCGACGGAAACAAGACCGTCACGGCCGAACTGCAGAAGCTCATCGACGAAGCCGCTTCTCTCCGCCAGATCCTCGTCTTTCATCCGGGCGTCTACCGCACGGGCCCTTTGTTCTTGCATTCGGACATGCAGGTCTTCTTTGAGCCGGGAGCGGTCCTTTTAGCCAGTCAGGACGAAAAGGATTATCCGAAAATCAGAACCAGAATCGCCGGAATCGAGATGGAAGGATATCCGGGGATCCTGAATATTCTTTCCTCCAAGAACGTCCGCGTCAGCGGACCGGGGACGATCAACGGACAGGGCTCCCCGTGGTACGAGAAATACTGGGGAAAGGACGGAAAAGGCGGCATGCGGAAGGTCTACGAGGAAAAAGGCCTGCGCTGGGCGTGCGATTACGACTGCCTGCGTCCGAAGAACTTCCTGATCCAGGATTCCGAACGAATCGAAGTGAACGGCCTGACGCTTCTGGATTCCCCGTTCTGGAACCTGCACGTGCTCTATTCCTCGGATGTGAAACTGACCAACCTCACAATCCGCTCGGACAATCCGAATTCGCCTTCGACTGACGGAATTGACATCGATTCGTCGAAGAACGTCACAATCTCGTCCTGCTCGATCAGCACGAACGACGACTGCATCTCCTTGAAATCCGGAAGGGACCAGGAAGGGTTCGAGATTAACCGACCGACTGAGAACGTCCTCATCGAGGACTGCACGTTCTATAAAGGATACGGCCTCTCGATTGGTTCGGAACTGTCCGGAGGAATCTCCTCGATCGAAGGGAGAAACCTGACGTTCAAAGGGACGTCCTGCGGTTTCCGCATCAAGTCCGCCCCCACGAGGAAAGGCTACGTCCGCTCCGTGCATCTGTCCCGTCTGAAGATGATCGGGGTGACCTATCCTTTCTACGCGTATCTGAACTGGAACCCGCACTACAACGAGGCGAAGCTGCCGGAAGGATACCGAGGGGAAGTCCCGAATTCCTGGAAGAAGCTTTTAAGCGGAGGAAACCCCAAGCTCTTGAACACGGAAGTGAGCGACCTCTTCTTCGAATACGTGCGGATCCGCCACGACGGAAGCGAGAAGACCCCGTCCTGCCTCTTCACGTTCCGCGGATTCGAAGATAATCCGATCCGCTCCGTACGGGGAGATTGGATCGACGCGGAAACCGACGAGTTCGGGACGTTCGTGAACTGCGAAGAGCCCGTCTTTCGGAACTGCTCCTTCGTCGTCACGTCCTCTTCCCGTTCCGTTCCGGGAAGCTTCGACAACCGCTGATCCCGCTTTCCATCCATCCTCCATAAGAAAAGCCGCCGGACTTCGCTTTCCGGCAGCTTTTCCTTTCTAATCGAATCCCTTTTTCGGATTAGAACAGGGACTTCTGATAGGTGGCGATGACGCCGTTCCAGGTCGACTTGATGTAAGAAGCGACGCTCTTGTCGAGGATCGCTTCGGTCAGCGCGTCGATCTTGGCCTTGTAGACTTCGTCCTTCTTGTAGGACTCGACGTTCGCGGCGATGACGTTGGCTCGGAGTTCGGCGACCGACCTGTCTTCGACCGGCAGAGTGTCGTCGGCGGTCAGGTTCGCGGTCAGGGCCGTGTTGCAGGGAAGAGCGGCGTAGTCGTAATCCTCAAGCTGGGCCGAGAGCATGGCTTCGTCGATGAGGTGGATGTTTTTGTGCCCTTTGACGGTGCCGTTCTCGTTGAGCGGGGTTCCGCTTTCGTCGACTTCGTAGGAATCGATGACGCCGTTGACCTTCAGGAGTTCGAGCGCGCGGATTTCGTTGGACGAGTCAGAGCAGATTTCGTAGGTGGCGGTCTTCTTGTTCTTTTCGAAGTCCGCCGCCTTGGCCTTGCCGGCGTAGATGCGGAGCGGCTCGTAGTGGACTAACGCGGTCGGGAAGACCTTGGTGTAGGTGTAGGTCTCGCTGTAGTTGTCCTTGTTGGTCTCGTACTGCTGGAGGTACGGACGGTGCTGGAAGTAGTTGGCGTCGTAGTCCCCGTGCAGGACCGCGTCGTTCTGCAGCGTCCAGTCGAGGACAGTCACTTCGAGCCTGTAGCCTTTTTCCTCAAGAAGCGGCTTGACGGCGTTGTTGAGGATGAGGGCGTGCGGGGATTCGGAAGCGCAGACGGCGATGACTTTGCTCGTATCTCTTCCTCCGCAGGAAGCGAGCGAGGCAAGTGATAAGACGGCGAGAGAAGATAAGATGAATGCTTTTTTCATAATTATTTGATTTTTCTCCTTTTATCGATCTTTTTAGTGAGATAAAGACCGAACTCCTGAATGACCTGAACTAAGACGACTACTAGGACGATCATGATCCAGAACGCGGCCTGCACGAGGAAGTTCCTGGTGTGGGTGACGTAGAAGGACCAGATCTCGCTGATGAGGCCTCCGGCCCCGAGGTTGTAGGCGAACGACGTGTACCCGATGACGTTGACCAGCGTGACCGCAACACCCAAAAGCAGGGAAGGACGCGATTCGGGGACGATCACTTTCGTGATGATCTGCCAGTCGGACGCTCCTAACGAGCGGATGGCTTCGATTTCCCCGTTATCGACGTCGTTCAGCGACTGCTCGACGATGCGGGCGACGTAGGCGAACGTCGAGAAGAAGAGCGGCAGGATCATCGTGTACCAGACGCCCGACCCTCTTTGAACGATCTCCCGGTTCAGCGGAATCAAGAGGACCGTCAGGATGAGGCACGGAACGCTTCTGAGGAAATTCACGAGGATTCCCAGAATGAAGTTGACCGCGCGGTTCTTATGGATCCCGTTCTTGCCGGTGACGTTGAGGATGATTCCTAACGGCAGTCCGACTAGATACGCCAGCGCAGTCGAGATGAACGTCATCAGGACCGTCTGGTAGAACGCGACCCAGATTTCATGAGCGCTCATAACGATTCCACCTCCTCGTACTCCACGCCCTTGAGCGAGAGATACTTTTCCAGTTTCGCGACGTCCTTGTCGCTGCTCGGACGCTTGATGATGGTCTGTCCGTAGACCTTGCCGTCCGCGGTCTTGGTGTCCGCGTAGGCAATCGAGACCAGAATCTGGCAGTCCTGTACGATGTTCGCGATGAGCGGCTCGTCTGTGTTCCCGTTGAAGAGGATGCGGATGTAGCGCTTCTCCTCGAGCTTCGTCCGAACGTGGTTCGCGTAGATCAGCGATTTCGCGATCGGCGTCTGCGGATTCAGGAAGACGTCCGACAGGCTGCCTTTCTCGACGATCTTCGCGTGGTCGATGATGGCGACCTTGTTGCAGATGTATTCGATCGCGTTCATCTGGTGCGAGATCATCAGAATCGTGAGCCCCATCTCCTTATTGAGCTTTTTCAGCAGATCCAGAATCGAATTGGTCGTTTCCGGATCGAGGGCGCTCGTCGCTTCGTCGCTGAGGAGCACCTTCGGTTCGAGGCAGATGGCGCGCGCGATCGCGACTCTCTGGCACTGTCCGCCCGAGAGCTGGGAAGGATAGGCTTTCGCCTTTTCGGCCAGGCCGACCCTTTCGAGTGCCTCCAGCGCTTTCTTTTCGCGCTCGGAATGCGGAACCCCGGTGATTTCGAGGGCGACTTCGACGTTTTTGAGGATCGTCTTCTGCTGAAGCAGATTGAAGTTCTGGAAGATCATCGCGAGCTGGCGCTGCTTGTCGCGGGAGATCTTCCTCCTAGGAGAACAGATCGTTTCTCCTTCGAAGAGAATCTCTCCTTCATCGAAGGTCTCTAGCCCGTTGATGCAGCGGACCATGGTCGATTTTCCCGCCCCGGAAAGACCGAGGACGCCGTAGATGTCTCCTTTTTCGACCGAGAGGGACACGTCGTCGAGGACTTTCCTCCCGTCGAAGGATTTTGTCAGATGCCGAATTTCAATTTCTGCCATAAGCCTCCTTGGAACCAGAAGGACGCTTCTATAGAAAAAGGCCCCGCCCTTCTGTTCTTGTACATAAGGACGGGACCTGAACATGCCCGTGTTACCACCTTATTTCGCAGCTTAATCGCTTAAACTGCCTTGGAGAGTACGTCTTCTGTTCCATTTCTAGAGGATGGATTTCGGAGATACTCCTGCTTTGTGACGGAAGCAGCCCGGGGCAGTCTACGTATCGACCGTCCGGCTCGGTGGCCATGTTCGTTCCTTACTTCTGCTGTCCCCTTTCACCGCTATGGGACTCTCTAATAGCAGGTAGACGGAAGTACTCCTCCACGTCGTCGCTTTATACCGAAAATATAGGCTATCTTTTTTTCCGTGTCAAGTTCGGAGGGCATCAATTTTTCTTTCGTCCGAAAAATCCGTCAAAGCCCCTTTCTTTCGCGCGGACGGATCGTTTCTCGGACGTTTCTCCGACCGGACATTTTTTTAAAGAGGCCTCCTTCCCTCCGTTCCTCATCCGCTTTTTCTTGTAAAATCCCTGGCGAACCTTTACTATTTCTAGTAGTTGCGCTTCAGGGGGAATACGCCATGGAAGAAGAAAATAAGGAAAACAAGAAAAAGAACGGGGCCGCCCGTTTCTTAGTCGATGGGGCTAAGGGCGTCACGCTCGGAATCTCCGCCGCGGTGCCGGGATTAAGCGCCGGGACCATCGCGGTCGCGGAAAGCTGCTACGACACGCTGATCGATGCCATCGCTTCCTTGCGGAAAGAATTCGGGAAGAGCTTTTTGACGCTTTTACCATATATCGTCGGCCTGATCATCGGGGCTATGGCGGCCCTTATCGGCATCGCCAAGGGGTACGAGGCCGCCCCGTTCTCCTTGACCGGTTTCTTCGCCGGGTTCGTCTTCGGCTCCCTTCCGGTCACGTTTAAGGAACTGAAGAGAGGGAATTCTCATAAGGAAAAGACGACCCATGTCCTTTCCTTCGTCCTCTGCCTCCTTCTCGCCGGGGGAATCGGGGTGCTGACCGCTCTGACCAGGGTCGACCTGGCCTCCTATCTGCAGCAGCGGGTCTGGTGGATCTACCTCCTCGCCGTCGTCTCGGGTTTAGTCGCTTCGTTCGCTTGCATCGTCCCGGGCATCTCGGGCTCGATGAGCCTGATGGTCATCGGCATGTACTATCCCATCCTGCATACGTTCTTCTCGAGGTCGGACGGACTCTCCATCTGGGGCAACCCGGACGGAGGCTACGTCGGGACGGGAATCGTCCTGCTGCTCCTGCTCGCACTCGGGGCGGTGATCGGGGTCGTCCTCGCTTCGAAGATCATGAAGGTCCTGCTTTCGAAACACCGCGTCTCGACGTTCTACGGCATCCTCGGACTGATTCTCGGCTCGCTCGTATCGATGTTCGTCAATTCGGACATCTATCCGAAGTATCAGGCCGGAATCGCAACCTGGGACTATATCCTTGGGGCGGTCCTGTTCGCCGTCTCTTCCTGCGCGGTCATCCTTCTCCTCCGTTACGCGGATAAGAAAAAAGCGCAAAAGGATTCTCTGAAGGCGGAGTAAGTTCCGCTTTTCGACCGTTATAAAAGGGACTCCGGTCCCTTTTTCCGTCGTGGGGAATGCGAAAGATTTTCACATGTTCTAAAATAAAGACGGAAAGGGAGGCTAAGGACATGGCGAAACTCCTCTATCAGGGACACAGTTCGATCCGCGTCGTCTCTTCTAAGGGGACGGTGATGTACCTCGATCCGTTCTGCGGGGAAGGGTACGATCTCCCGGCGGATCTTCTGCTCGTGACCCACGAGCACAGCGATCACAACAGGACGGAGCTCGTGACGATGAAAAAGGACGGGGTGACCCTGCGTTCGGCGACGATGCTCGTGAACGGGGAATATCAGACAAAAGAAGCGAAGGATTTCCGCGTCGAGGCCGTTCCGGCTTCGAACGCGAACCACGACATCCGCTTCTGCGTGGGATACGTCGTCGAGGTCGACGGGAAGAAGATTTATTTCTCGGGCGATACGTCCTATCTTCCATATTTCGAAGAGAACCTCTCGAAGAGGGGACTCGATTACGCGTTCCTGCCGTGCGACGGGGTGTTCAACATGGGCCCCGAGGAAGCGGCGAGGTGCGCCGACATCATCGGGGCGAAGCATTCCGTCCCGATCCATACGCAGGTCGGGTTCCTATACAATCCTTCGATCGCCTTGCGCTTCAAGGCGAAGAATACGCTGTATCTAGTTCCGGGGCAGGAGGTGGAATTATGAACGGGGAAGAAAAGAAGAAGACGGAAAAGAAAGCGACGAAAAAGACTACGAAAGATTCGGGGAAGTTGCGGAAGCAGGACATTCCCGAGGTGGATTTGGACATGCTGCGGGAACGCGAGATGGAGCCAGAAGACCCGTACGAAGGGATGGACGACGACAGAAGATGAGAAAAATTTATCTTGCCGCGGGCTGCTTCTGGGGCAGCCAGGCGTTCTTTAAAAGGATGAAGGGCGTTCTTTCGACAAGAGTCGGATACGCCAATGGGAATACGGAGAACCCTTCCTACGGGGATCTGAAGAAAGGGAAGGCGACCCACGCGGAGACGGTGGAGATCGTCTATGACGAGAAGGCCCTTCCTCTGGAGAAGATCCTTTCGTATTATCTCGAGATCGTCGATCCGTACGCGCTGAATCACCAGGGGGAGGATTCCGGCCTGCAGTACCGCACAGGCGTCTTCTATACGGAAAAGGAAGACCGGGAGATGATTTTGAAAGTGCTGAAGGCGGAAGAAGAAAGAAGGAACAAGGGGAAATTCAAAATCCTCGTCGAACCGTTAAGGAATTTCTATCCGGCCGAGGAATACCATCAGGACTATCTCGACAAGAATCCGGGCGGATACTGCCACGTGAATCTGAAGCTTCTGAAGAAAGAAGACGAGAAAGAATGAAGATCCTGGCCGTGTCGGATTCCCACGGGGACGAGGAAATCCTGAAGAAGGTCTATCGTGACCATCCCGGATTCGACCTCTATCTCCATTGCGGGGATTTCTGTTTGGACCATTCGGCGAATCCGGGGTTCTTAATCGTGAAGGGGAACTGCGATTTCGAGGATTTTCCGCTGAAGATCGATCTTCCGACGAAGTTCGGGATCCTGCACGCCGAGCACGGGGACGGGATCTACGCCCGTTCTTCGTCCTGGATTGAAAAGCAGGGCTACTTTTTATATTTCTACGGGCATACGCACCGGAAGTTCGTTGCGAAAATCGGGAAGACGTATCTGTTCAATCCCGGATCTCTAACAAGGCCCCGGGACGGGTATCTCGGGTCGTACCTCGACGTGGACGTGGACGAAACAAGCGGGGAAGTGACGTACCGCTTTTTCGACACGGAACGTTAAAAAACGCGGGATTCTGTTTTACAAGCATAAATCCGGAAACCGGTATTCCAGTATAATAAAAGAATAAAAGAAGGAGATTCCCGAAGTTTTTATGAATTACAAAATCTTGTTTCCGGGATTTAAGGAACGGGCTCTGACGTTCTCGTACGACGACGGGATCAGACAGGACCTGACTCTCGTCCCGCTGTTAAAGAAATACGGGTTCAAAGGGACGTTCAACCTGAATTCGGGGAAGAGCGGGGAGGAGAAGTTCCGCACGGACATCGAAGGGAAGGAAATCGACTGCTCCCACCTCGTACTGAAAGATCACGTTCATCTGTACGACGGGATGGAAGTGGCGTCCCACACGTACGACCATCCGTTCATGAACCATCTGCCGTACAAGGAACAATACGAAGAATATAAGAAGGATATAGAAGGGCTGGAGAAGCTCTTCCCGACGGAAATTCGCGGCGGGGCGTATCCGTTTGGGACGTATAACGAAGATACGTTCAGGGCGGAGAAAGAAAACGGGCTCGTCTATTCGAGAACAACAAGAAGCACCTACGCGTTCCACAGGCCCTACGATTACCTGCTCTGGCATCCGACGATTCACCATAACGATCCCAGGCTGATGGAGACGATCGGCCGCTTCTTCCTCGACGAAGAGGAACTGCCGATCCTCTACATCTGGGGACACGCCTACGAGTTCGCACTCCAGCACAACTTCGGCATCATCGACCAGATCGGTGAGAAGATGGAAGGACGGGACGACGTCTGGTACGCGACGAATTACGAGATTTACGAATACTGCACGAAGGCGGAGAAGGTCCTCTATTATCTGAACCGGGACCTGAAGAAACACCTGTTCGTGAATCATTCGGATCTGGACGTGTATGTCCGGACGGAAAACGGAGATAGGCTTCTCCTGAAGAAAGGAAGTGTCACACCTTATGAATGCGAATGAACGGAAAGACAAAATCGTGACGATGGGGGAGATCATGCTGCGGCTGACTCCTCCCGACTACGCAAAGTTCGAGCAGGCGAATTCGTTTTTGGCCAATTACGGCGGCGGGGAAGCGAACGTCGCCGTCTCTTTGGCCCACCTCGGGCACGAATGCTATTTTCTGAGCAAGCTGCCGCCGAACGATCTCGGCGATTCGGCGATCGCGCATCTGCGCGAACACAACGTCCATACGGACTACATCGTCCGCGGGTCGTCGAATCTGGGCATCTACTTCCTGGAGACCGGCTTCGGGGGACGCCCGGGGAAGGTCATCTATAACCGGAAGCATTCCTCGGCGACGAGGATGAGCCCTGCGGATTTCGATTTCGACGAAATCTTCCATGACGCGACCTGGTTCCATCTTTCCGGAATCACCCTGGCTCTATCACGCTCGTGCCGCTCGACGTGCTTAGCGGCCTTGAAGGCGGCGAAGGCGCACGGGGTGAAGGTCTCGTTCGATTTCAATTACCGCTCGAAGCTCGCGACCGTCGAGGAGGCACAGTCCTTCTATCCGTCGGTGATGCCGTACGTGGACGTCCTCTTCGCTTCGCCGTGGGATTTCAGGACGATTCTGGGATTCAATCCGTCGTCGGACGATTCGGAACTGATGGCGGAAGCGGTCAGGGCGTATCATCTGAAATACGTCTTCGGCAAGACGAGGAAGATTATCTCGGCGACCGAGCAGAGCATGAAGGCCTACGTCTACGGGGAGAAAGGATGCGAGCACTCCGAGCAGATGCAGTTCCAGATCTTCGACCGAATCGGGGCCGGGGACGCGTTCGCGGCCGGCGTCATCCATTCTTTGACCAAGGATTACGGAAATCCGCTGAAGGCGGCCCGTTTCGGACTGGCGGATTCCATCCTGAAACAGACGATCTTCGGGGACGTTTCGACTTTCTCGGAAGAGGAGATCGAGGAGTACTTGGCGAACCAGGGCATCGTCGAGGTGAAAAGATAGGGCTTTCACGGCCTTCCGTTTTCCGTTTCTTAGTCTTAAAGCACAAGTCTATATCCTTCTTCAGGGTTTAGAATAAACGTGAACCCGGCGTACGGCGTTTTTTCCGGGTTGACGGCATTTTGTAAAAAGGAGATTTCTATGGCTCTAGAACTTAAGCACATCACGAAAATCTACGACAACGGCTTCCAGGCCGTCACGGATTTCAACCTCTCCGTCAAGGACAAGGAATTCATCTGCCTGGTCGGACCGTCCGGCTGCGGCAAATCGACGACCCTGCGCATGGTCGCCGGACTCGAGCAGATCACTGCCGGGGACTTCTTCATCGACGGGGTCCGCGTCAACGACATGACCCCGCGCCAGCGCGGCATCGCGATGGTTTTCCAGTCCTACGCCCTTTATCCGACGCTCACCGTCTACGAGAACATGGCCTTCGGCCTCGAACTCGCCGGCTTCGACCAGGATGTCATCCGCGAGCGGGTCCAACAGACCGCCGCGATCCTCGGCCTTACCGAATATCTCGACCGTCTTCCGAAGAACCTCTCCGGCGGACAGAGGCAGAGAGTCGCGCTCGGACGCGCGATTATCCGCCACGCGAACATCTTCTTGATGGACGAACCGCTTTCGAACCTCGACGCGAAACAGCGCGTCTCGATGCGTTCGGAACTCGTCCGCATCCACCGCAACGTCGGAGCGACCACGCTCTACGTCACGCACGACCAGATTGAGGCCATGACCATGGCCGACCGCATCGTCGTCATCAACTTAGGAAGGATCCAGCAGGTCGGAACGCCGAAGGAACTGTATTTCCATCCGAAGAACCTCTTCGTCGCGGGCTTCATCGGAGACCCGCCGATGAATTTCGTGAAAGTCCATCTCGAAGGGGACGAAATCCTCTACGACGACGGGACGTTCCGCTTCTCCGCTTCTCCGTTCTCGGAGGACTATAAGAAGAAACTCGCGGATCGCGGCCTCGTGATGGCGTACCGTCCGGAACACGTCTGGTGGGAAAAACCGGCCGACTGCGACGAGAAGGATCTCTTCGTTTTCAAGTCCAAGGTCGAGGTCACCGAAATGCTCGGCGACATCCAGAACCTCTACGTCATGAACGGCACGTCGAAGGCCGTCTTAAAGTCCACGCCGGACAAGATTTATCCGGTCGGGTCGGAAGTGACGTATTTCGTCAAGAAACAGGATCTGCATTTCTTTGACGCGGATTCCGAGAACGTCATCGAAGACGCGGAGAACAGGGATTAAGGATGAAAAATGAGTGCTCCTTTCGGATGAAGGGGCACTTTTTGTTCCCGGAAGGGAAATCTCGGGACGGAATCATCTGTTAGCGTCCTAAGTTTAAAGGTACAATAGGGCTGGACTTCTTCCGTCCGTTTTTCGAAAGGTGGGGTATGGCTGTCAGCGAAAAAGAGTATAAGCGAAGAAATTTCATCGTCTCGGGGAACTTATGGGCGGTCGTGGCCGTGATCGGTCTGCCCCTGTTCTTCTTCCAGATCATCAACGGGGTCAACGACATCCTCGACAACTTCATGTCGGCGGGCATTAGCCAGGTCGCGGTCTCGGCCTCGGCCCAGATGTCGCAGGTCAAGAACATGATCTCGTCCTTCGGGGCGGGCATCGCCGCCGGCGGCTCCATCATGATCGCACGCCAGATTGGGCGGAAACGCTACGACAAGGCGCGGGCCATCTCGTCGATGTGCTTCACGATCGTCTTCGCGGTGAACGCGCTGATCTTACTGATCTTCATCCCGTTCGCCCGCCCGGTCCTGGCCGCGTTCGGGGTCAACGACCCGGAGGTTCTCGACCATGGGGTCAATTACTTCCGCCTCATCATGCTCGCCGCGGCGCTGCAGATGATGAACAATGTCTTCATCGGAGCCGAAAAGGCGAGAGGGGCCACCAAGGCCATCACAGCGCTCAACATCGGGGTGCTGGTGATCAAGGTCCTTCTGAACGTGATCTTCATCTACGTCATGAAGGTGGACGACATGACCTGGGTCGGTCTGGCGAGCGTATTGGCGTACGGGTCGTTAACGGTCTACATCCTGATCCGCCTGCTGATTCGCGGGAAGCACGAATACGTGTTCTCCTATACGTTAAAAGGAGCTGATTTCTCCAAGAAGAGTACCAAGAGGCTGGCCGGGCTGAGCTTCCCGATTTTCTTAGGAAAGTTCATCTTCTCCCTCGGGAAGGTCTCCGTGAACGCGTTGGTCGACGGCATTGCCGAACCGTTCCAGAACGGGGATCCGCTCAATTACTACACGTACAAGACGTCGATCTACGACTATTACCATTCCTCGACGGGACTGAACGGGAACTACACGAAGTACGTCTCCATGACCAAAGGCGCCTTAGGCGTTTCGAACAACATGGGCGGGATGGTCACGAACGCCCTGAGCTCGATCGAGGACACAGAGTCGTCCATCATCTCGACGAACCTCGGTTCGGGCGACGCCAAGAGGGCTCTGAAGGCCTTCTACGTCGGGCTCGTGTACGCCTTATCGATCGCGGTCATCGGGGTGGCGATCATCTCGATTCCGCAGGTGAACGACTTCATCGTCGACCTGTTCGCCCGCGGCGAAAAGACCGAGGAGGCGAGAAGGGCCTACGCGACGATGATCAGCGGCATCTATTTCTACGAGAAGACGGGCATCATCACGCTGGCGATCAACTCGGCGGTGCTCGGTCTCCTGTACGGGTTCGGATACACGAAGGTCTCGATGGTGATGAACATCGCCCGCGTCTTCGTCTTCCGCATCCCGACGCTCGTGATCTGCAAGGCCTGCTCGCTCGATTATAGGGCTGTCGGCATCAGCATGGGCGTGTCGAACATCGCGATCGGGATCGTGGCGTTGATCGTGGCGGTCTTCATCGTACGGAAGATTAAGAAAGAAGAAAAACAGAAGGAGGAAGCGAGAATGCTGAGCCAAGAAGAAAAAGCGAAGAGCGAAAAGTTCATCAAAGAATATCTGACGAACTTCCAGCACTACAAGCCGAACGTGGCCTGGGATTACGAGGACGGAATCGTGATGAAAGGGGCCTTAGAGATGTACTACGCGACGAAGGACCGGTTCTATCTGGACTTTTTGATCCGCTCGTACGAGTCGGTCATCGACGAGGACGGGAAGATTGAGGGGTACGACCCGGAGGAGAGGAACATCGACAACACCCAGGAGGCGACCGCGCTCTTCTATCTCGACCACCTTCACCACGAGGAGCGCTTCACAAAGGCGCTCGCCTCGGTAAGGCACCAGCTCGAAATCCAGAACCGCACGAAGTCCGGCTCGTTCTGGCATAAGGACATCTATCCGTGGCAAATCTGGCTCGACGGGCTCTATATGGGCATGCCGCTCTACGCCTTATTCGCCACCGAGGACCGCTCGAAGAAAGAAATCGACGACATCCTGAACCAGTTCCAGAACGTCGAGAAGTACAACTGGGACGAGGAGAAGAAAGTCTACATGCACTGCTACGACGAGACGAAGTCGATGCAGTGGGCGGATCCGAAGACCGGGCGTTCCCCGAACGTCTGGCTGCGCTCGGTGGGCTGGCTGGCGATGGCCGACAGCGACGTGTACGACACGTTCAAGTCGAACGGTTCAACTCTCGCGGCGAACAGGATCAAGCCGTTACTGACCAAGGTCCTGCGCTCGATGGAACCGTACCAGGACGAAAAGACGCATCTCTGGTACGACCTGCCGTTATTAAAGGACGAAAAGGGAAACTACCTCGAGGTGTCCGGCTCGGCGATGTTCGCCTACGGGTATCTGAAGGGCGCGCGCATCGGCATGCTCGATAAGTCCGAGATGAAGAAGGGATCCCTGATCTTAAAGAGCATCATCGATCACTTCCTCACCGACGAAGGATTGACGCACATCTGCAAGGTCTCCGGACTCGACGCGAAGAAGCGAGACGGCTCGGTGGCGTATTACCTCAGCGAGCCGCAGCAGCTGAACGACGCCAAGGGCGTGGCCCCGTTCATGATGGCCTACGCCGAGTATCTGAAGGCGACCAAATAGAGCGCGGCGCACAAACAGAAGAATTTGCTAAATAATTAGATACCTAAGTAAAAATCTGAGTATACTATAAAGTGATGGAGGAATTTATCATCGTATGTCTGAATTAGAAGTCTTATCGGCGAAGAATCATAAGAAGACGACCGCTCCGGTCCGCATCATGCAGTTCGGGGAAGGAAACTTCTTACGCGGCTTTATCGACTGGATGGTTCAGAAGGCCAACGACAAAGGCCTGATGAACGCCCACGTCGTCCTGGTGCAGCCGCTTCCGATGGGCCGCATCGACGCTTTGAAGCAGCAGGATTACCTGTACACGGTCATTTTACAGGGGCTGAACGAAGAGAAGAAGGCCGTCAAGACCCACGAGGTCATCGACGTTATCGACGACGCGGTCAACCCGTATACCGACTGGGCGAAGTTCCTTGTCTACGGCGAATCGGCGGATCTGAACGTCATCGTCTCGAACACGACCGAGGCGGGCATCGCCTTCGATCCGGCGGATCTTTCTAACGACCTCCTGAACAAGGCGGCCGCTTCCTATCCGGGCAAGCTCTACGCTCTCCTTTACAAGAGATATCTCGCCTTAGGCGAAAAAGGCGAAATCGCCATCATGCCGTGCGAACTCATCGACGACAACGGGGACAAGCTCCGCGACGTCCTTCTGAAGATCGCCGAAGGCAGAAACGAAGAGAAGAAGGAAGGCTTCATCGAATTCATAAAGAAGTCCTGCCACTTCACGTCTTCGCTTGTCGACCGCATCACTCCGGGGTTCCCGCGCGACGAATTCTCCCAGCTCTGCGAGGACTACGGCTATGTCGACAACAACATGGTCAAGGCCGAATATTTCAACCTGCTCGTCTACCGCAAGGAATCTTTCTGCGAGAAGGTCTTCCCGCTCGACAAGATCGTCGATCCGGTCCACTGCATCTACGTGGACGACGTCCATCCGTACTAGCAGAGAAAGGTCCGCATACTCAACGGCTCGCACACTTCCCTTAT
>CAYUFI010000019.1:0-27910 GCA_964444175.1 uncultured Clostridiaceae bacterium | reverse complement strand
GGGATTTCCTTATCCGCCCTTCAGATCAGGACTCTGGAGATTCTCCTGACTGCCGCGTCGTGCTCGGCGCTCTACTGTTTCCTCGTCGGGGAGATTACCAAGAACACGTCCCAGATGGATAAGCTTTGGAGCCTCCTTCCAATCGCCTACGTCTGGATTGTTGCGGCCATGGGCGGAATGAAACCCCGCTTATGGATCTATGCGGTCCTCGTGACGCTCTGGGGCGTCCGCCTCACATTCAATTTCGCCCGGAAAGGCGCGTACAGGCTGAAATTCTGGGAAGGAAAGGAAGATTACCGCTGGGCCGTCTTAAGGAAGAATCCTGTCCTCGGAAACCGCTTCGTCTGGCCTTTCTTCGATCTCTTCTTCATTTCGATCTATCAGAACGCGCTCGTGCTCGCGATCACTCTTCCGTCTCTAGCGGTCATGGAGAGCGCTTCCCCTCTGATCTATACGGACGTCCTCGCGTTTGTCTTCGCTTTGCTTTTCTTCGTCCTTGAAACCGTAGCGGACGAAGAGCAGTGGAAGTTCTATAAGACGAGAAACGCCCTCTTACAAGAAGGAAAGAAACTGGACGAGCTCCCGCTTCCGTACTCGCGGGGATTCAATACGTCCGGGTTATGGTCGATGAGCCGCCACCCGAACTACTGCGGGGAACAGGGATTCTGGCTCGCCCTCTATTTCTGTACGGTCGGAGCCGGCGTCTGCCATTACGCCGTCTTCAACTGGTCCTTCACGGGTCCGCTCCTTTTAGTCCTTCTCTTTTTGGGATCTTCTTCGTTCGGGGAGAGCGTCTCATCCGGGAAATACGGGGAATACAAGGAATATCGGAAGCGCGTATCGAAATATGTCCCGCTTCCGTTCTACCGTTATCCGTCCGGGAAATGACGGACGTTTCAGGAATCCGGTTCCATAGACAGGTTGATTCAACCGGTCAAAAAAATATTTACAGAAAGGAGATTCGAAGATGAAAGACTTCAAGAATCTGGAGCCGAAAGACAATTTCTACCAGTCGTCGCTGTTCTTCCCGATGCCGGTCGTCCTGGTCGGGACTTTGACCGAGGACGGAAAGACGACCTTCGGGCCGTATTCCTTGCTCTCGCCGTTCTGGGTCGCCGGGAAGGAATGCTACACGATGATGCTCGAGTGTCGCAATTCCTCGAACACCGCGCAGAACCTGATCCGCACGGGAAAGTGCACGCTGAACTTCCTTCCGGACAAAAAGAAATACTTCAAACAGGAAGTGAAGATGGGCTGGCCGGGCGACAAGCCCGAGGAGAAGATGAAGGACTTCCCGCTCACGATGGAAGACGGCCTGCGCCAGGAAGAAGACCCGCAGGGGCTCTATCCGAAAATCCTCGCCGAATCCTTCCAGGTCATCGAGTGCACCTGGCTCAAAACTCTCGACGGAGCGGATAAGGACAGTGTCCCGCTCGAAGAAGGGAAGGACCATTACGAGCTTCCTTCCTACCACAATTTCAACGGGATCACTTCCCCCTATGGCGCGCATTTTGTTTTGAAGATCGATAAGATTCTGATGAAACCGAAGTACTGGAGCGCCATCGTCGACGGGGTCAAATCCACAAACTTCCCGAGAGTCCCGACCGATTACGGATACCGCGACTCGAAGAACTTCTGGTGCTCTTCCTTCAAGAGGCCGCACGGGGAGCTTCTGCCGCAGAGACAGACGACCGTCTCGAGCGTACGCTACGCCGCCAAGAGGCTTCAGACCGACGTGCAGTTCACCGACGACGCTTTGGCCAAACTCGTGAAGGTTCCGCGCATTTTCCTTCCGACGGTCTTAAAAGGCTGCGTCAAGTGGGCCATGGAGAACAACGTGAAAGTGATCACCGCTAAGGAGATGGACATCATCAACGACAAGAGGGCCAAGGAGAAAGGAAAGAAATAACGGATTTTTCCCTGATAAAAGAGTCGGAACATAAGGATTCTCCCGTCGGATCCTCAAGAGAACAAGGCCGGAGACTCCGGGGGAGGATCCTTTTTCATAGAGCGCGCGAATGAAAAAGAGCAGAGAAACATCCTCTGGGGTCTTTAGGAATTCCTGAACGAATGCGGGTTCAAGGAAATCACGGATTTCGGGACGGACTTTTTCAGCGCCATGCGCTCGGTCGCTCTGATCTGGTCCAAATCCGAGAAAGAGGAACGGTGCGCGTTCTTCAACGCCGCGCAGGTCCTCGTCAACCGCTTCATCGGAAATACCTTCTCGTACCGGAAGGAAAAGCCGCAAAAAGCATAGACCCGTCCTCTGATAAAACACAAAAGACGGATTCGCGAAAAAAGCCCACACCGCTACCGATGCAGGCTTTTGTCTTTATTTGGACTTCTTCGAGCGTTTCTTCGAATCTTCGGGAGATTCTTCCGGAACGGGCTCTTCCTTCTTTTCCGGTGCGGACGGTTCTTCCCCGTCCTCCTCGCTCTTTTCCTTGCCGTGCTCGTCGAAGTACTTGCTGCGGCCTTTGTCCGCTTCGCGCGCGGACTTCCTATGTCCGATCGAGATGCCGATGCCGAGGATCAGAGCCACCACGAGTCCTCCGCAGACGCCCGAGACGGTCGGGGTGACCCACTCAGGAAGACTCTCCTTGACGTCCGTCTCGTCCAAGAACGTGAAGTACTGTCCGGTCGAATAACGGAACACGAAGTAGGACGAGCTGTCCGTGGCACCGCTGATGCGGTTGGTCAGCGCCCCGTCAACGTAGTAGACCACTTTGCCCGGATGCTTCTTCATGTTGATCTTCAGAGTCACGTTCTTCATCGTGAGCTCGTTCCCGTCCTTGTCGTAGAACTTGACGCAGTAGATCGTCGACTTCTGGACGGAGGAATTCTCGACGATGTCCATCGTCGTTCCCTTTTCGAACGCGCCTTCGACGACATACTCGTTATTCCCCGCGGTCAGAGTCTTCACGCGTTCGGAATAGGAAGCGTAGACAATCATGCTCTGTTCAATCTCGCCTTTCGGCAGATCCCAGGAGACGATGTACGTGTTCTTGTCGCCCGAATAGATGGTGAGGTCGCCCTGCTTCTTCGCGTACTTGAAGTCCGGAACGTCCTCCAGCTTCTCGTGGATCGGGACTTTCTGTTACGAGGTGATCTCGTAATGCGTCTTGTCGACGTTGCCGTAATCGTCGTAGAGGTCCCCGTCCTCTTCCCTCCATTCCATGAAGGTCAGAAGGCAGGTCACCTTCGAATCGTACTTCGCGGCGGACTTATAGATCGCAGAGTAGGTGTTGTACTGCTTAGTGAAATCGTCTTCCGAACCGTAGCTCTTGTCGACGTCCGCCTGCGACAGGTACTTCGGCGTCGGGAAATAATCCTCATCCTTGCCCGGCAGATACCCGTCCTTATCGAACCCTTCTCCGAAGGAAGAGGAAATCGTCCCGTCGTCGGTCGTAATTTCCTCGACCGTGAGGCGTTTCGCCGCGTCGTTGAATTCCTGACCGTACTGCCGCCGGCTGATGCCGCCCAGTTCGGAAATGTAGTAGTTGTACTGGACCTTCGATTCGAACGCGTCCGAAACCTCGTTGAAGTTCTCGACCACGCCGACTAACGATCCCGCGGAAGTCTTGTCGTTCGCGTTCACGACGAGCGCGTTCGACAAGTTCGACGTGAAATTCCCGGCGATCGAGCCGGCGACTCCGCCCACGCGGTCGCTCCCTTCGACCAGAGCCGAGGAGAGGTTGTCCTTGAAGTTCACGCCGTGCCCGGCTATGCCGCCCACGTCGATTGTTCCCTTGATGTGGCCCGAAGCGACCGAGTACGAGATTGTCCCGCCCTGCATGTTCCCGGCGACGCCTCCGCCGAACGTGCCGACCCTTAAGTCGACGTCGCTCTTGGAGACCGCCTCGCGGATCACGACGTCCGATGAAGTCGACATACCGACGATGCCGCCGACGTCGCTGTCCCCGTTCACGTCCCCTTCGGAATAGGAATAGTCGAAAGCCACCGTATCCGCCTTCTCCTCGAAGTCGTCCTCGTTGATGTCCGTGTCGACGTCGAAGCCGAGGTTCTTCAGCCAGTCCTTATTGTCCTCGACGAACTTGTTCCAGCTCGACTCGCCGAAGTATTCCTGCAGATCGGCCGTGTTCTTCTTCATGTTGCCGTAATAGCCGCAGATGCCGCCGACGTACTTGGTGCCGGTAACTTTTCCGTAGTTGCGTTCAAAATAGAGTTCCCCGTTGCCTTTGCCGACAATGCCACCGACCTGCAGCGCCTGGACGGAACCGTTCGTTACTTCCCCGTCGTTCTCGTTCCCGTCGAGTTTTCCCAGCGAATACCCGGCGATACCGCCGATGTTCAGAGCGATGGAGTTCGCGTTCTTCGCTTCGGCCGAGACGGTTCCCTTGTTCTTGGAATCCTTGACCTGCCCGAAGTTCTCGCCGACGACCCCGCCGACGTTCGAAAGACCGGAGACGTCCGCCTCGTTGTCAATCCGAATCAGTTTCGCGTCGACCTGTTCGGCCTTTACGTTAGCGTCGCTGTCATCGCTCATATTCGCCTTCAGACCGTTCAGACCGACCGCGCCGACGTAGTTCTGTCCGCGAATCGAACCGGTGACCTTCAGATCGTAGATGTTCCCGTAATTCTTGGAGACGACCCCGACGTAATCCTCGTCCCCACAGTCGATGTCGACGTTCAAAACGTCGAGCCTCTTTATGATTCCGTCCTTGGCGAGGATGTGGAAGATCGAAGGATATTCCTTCTCGCCCGTGATGCGGATGTTCAAAAGGGCGTGGAAATTCCCGTCGAAAGTTCCCCGGAATGTCGAGATAGGGGTGAACGCCTTGTCCTTAAAGTCGATGTCGCTCCGTAAATACACGGTCTTATGGACCGAATATCCGGCTTCCCGGTTGCATAAGTCCGCGAAGTTGTTCCAGTCGTCGACCGAGCCGATCATGATTTCCTCTTCGGTCTTTGAGGAAGAAGAGTTCTCGGAGGACGAAGTTTCCGAGGAGCTCGTAGTTTCGGAAGATGAGACTTCCGAAGAAGACGAAGACACGGAAGACTCGCTCGAAGAGATTTCAGAAGAGGAATCCTCTTCAGAGCTTACCGAATTTTCGGAGCTTTCTTCCGAAGACGACTCGGAAACCGACGACTCGCTTTCGGAGACGGAATCGCCGTCCCCGTCGGCGAATTTAGGCGTAACCGGGAACGGAGAGGAAGCTCCTCCCGCGCTCATAGAAGCGACGACGCTAATTGCCGCCAATGCCGTAAGGGCGATTCTCTTATTCTTTTTCATGGTGTTTTACCTCCTGTTTTTTTGGATTTTTCTTGGAAACGGATTTCCGTACCGTAACTTTCTTCGACTCTTCTTTCAGACTTCCTCCGCCTTTTTTCTTCGACGGATGCGGGGAGGAAGAGGCGCTCTTTTTCTTCTTTTCCGGTCTTTCCTTTTTCGGCGGAGCCGGGATTTCTTCCCCGCTCATGTCTTTCTTTTCCGCTTCTTCGCCCGGAGCCATTTCCGATGTGGCCGGCCGAGCTTCATCAGAAGAAGCCGACGGGACGGAGACAAAGCGGACCGCCGCGTTTCCGAGGCCGGACGTGGCCTTGAACAGGGTTCCCTTGAGATGGGAAGCCTTCGGGACCTTGATCTGCATCATGGCGTGGTCGAAGATCTTATCGCAGTCGACGAGCATCGACGGCAGGACGAACATTGCCGAGAGGATGGAAATCAGAACGCCGCGGCAGAGGCAGTAACCGAGCGAGGAAATCAGCGGATCCGTGACGAGGATGCCGATGATCAATGTCGCCACGAGCAGGATCGTTCCGGACGTGACAATCGTCGGGAACGCCTGGTTGATGGATTCGGTGATGGCCTGTTCCTTAGAGGAATACTTTTTGCGCAGATCCATGTATCGGTTCGTGATGACGATCGCGTAATCGATGGTCGCGCCCATCTGGATGGAGCTGACGATCAGGTAGACAATGAAGAACACGTTCTGGTTCATCCAGACCGGGAAGGCGAAGTTGATGAAGATCGCGCCTTCGATGGCTAAGCACAGCGGAATCGGAAGGAAACAGTTGTTGAACGTGAAGATCAGGATGACGAAGATGAACGCGAAGGTGAATAAGGAAACCTTCAGATTGTCGAGCGAGAAGGAGGAGTACGTGTCGTAGTCCGCCATGGAGTCGCCCGCGAAAATGACGTCCGGATACTTGGACTTGACCGTCTTCTGCAGATCGGCGATCAGATTGAACGTCTCCTGGGACTCGACGCCCGAATCGATGTTGAAGACGACGCGGCTGTATTCGGGCCCGACGAGCTGTTTCTCCGCATCCTGGATCTGGCCCTTGATATCCTCGTACTGGTCGAGCACGTCCGGCTGGTAGGCGATGGCCGCCCGCACCGCGTCGTCGTGGTCGAAGGCGAGGTTGCAGATGTCCAGTAAGGAAACCTTGTAATTGGCCTTGTCGAGCTCGTAGACGGCGACTTCCTCGGTCGATTCGCGCGAATCGGACTTCGAAAGATAGGCGTACGTCGAATAGAGGCGGTCGGTCAAAGAGTTCGAAATACCCATGAAGCGGGCGAATTCGCGGTAATTGACCTTTTCGGTCAGGGTATACGTGATGTCGTTATTGGTGATTTCCGTATTGGCCAGGCCCTGAACCTTGGACGTGTACGGTTCGTCCTCGACCATCTTCAGGATGTCCGCCTGCATGTCGTAATCGTTGCCCGGCATGACGATGGCGAACTGATTCTCCGCTCCGAAGACCGCGTCGATCTCCTGCTGGGCCTTCTGCGAATCGGAGACGTGGGAGTTGTCGATCGAGACCTGGTCGTAGCAGTAGGCGAGGTTCGTGTTGACGTAGACGGTGTAACCGGCGAAAAGAAGGAAAATCACCGGGGTGACGTATCTCGTCTTATAGCAGAACTTCCCGACGCCGGAGATTTTCGGGACGAGGCTCTTATGCATCGTCTTGGTAATCGGCTTGTCGAACAGGAGCAGCAGAGCCGGCATGAAGAAGAAGACCGAAACCATCGAGAACAGGATGGACTTCGACAGGACGATTCCGAGGTCCGCGCCGAGACGGAAGCTCATGGTGCAGAGGGAGATGAGGCCGGAAATCGTTGTTAAGGACGAACCGGAAATCTCCGTGATGGATTTCGCGAGCGCCTCGGACATGGCTTCCTTCGCGTCCGGGAATTTCGCCTTTTCCTCCTGATAATGGTTCGCCAGGATGATGGAGTAGTCGATGGAAAGGGCGAGCTGCAGAATGATGCAGACCGAGTTTGAAACGAACGAGATCTTCCCGAGCCAGTAGTTCGTCCCCATGTTGAGCAGAGCCGCCATGCCGAAGGTCAGTAAGAAAACCGGCACCTCCATGAACGAGTCGCTCGTCAATAATAGGACGATGACAATGACGATGATTGCCAGCAGCAGAACCATGTTGATGGACTGCTGCAGCGAATCGGCGTAGTTGTCGTCGTAGTTCTTCGTCGGATAGTATTCGTATCCTTCTAGCAAATCCTCGATCTGCTTATAGGACTGCAAGGTCTCGTCGGAATCCCCCGTCCCCTCGAAGGTGACGTGGATCTTCGCGCAGGAATCGGTGTAGTACTCCTCCGTGTTGTTGTACTCGGTGGATTTGACGCCCGGAACCGCGGCGATCTCCTCGCTGATCTTCTCCCCTTCCTCGTAGGAGACGTTCTTGATCATGATGTAGGTCGAACCGAACGTGTAGAACTGATCGTCCATGATGTCGAGGGCCTGGGCGGTTTCCGTCGTTTCGGGCAGGTAGGTCGTCAGATCGTACTCGATTGTGGTCTTGGTCCAGCCCCAGGCGGCGTACAGGGCGAGCCCGAGGAAGACCATCATGATGTATTTTCGAAAACGGACAATAAAGGAAGCAAACTTTTTCATGAATCTCTCCTCCGCCGGTAAACCCCGGCGCGGTTATAAGATAGTTTTCATACGCGAGTAGAGACAAGATACGAAAGTTGACTTTTGCATATGTTTGTAATGATAATAATACTGCAATATCGATTTGTATAATTGACGGCTATTTTCATACGGCCGTATTATGAACCCGCGGAGGAGAATTGCACATGGGAACCAAAACAAAATCCGGAAGAGCCGATCCGCGGGTGGAACGCACGAAACGCGACCTGCGGCGCGGGCTGGAGGAGCTGCTCGGGAACAAGAGCTTCGACAAGATCTCCGTGGCGGAGATCTGCGAGAAGAGTTCCATCAACAAGATGACGTTCTACCACCATTACCAGGACAAATACGACCTTCTGGCCGACTGCGTGAGGGAAATCGGGAAGGAAGTCTACGACCGCTGCATCGCCAACGTGGACGTGAGGCTCTCAAATCTCGACCAGGACCTCGTCTCCGTCGCGGCGGAACTGTCGACGGAAGTCGTGGAGCAGTGCTTCGTCTATAAGGATAAGATCAATAACATCGTCGGCACGGGGACTTCCCTCGGTCCGGTCGTCCTGCAGACCACGGTCGAGAAACTCTTCGAGCTCCTGATGATAAAGATGGAAAGACTCGTCACGTTCAAGTACCCGACCGAGGACATGGCCGCGTTCCTCGTCGGAGGTTACATGAACCTCATTCCGAAGCTGATGAACAAGGGGCGCGAATCCCGCGAGAAGATCAAAGATACGTTCACCCACATCTATTCGGACATCGTGAACGCCCTGGTCGTGAAGAAGGATCTCCAGGCGAAACCCGCCGTCTGACAGGAAAGAGTTCAACGGATATAAAAAGCTGACCGGGCAAACGTCCGAACAGCTTTTCCTTATATATAGATTTTTGAAATTCCGGCTTATCCGCGGTAGAGGATGATGTCCTTCCAGCCTTCGTTGGCCGTGCCCATGTAGTATTCGGTATCGAGCCCGCCGATGCGGAAACCGTTGTAGAGATAGAACGCGACGGAATCGAGGTTGTTGTCCGGGGTGACCGTGTAGAGCCCGCGGTAGCCCATGCGGATGGCTTCGTCGTTGCAGTGCTGGAGGAGCTTCGTCCCGATGCCCTGCGAGAGATACTGCGCGTCGGTGCGGACTTCCTTGATGTAGAGGTAACGCGTGCGGGAGCTCTTTTCCATCAGGGCGAACCCGACGCATTTGTCTTCGATGTAGGCTCCGTAGATGATGTAGTTCTTCGAGTACCGGTCGTAATCGTAGTCGATCGGTTCGGATTCGTCCTCGTAGTAGGACTCTGGCTTGAATTCGAGCACCCTGTGGGACCACGTTCCGTTGAGGAAGCTCACCTTCACCCTTCCCTTGACCATGTTGTGGTGCGTCGCCAGCTTCAGATCTTCCTTCTTCTTCAGTTCGCAAATCCGGACATTGACCATTTCAGTTTCCCTCGTTTCTATACTTCCATTGTAAGCGATTACAAAGCCCCACGGAAGATGAAATTTGCGTTTTTTGTTTCTCCGGTGAAAAAGAAGCGCGGAAAAAAGATAAAATAGGATGAATTAGGAAGAAACAGACGCGATGAACACATCCGAGAAAAGGCAGATCGAACTGCTGGAGAAATATTTCAAGGTCGACAGGGCCAAAAAGACCGTCGACGTCCGGGTCGCTTACGACAAGGCGAGCGACCTGTTCTACGAGCGCATCGGGAACGTCGAGCACCCGCTGATGAAAGACGCGATTTTCGAACAGGCGCGCCGCATCGGGACGGACATCCCCGACGATTACCGCTTGAGCCTCAACGTCTGCATCGCGGACTACGAGGACTACAGCCCCTCCGAGCTGGTCTCGTCGTTAAAGGACCTGATCGAGCTCTCCTACTTCCGCGGGGAAAAGAAACAGAGGCGGAAGGCCGTCCTGGCCGCGGTGCTGGCGACCGTCGGAATCTTCCTCCTGTTCCTAATGGGTTATTCCTCCGTGAACGCGTGGTTCGGGACGGGGGAAATCGCTTCGCTCGTGAACGAAGTCATCGACATCGCGGCCTGGGTCTTCATCTGGGAATCCGTGACGGTCCTCTTCTTAGAGCCGAACGAATCGACGCTCCAGCGCGCCTCGTTCGTGCGTAGAATCCGCCTCATCTCGTTCTGCGACCGCTCCGGAAAGGAAATTGTCCAAGAGGACGTCCGGGATCTTTCCCGCGTCCGGCTCGAGGACGGGAACAAGATTAAGGCCGTCTTTTCCTCGTTCTTCATCGTTTCGGGAATCCTGTTCATCCTCTTAGGCGTGAATTCGATCTTCAACGCGGTTCTGGATCTGACGAAAGAAGGGACCGATCTGCATAAGAACATTGGCTTCTTCGTCCCGATCCTGATTTACGCGCTCGTAGAAATCGGAACGGGGATTTCCGCGTTCGAGTCGTATCTCCATAAGGGAACGTTGCGGAAGTGGGCGCTGGCCAGCGCGGAAGTGATTCTGGTCCTCTCCGTCGTCCTTCTTGTCGCCGGAGCGTCCAACGCGGACTTAGGGGCTTCGACAAGAGGCTTCGCCATCCTGTCCTGAATCGTCTCGTTCCTGTTCTCGGCGGGCTATTACGGATACCAGCGTTACATCCGGTAAATCCCGGATCAATCCAGAAATCTAACTGATACGGAATCGGGGGAAGAAAACATGAAAGTACTGTTATACGAAGAAGGCGCTTCGCAGATGAAGAAGAGCGGAATCGGGCGGGCGCTGCGCCACCAGAAGAAGGCGCTCGAGCTGAACGGGGTCGAAACGACCTTCGATAAGAAGGACGCCTACGACCTGGTCCATTTCAATTCGCTGTTCCCGAAATCCTACCGCTTTTTGAAGCAGTGCCTGAAGAAAGGCATTCCCTGCGTCGTCCACGGGCATTCGACCTACGAGGATTTCCGCTATTCGTTCCGCCTCTGGCGTCTGATCGAGCCGTTCTTCGATTCGTGGATCACGCACATGTACGGGCACGCCCCGCTCATTATCACGCCGACCCCGTATTCCAAGCATCTCATCGAGAATTACAAATGCACGCACTGCGAGGTCCGGGCAATTTCGAACGGGATCAGCCTCGAGGAATACGCTCCGAATCCTTCTTATGTGAAGGCTTACAAAGAATTTTTCCATATCAGGGAAGGCCAGAAGGTCGTGATCGGGGTCGGTCTTCCCTTCCAAAGGAAAGGTTTATTGGACTTCATCGAAATCGCGTCGAAGATGCCGGACGTCACGTTCATCTGGTTCGGGCATCTCGCGAGGATTCTGACCCAAATCAAGATCCTGCGCGCCATCAAGCACGCCCCGAAGAACGTGATTTTCCCGGGTTACATCGACGGCGGAGTCATCAAGGGGGCGATGCAGGCCGCTTCGCTCGTCTTCTTCCCGTCCTACGAGGAGACCGAAGGAATCGTCGCGCTCGAGGCGCTCGCCTCCAAGACGCCGCTCCTCGTAAGGGACATCCCGGTGTTCGACCCGTGGCTCACCGACGGGGTGAACTGCCTCAAAGGGAAAACCAACGAAGAGTTCATGGAGAAAATGCGCTGGATCTTCTCGCACGACACGTCTAGAATCGTCGAGAACGGATACAAAGTCGTCGAGGAACGGACCCTCGACAAGATCGGGAAGCAGCTCCTTTCCGCCTACGCCCGCGCGGAAGAAATCGCGAAAGCGGATCAGAAGTAAAATCCGGTTTCAAAAAAAGAATCCTTCCTGAAAGAAGCGGGAATTCCCTGATCTTCCGTCCGAAGGGTTCTGTTTTACTGGATTTGGATTTTCCTGAGCGCCCGGATCAACGGATAGACGAGGAAAGCCGAGACGGCGCACGAGGCGAGGGAGACTCCGATGCGGATCAGCATCGTGATGTACGTGTACTCGACCGGATAATCCATGATCATCCCGTCGAGGTAAATGACGCCCGTATTCGCGAAAGTCGTTAAAAGGCTTCCCAGGGCGAAACAGAGCGCGTAGGACAGAAGGTGTCCCTCGAGGTGGCTTCCTTTCTTCCGGTACAGCAGTTCCGCTATGCCGACGACCAAGCCTCTAAAAAGTGGGGGCAAGCACCAAAGCGGGGTGGTCGGGGACAGTCCGTACGGTCCGCTGAGCTGAAGCAAGAACTCCCCCAATACGGAGATGATGACCGAATCGACCGGTCCGTAATAAAGGCCCGCGGCGAAAAGGACCGCTCCCGCGAAACTGAAGCGGACGTTATCCGTGATAGGAATCGTGAAATAACCGAGTACGGCGTAAAGGGCGACAAAGAGCGCGTCGTACGCCATGCGGTGGACCAGCCGGCCGGATTTTCCCATGGGGAATTCCTTCCCTTCCAGGAGGTGAAAAAGAAACGAACGGTTCGTATCGGCCGCGGCAGCGAACAGGTCCGCGGGAAATTCCTTTCCCTTCGTGCGGAGGCGACCTCCCATCCTCCGCCGCTTGACGCGCCTGTTCTACTCGGTCCCCGTTGGATAAAGAAACCGGACCGGTTTCTTTTCAGATGTATTGTAGCGGAAAAAAGGCCGGACGGGTTTGTATTCGAGCGTGGTCCTCTCGACCTGCATGTCCTGGCTCAGATAGAATTTCTTCGCTTCCCTGTCGAGCTCCCAGACGTTCAGGGTCAGGATGTCGAATCCTTGCTCCTTGGCGAACGACTTCACGAAATCGAGGAGCTTCGTCCCGATGTGTCCGCCCCTCGCCTTTTCGTCGACGCAGAGGTCGTCGAGGTAGAGGTTTCTGATTTCCGTGCGGATCGCGTCGCCGCGAATCGTCGCGTCCAGGCAGATCGCATATCCTTCCGCCTCGTCCTTTTCGTCGGCCGCGACGAAAATGAAATAGGAGGGATTCGCCAAAAGTTTTTTCAGTTCCTCGGCGGAATATTTCGTCGCGTAGCGGAAAATGTCCGGCCTGCGCCCGGCGTGGATCGCATTGACCTGCTTCAGCAGTTCGATTAGTTCGGGGATGTCTTTTTCTTGTGCTTTGCGGATTTCAGTCTTCATGATCGATAAATTCCTTCACGGTTTTCATGTATTTTCTCGGCGCTTCGAGATACGTCTTGTGCCGACAATTCGCGAAGATCAC
Source organism: uncultured Clostridiaceae bacterium (assembly GCA_964444175.1). Lineage (GTDB taxonomy): Bacteria > Bacillota_I > Bacilli_A > RFN20 > CAG-288 > Scatoplasma. Next base: position 14,952 of record CAYUFI010000019.1, on the reverse strand, counting down.
CCATTTCTTCGGACTCTGTATATGATCGTACATCACTTTGTTCTGCAGCGGGGTAGATTCGTCGTTTCCTCCGTTTAAAAGCAGGACCGGCACGTCGATCTTCTTCAGTTTTGACGTATATTCGTAATCCTTTAAATTTCCGAGCGGGCGGAACTCGGAGGGTCCCCAGGCCGTGACGTACGAAACCGTCCCGGATTTTCCTTTCGGGGGCTGAATTCCTCTCCGGTACGCTTTGGAAGGGTCGTACACGGTCAGCTTCAGATAGTCCCCGACCGCCTTCGAGAACTCTTCGGAATCATAATTCCCGCTCTTCTCGCATTCTCTGATGATCTTCCGATCTTCCTTAGGCAGATATCCGATGAGGCGGTGCGTCTCTTTGTCCCATAAGGAAGCCGACGAGAGGGTCGAGGAGAGAATCACGCTTTTAACTCCTCCGTGGGGATAGGAGGTGAGGTAGATAATCGCGAGCATCCCTCCCCAGGAATGCCCGAGCAGATGGACTTCCTTCAGTCCCAATCCTTTCCGGAGATTCTTCAGTTCTTCGACCCAGGTTTTGCTGCAGTAGAGCTCCGGATGCGCGTCGTCGCTCGAAGAAAGGCCGCAGCCGAACTGGTCGTACATGACTAAAGGCCTATCATCCTCGTATGCGAGCGGGTCGAGCGCTTCGAACGAGTTCAGCGTCGAGCCCGGTCCGCCGTGCAGAAAAAGGAGAGGGGTCTTCTTCCCCTCCGGATTCACGATCCGATAATAGGTCCTGTATTTCCCGAAAGGAAGGGTACCTTCCTTGATGCTTTCGTCCATGTCCTATCTTCCGTATTCCGGGTGGAGCAAATAGAACGCCCGCTTCGCCTCGTACATCTTCGCGTCGGTCTTATCGATCTCTTCGCGCAGGGAAACGACCGGTTCGAGGAATTCGGAAGCAAGGGAAACGCTCACTCCGAATTTGCTCTGGGAATCCAGGATACCATTCACTTTCTTCTCGAATTCCTCTCTCGTCGAATCCGGATCCAGGATGACGAATTCGTCCCCGCCGGCGCGGTAGATCCTCCCGATCGGGAAGTATTGCGATAAAAGCTTCGCCGCGTTCTGCAGCAAAACGTCCCCGGCGCGGTGGCCCTTGGTGTCGTTGGTGTGTTTCAGGCCGTTGACGTCGGAGAAGACGATTCCGAGGCTCTTCCCCGGATGTTCGTTGTAGCCGTCGATGGCGAGTTCCATACTGTTGCGGTTCTTCGCCCCGGTCAGGGAGTCGCTTTCGGAAAAATACGTCAGCCTTTTCACGAGCATGTCGTTGACGTACGAGGACGCGACCGTCGGCGCGAGAGTCAATAAGGACGACTTGGCCGCGCGGAAAGAGCCTTCCCCGATGTTGTCCGCGCCGAGCCAGCCGATGCATTCGCCTTTCTCGTAGAGCGGGACGAGCATGAAGTTGTGCAGGCCGAATTCTTTGATTGAGGCGGCGATCTGCGGATATTCCTCGAGGAATTTCGGGTCGAAGTTCCTATTGAAGAACAAGTCCTTGTCCTTCGACGTGACGTTCTTCATCCATTTCTCGCTGACGCGGAAATTCATCGATTCCAGATCCTTCTTCCGCGAGGTCCTGTTCGGGCGGTGGTATTCGTAGACCTGCGTCGGATTTCCGTCCCGCGCGTAGATGAGGACGAAGCAACGGTCGGAATAGAACGAGGCGTGCAGGGCCTTGAGAAGTTCGTTGAATTTCTTTTCGATCGGATCGTTCGTGCTGAAAATTTCCATCATTTCGATGATGGAATCCGCGGTCTTCTTTTTATCCGCCTCCACCTTGTGGGCGACATAATCGTCCTGGATGTCCTTGACGGAGAGGACGACGTCCCCTTCGTCGGAAATTTTGTAGGCGAGGAAGAGAATCCAGCGGCCCGTGCCTGGGAAATACATTTTCCTCTCGACGGAATATCCCCGCACGGCCTGCTCGATCAGGACAAAAAAACTTTCCTCGTAATAGGGAACGGATGCCAGCTTTATCGGTTTTCCCGGACGGAGGGTGCCTTTGGAGAATTCGGTCAGGGCGGGATTGACGTAGACGATGTACGTCTCGTCGGCCGTCTTGCCGACCTTTGCCATCGCGCACGGGAAAGGAGCGTACTTCAGCAGTTCGACTTCGGTCCATTTCCGTTCGTTTTCCATGTGCCTTCTCCTTTCTTTTTTCTAGCGAATCGTTGTCCGCAGCAGAATCGCTTTCTTCATCAGGGGCGAATACGCGACGACGGCTTCCTTCTCCTGATAATCCCGTACGCTTAAGACCGAGCGGAGAGAATCCGAGAAGACCGCCGGGGTCACGGCTTTCTGCTGTTTCCCATCGATCTTCAGAACGTAGACCAGAGCGTATGTCGAGAAAAACTTCTTCTTTTCGACCCCGACCGGAGTCGCTTCCTCCGCCGGCCCGAGCTTCATATGGAGGAAGACGAGGAGCCTAACGGTATAGTAAAGGAAACTCAGCGCGATGACGGAGAAGAAAATCCAGACGAAGACTTCGAGCGTCTTATCCGGGATCTCCTGTCCGAGATAGAAGAGGAGCACCAGTCCGGTCCAGACCAAAAGCAACACGAAGCTGCCCCAGAAGTAGCGCCGGTAATACGTGTAGATCGGGGAGCGCCTGCGCTCGGAAGAAGAAACGTACGTCTCCATCCTTTATTCTTTATTCTCCTGATTTTCCTTAAAGAAATCCCGTTTCGAGAAAGGAGCCTTGAGGAAGCGGGCGAACGCCCTCCTCTTGGTGAGCCAGGTGAACTTGGCGCCGTTCTTCTTATTCTTGTCGATGCGCTTCACCATGAAACGCGCGATGGTCTCCGGATAGTCTCCGAGGATGTTGTAAATCTTCTTGGTCGATTCGCTCAGTTCGAACGTCTGATCCCCGAGGTTGTGGTTGATGAAGTTCGTGATCATGATTCCCGGGGTGATCTTTCCGACCTGGACGGGGAGACCATCCTTCTTCACTTCGTTCGCGAGCGCTTCGGTGAAATACGTGACGCCGCGCTTAGCCGTTCCGTAGACGGAAAGACCGTAGACCTTACCGTCGTCGGAACCGAGGCCTTCGACGTTATAAATCTGCCCGTGTCCCTGCTCGGAGAAAAGCCTCATGATCGATGAGGAGCAGAGGATCGTCCCCTTGAGATCGATGTCGATGAGGCGGGAAACGGTCTGCTGATCGAGTTCCCAGACCGGCTTCATCAGCTGGTTCACGCCGGCGTTGTTGATCCAGACGTCGATTTTCCCCAGACGCGAAACCACGTCGCCGATGATGAACTCAATCGTGCCCTGATTCGTGATGTCCCCCTGGTAAACGAGGACTTCGCCTTTCTTGTCGCTTAAAAGATTCCTTTTCGCCTCTAAGAGATTCTCTTCGGAAACGTCGATGAGAACGACGTCGTAACCGAGTTGATAGAAGTCGGACGCCATCGCGAAACCGAACCCGCGAGCGCCGCCCGTAATGACCACATTCTTAGCCATGGGAACCACCCTTCTTTCCTAAAAGACCGTACGAAAAACCGGCCAATATTATTTTAGTAGAAAAGAGAGAAAAGTAGGATGCTTTTTCAGAAAAATGTCTTTTTTCTTATGTTTTCTTAAAGGAAACTCAAAAAAATATTCCGGTTTCTGTGAAGAAGGATTGCCGTTCCGAAAAGCCTCGATTCGGGCATTTTTTAAGGGATTGAACAATTTATAGTCGGAAACTGGTTCAAGTTTGAACAAAAGCCCGACGCCTTCGGGCTTTTCAAGGCCGGAAAAGGTTGCTAAGATAATGTACGTTGAAAGCGTTTTCAGCTATGGAATGGTATTGGATTGTCCTTCTCGTCGCCGCTTCCCTAACTCTAACCGCCTTCGGCCTATCGTTCGGAATCGGCTGCTATTTCGTCCGTCTTCTGACCCATCCCCGTTTTTATGAAAGGGATTTCTGTCTGAAGACCGACCTCGACAAGAAAGTCATTTCCGAAGACGTCAGAGACTGGGAGAAAGAAGACTGTCCGGTAACGTTGGAAGACGGATACGTCCTTCACGGGGACTACTATCCAGGTAAGGAAAAGAAGCTCGTCATCTTCGCCCACGGCTACACGTGGACGAGAGAAGGAAGCCTCAAGTACGCCAAGCTCTTCCGAAGCCTCGGTTACGCCCTTTATCTCTACGACGAAAGGGGGCACGGGGGCAATAAGAGAGACGCGGTCACCCTCGGTTACAAAGAGAGCGAGGACCTGCACCAAATCGTCTCCTATTTCCGGAAGAAGTACGGGCCCGACTTAGAGATCGGCCTGCACGGGGAGAGCATGGGCGCCGCCTGCGTCCTGCTGGAGATGAAGCATACCGAGGACAACCTGTCCTTCGTCATCGCCGATTCTCCGTTCGCTTCGATGAAGGAGCTGATGCGGTATCAGATCACGCTGTACCACCTGCCGGCGTTCTTCGCGGACTTCGGCTCTCCCATCCTGAAACTCCGTTACGGGTTCTCGTATAAAGACGTGAGACCCGTCGACAGCGTGAAGAAGAGCGGGGTTCCCCTGCTCCTCATCCAGGGCGACGCGGACAAGTTCATCCCGCCGGCCCACAGTAAGGAAATCTATGAGGCGCGTCCAGATAAGACCATCCTCAGATACTTCCCGAACGTCGACCATACCGATTCCTACCGGAACTACCCGGAGGAATACAAAAAAACAGAAAAAGACTTCCTGGTTGCAAACCATTTAATAAAAAAGGAGGAGTGATTGCTTATGAAAGAAGAAACAGTGCAGGACACCACCCCGTTGCAGGGGAAGGTTCTCGAGGAAAAGCCGGTCAAGACCAGCTCGGCAGTGTGGCTAGGCGCCGCCAATGCGGCGACAGGTCTTCTCTGCGCCTTCGCGGAAGGTTCGGCCTTCCAGTATCTGTTCGTCAACAAGCTCGGGCTCGATCAGGGTCTGAACAACATCATCTGGATTCTCTTCGGCGTCTGGAACGCGCTGAACGACCCGATCTACGGGTTCCTGGCTGACCGGACGCATTCCAAGCTCGGCAGACGCCGCCCGTGGATCCGTTACGGAGCCCCGATTATGGCGGTCATCTACGCGCTCATGTGGCTCTCGTTCCCGGACCGTCACGAGCAGTGGTTCCTCTTCATCCAGGAATTCCTCGGCCTATTCCTCTACGACATCGTCTACACCGCCATCGCTTCGGCCATCTACGTCATGCCGTACGAAATGGCCGTCACGAACAAGGCGCGCAACAAAATCTTCATCGTCAACATCCTCTTCTCGGTCATCAACTACGGCGCGCCGATGGTCCTCAATTCCCAGCTCGACGCGATGATCAAGGGCAACTACGAAATGTTCTGCGTCGCGATGGCCATCTCCGGCATCGTCTGCGGAGCCATCGTCTTCTTCTCGACGTTCTTCTATAAGGAGAACGGCTATATCCAGGAAGAAGAACAGCCGAAGTTCTGGGAAGGTCTGAAGATGTGCCTCAAAAACAAGTCGTTCCTGCTCTTCGAGGTCGTCTCCTGGACGGTCATCTACGCGCAGAGCGCGCTGATGGTCGGCTTGGCTTATCTAACGGGCATGTGGGCCAACGACAGCATCACGACAAACGGCTGGCTCGGCGGCACTTCGATTTACGTCCTCTACGGCGCGATCGCGCTCGGTCTAGTCCTCTTCATCATCCTCTTCGTCAAGATGACTCCGAAATGGGGTACGAGAACTTCGATCCTGATTGCGGTCGGCACGATGGGAGCCGGCTGCCTCCTCGGTTCGTTCTTAGGCAGATTCTTCTGGGTCACGGTCTTATTCTTCTTCTGCGCCGGAGCCGGTCTGGCGGGCGGTATCTATCTGATTCCGCTCATCAACGGCGACGTCATGGATAAGGACGAGATGGATAACGGCAAACGCCGCGAAGGCGTCTACGCCGGCATCAACTCGCTCATCACCAAGCCGGCCCAGTCCATCGCGGTCTCGCTCTTCCCGGTCCTGATTGGAGCGTTCGGATTCCAATTCGACCTCAACCTCGCGGACGGCACGACCGACTTCATGGGTCAGCCGGATTCGGCCAAAGACTGGTTCTTCTTCTGCTGGCTCTTCATCACCGGCATTCTCTTGGTCCTCTCGTTCGTGGCGATGTGGTTCTATCCGCTCCACGGAAAGGAATGGGACAAGGCCAAGGAAGATCTCTCGGTCGCGCATGCCAAGAAAGAGGCGGCGTACGAACAGGCCATGCTCCTGAAGCTCGCCAAAGAGGGTCAGGGAAAGGAAGACAAACCTTCCGGCGAGGCCAAGTAAGGCGTTCTAATCCAAGCTCTGAGGCGGCGAAACCTGTTCGCCGCCTTTTGTCTTACTTCCTTCTGACTTCTCAGAAGTTCCCCGCTATAATGTTCAGTGTATGAAATCCGAAAATAGCCGCCATAAATTCCTGACCGTCACCGCCGAAGACGTGAGAAACCTCTTCGTTTATCGCGTCAGCATCCCGCATTTCCTCGATCCGGAATATCAGGGCCATTACCGTTTCACCTTCGAGGCGGAGGACGATCCTTCCGGCAAAAAGTTTTTCGATTATCCGGTGATTCTTTCCTGGCTGAACGCCGCGCTGAACGGAGAAGTGAGCAGAGAGGAATTCCTCGTCTTCTTGTACGTCCTGGCGAAGATTGAGAAAACGAAGGACTTTCCCGCTTACGCCCCCGACGGGGAGAACCTCTTCGATATGAACTACCTTTCGCTCATCTTCAACGGGTTCGGGTTCGATCCGTCCTGCCGGATCGTGAAGAAAGGTTTCTTCGACGAGGAGGAGTACTGGCCAGAATATAAGAATAGCGTCACGCAGGAACAGTACGACCAGACCTTTGCTTCGATCGTCAGAGAGGCCGTTTCTTCCCTGGAGCGGTATCAAAAGAACGACTCCCTCCCGCTCGAAGAGAAGGACCTCACGACGGACGAGCTCCGGATGATCTACGACGAGCTCCGCGCGATGCAGTCCTTCCCGCCGAGTCCGCTTCAGAAAAAGATCGGGCATTTCTGCCTTGAAAAGCTCCGCGACCGCGACTTCCCCGAGATCGACGCGGACCTCGGACAGGAATACGCCTGTTATGAACCCGACGAAAACGGGCTGTCTGCTTTCGGTTACAAGCAGGATTCGGCCAAGGCGCTCTATTACCTCAAGAAGGCGGGGGCGGATACGGCCTGCGGATACATCTATCTGAACGGGGCGCCGAACGTCAAAAAGGATTACGACGAGGCGTTCAAATACTTCTATCTGGGCGCGCACGGGAAGGACCTGGAGGCGAACTACAAGCTGGCGGACCTCTACGCGGAAGGAAAAGGAATGAAGAAGGACCCGAAAAGAGCGGAAAGGATTCTGCTTTCGGGGTTCCCGCGCGTGCTGTCCTTCGCTTCACTCAACAATCCATGGTATCTCGCCCAGTACGCCAAAAGGCTCCGCCTTTACGCTAGGACTCCGTTCGCGAAATACGCTTTTTCCCTCCTTTCGTACTGGTCGTTCAAGACGCGGATCGAACAGGACCAGCACGGCTGGGACGATGTTACGGAGATGAAGAATCTCGCCCGCGAAATGAAGGATTACCGCCTTAACGTCCTCGGATTAAAGGGAAGGAAGCCCGCTTTACATAAAGACGTCCCTCTTCCTTACGAACTGAACGGGGACGAGATTTCCTTATGGGACAAAGGGGCGTTCCTCTATCCGTATCTTCCTTCGAAGTTCGTTCTGGAAAGAACGGTTTTGAAAGATCGGAAGGAAATCTTCGCCGCCTGGGTTCCTTCCAAGCGGAAGAATTCCCTTTTGATGCTCGCTTTGCCGAGAACGGATACGATCCTGATGAAACGGAAGTTTGTCTTCCGCTTCGCACTTTCCGAGCCGTTCGAAGAGGATTTAAAAGAAGGAACAAACGTGCGTCTTTCCGGAAAGAACGTCTCGGTCTTCTTGAACGGAAAGGCCTCCGTCCGGACGCTTGAATCCGCCGCGCTCGTTTCGTACGAAGAAGCGGATTATCAAAAATTCCCCGAGCCGCTCATCATCAATTCCCTTCCGGACGAAAGCTACCCGTGCGGAGAAGACGGAAGAAAGGAACAGCCTTTATGAAACACCCGACTTTTTTCTTGCTGGAACTCTATCAGATCCTCAGGACGGATTCATCGTATTCTTCCCCTCTGTCTTTAAACGACCTCATAGGGGAGTTCGACGGACAGTTCGGGGAGGAAGTCGGTAAGGATGAACTCCTGCAGGGGCTGAAAGACCTCGACGCGAACGGCTTCACCGTGGCCGTTAACGAGGACGGGAAATACTTCTTAAACGCCCCGCTCCTTTCGCGGAAGGAACTCGACGTCATCGAGGATTCCCTGTACCGCGATCCGTCCTTATCCGACGGACAGCTCGAAGACTCCGTCGATCTTCTCGAGTCCCTTCTCCCCTACGCCGACCAGAGGGACCTCTCGCTCGTCTTAAGGGGAATCGAAACGGAAAAGAAGGACCCTTCTTCCCTTTTCGATAAAATCGGGTTCCTCGAGGACGCAATCGTCCGTTCGAAGAAAGTGGATTTTTTGACGGACGAGAAGGAATATTCCCGTTTCAAGCCGGAAATGCTTTCTCTTTCCAAAGGAAAATACCTCCTGACCGGAAAAGAGGACGGCAAGAAGGAAGAGACGCTCGACATCGCGTCGGTCTCTTCTTTAAAGTATTCCCTTTCCTTAAGAAAGAAAGGCGTGAAAAAGTAAGGGAACCGCTCTCAATTTGGAATCTTTCCTTCTCCGCGCTAGACTCTTAGCGAAGGAGAAGTTTTTTATGAATCCGTGGAAAGACATCGATGATCAGCGCATCGCGCCCGAGGAATTCCTGACGTACGTTGAAATTTCCAAAGGCATGAAGAACAAATACGAGCTCGACAAGGAGACCGGACTCCTGCGTCTCGACCGCATCCTCTACACGTCGACGCACTATCCGCAGAACTACGGGTTCATTCCCCGCACGCTCTCGGAAGACCACGATCCGCTCGACGTCCTTTTGATCATGTCCGAGCCGATTCTGCCGATGACACTCGTCCGTTCCCGCCCGATTGGGATGGTCGAGATGATCGACCAGGGTCTGCGCGACGTGAAAATTTTAGCCGTCTGCCCGGACGATCCGTTCTACAAGGACTACACGGACATCGACCAGCTCCCGAAGCACCTGACCGACGAAATCCAGTTCTTCTTCGAGACATACAAGGTCCTCGAAGGCAAGGAGACCGTCGTCCCGGGAACCAAAGGGCGCGACGAAGCGCTGAAGGTCATCGCGCACGACATCAAGGCTTATAAAGACCGATTCGGGGAATAATTCCAATCCGTCTCTAAGCACATGAAAAGGAACCGGTGCAGCCCGGTTCCTTTTTTCGTGATTGGGTTTAAGAACTATTTCGCTTCTTCTCCGCCCTTATGGAAAACGTATCTCCATAAGAGAGCGGCTAAGGCGGCGCCGGCTAACGGAGCGAGGATGAAGATCCAAATCTCCTTGATCGACTCGGTGTCTCCGCCCGCGAGAGCGAAGAGAGCGGCCGATAACGAACGGGCCGGGTTGACCGAGGTGCCGGTCAGATTGATGGCGAGCAGATGGACGCCGGTCAAAACCGCGCCGATGCCGAGTCCGGCGACCGAGGAGTCTTCCTTCTTGGAAGTGAGACCGAGGACCGCGAGGACGAAGATGCAGGTCAGGACGAGTTCAATGACAAAGCCGTAAGCCAGAGCCGGGCCGTGCTCGACGCCGAGGGCTTCAATGCCCGCGACGTTGTTCGCGCCGGTGGCCTTATAGCCGCCGAAGAACGCGCCTAAGACCGCGGATCCGGCGATGGCGCCGAGAATCTGCGCGACGACGTACCAGCAGAAATCCTTCAGAGACATTCCGCCGTTCAGATAAACACCGAGGGATACGGCGGGGTTGACGTGGCCGCCGGAGATACGGCCGACCGAATACGCTAACGCGACGATCGTAATACCGAAGGCCAAGGCGGTAGCGACGACATTAGCTCCCGTCGCCACAGCGGTGCCGCAGCCGATGACGACGAGGATGAACGTACCGACAAATTCAGCAAGATACTTCTTGATGGAATCCATAATCAATTCCCTCCTTTGGCTTTATTCTAGCACTCAGAAAGAAAAGCGAAGTATGTCCCGGTGTTTTTTTACAGCACACTTTTCTCTCTTTGTAAAAAAATTTTTTCGGATTTTCCTTCTTGACAATGTAACATTGTTACGAATAAGATAGAGGCACAGGTTAAGCGTAACACTGTTAAATTAAAAGGAGGCAAGGATGGATTCGGAAGAAAACAAGGATTTGATTTCGAAGCAGGAACTGCTCTCGATGTACGGAATCTCGTACGGAGCTCTGTACCGTTACAAACGGATGGGCCTGATTCCGGAGAGCTGGTTCATACGGGTCGCGACGAAGACGGGTCAGGAGACGTTCTTCTTAAGAAAACCAATCTGCGAGCGGATGAACCTCATCATCGCGGCGAAGGACGCCTCGTCCTTAAGCGAGCTGGCCAAGGAACTGACCGCTCCGGCCGATGAGGATCCGGAACTCGTGATCGAGACGTCGTACGGGAAGAAGGTCTATAAGTCCAGTTCGCTGAAAAGGGTTTATCTCCGCCTGTCCGGGAAGGAAGACATCGATCTTTCCGAAGAAATCATGGCGAAGATGAAGGAATTGCTTTCGGCGGACAATTCAAAAAAAGACGAATAAATCAAGAAAGGAAACAGCATTATGTTCTGGTTTACGGATGATACGGAAGAAAAAGACGTCACCGGCGGAGAAGAAGTTAAAGAAGAAAAGGAATCCTCTAAGCACAGCGCTTCGATCGATTCGGACGGGATCCACATCGAGGACGGAGGAGACCGGGTCGACGTCGATTCGAAAGGAATCCATTACACGTCTAAGGACGGGAAGAAGCACGACATCGTCTCCGCGGACGGGCATTCCGTCTCGATTGACCTCGGCGGAAACAAGTTCTTCGAGGACGATGATGACGAGGACGAGGACGAGGACGATGATGACGAGGACGATGATGACGAGGACGATGATGACGAGGACGATGATGATGAGGATGATGATGACGAGGACGGCGATTCCGTCCGCATCGCCGGAAGCGGACGCATTTCTTCGGGAGACCACGGAACCATCTCGATTGCGGGAGGCGGACGGTTCGAAGGACCCCTGCACTGCAAGAGACTTATGGTCTCCGGTTCATTAAAAGGCACGGGGGACATCTCGGCGGAGAAGGACATCCGTGTTTCTGGTTCGTTCCGTTCGGACGGGAAGCTTGTTTCGAAAGGGTCGATTAACGTCGCCGGGGCTTTGTCCGCTTCAAGCGCGAAGGCGGACCGTCTGAGATTTTCGGGTTCCGTCTCTTTAAACGGGGACGCGGAAGCCGACGGGCTGGCGGAAATCTGCGGAAAGGCGGAAATCGGCGGCTTGCTCAACGCGGAGAAGATTGAGATCCATACCGGAAGGGACGAAGGCATGGTACGGATCGGTTCGATGGGCGGTACGGATATTATCGTCCGGGAAGACCGCGAACGGGTCAGCTCGATCTCGTTCGGGAAATTCTTCTTAAGCATCAACAGCAGGAAAGACGCTTTGCCTCCGGAAAAGAACGTCCTGATTACTTCCTCGATTGAAGGCGACACGATCGATCTGGAAGGGGTGAAGGCGGATGTCGTCCGCGGAAAGGACGTAACTCTCCGCGCCGGCTGCACGGTCGCCCGGGTCGAGTATTCGAACAGCATCAAGATCGAAAACGGAGCGGAAGTCGGAGAAAAGGCGAAGATCTGAAATCGGTCCCGTTTCAGGACTTTGTGTCAGAAAAGGCCCGTTGAATCCTTGCGTTTCAACAGGCTTTTTCGTCTTCCGCCTTCCATTTCTTATAGATACGGTCCACCGGAAAAGAAAGCGAATTCCCGGAAAGAAGAAAGATTTAGAGTATAATATCGACGTACAAAGGGAGGAAAGGAAAAATCAAAATATGAAAGAAGAACTGAGTCTCGACGAAATTTCGTCTTTTGAAAAATCGTATTCCGAAAGGAAGGCGAACAGAATCGCCGGCCGCGCGGTCCAAAAGAACGGGCTGTACGCTTCTGCCGTCGATCCTTTGGTCTATCGGAAGCAAAGGACCGTTTATTCAATCGACGTCGACAGTGGAGACGTCTGCAACCAGCGCCACTCGGGAAGATGCTGGCTCTTCGCGGGCCTGAACGTCGTCCGCGCGATCCTGATGAAGAAGCTCAACGCGAAGAACATCGAGCTTTCGCAGGCGTATCTGCAATTCTACGACCGTCTCGAAAAATCGAATTTCGTCCTGGACAAGGCGATCAAGCTCGCCGGGGAAGAATACGATTCCCGTCTGAACGAGTTCATCCTGAACTTCGGGAACGCGGACGGAGGGTACTTCGAGTTCTTCTCCTCGCTGGTGAAGAAGTACGGGGTCGTCCCGATCGAGGAGATGCCCGACGGCGCCTGCTCGACGGATACCACGGAGCTGAACGAGACGTTGAACGCCCTGCTCCATAAGGACGTCGCCCTGATCCGCAAGGCCTACGCGGAGAATCCGGAGACGGATTTCGCTCCGATGAAGGCGAAGATGCTTTCGGAAGTCTACCGCCTGCTCGCGGTTGCTTTGGGCGAGCCGGTGCATTCGTTCTCGTACCAGTACCGCGACAAGGACAACAAGTTCGTGGATCTCGGCACGCTCACTCCAAAAGAATTCTACGAGAAGTACATCGGTGTCGAGCTCGGAGATTACATTTCTTTAGCGGATTATCCGGTCAAAGGAATCGAGAAACACCACAAATACACGAGCGAGTACGTCCAGAACGTCGTCGGAGGAGAAGAAACGACGGTGTTCCAGACGTCCGTCCAGGAAATGAAAGACGCGGTCGTCGCCGCCTTGAAGGGCGGGGATCTCGTCTGGTTCGGCGCGGACGTCGTCGCTTCCTCGATGCGTAAGGAAGGCCTGCTCGCCAAGGGCATCTACAAACTCGACGAGATGCTCGATCTCGAGTTCTCGGACGACAAAGGCGAAAACCTCATGTACCGCACCAATACCTGCTGCCACGCCATGACGTTCACCGGCGTCAACCTCACCGACGGGAAACCGGACCGCTGGAAGGTCGAGAATTCCTGGGGCAAGGAAAACGGCAAGGACGGGTATTTCACGATGGACGACGCCTGGTTCGATTCGTACGTCTACGAGGTGTTCGTTCCGAAGAAGTATCTTCCGAAGGAACTCGTCGAGGATTACGAGAAGGCGAAAGCGGAGGTCGTTTCTCCGTTCGTCCCGATTTTCATCGAGATGAAGTAAAACTTCTTTCAAAACTCGAACAGAGCCGTTCCGCGGATTCGTCCCGGAGCGGCTTTTCCTTTTTTGCAAATCGATATCTTACCAAAGTGTTGGTAACAACACCGCTTTATTGACGGGCTTTGATGCCATAATGATAAAATATACCCGGTCAATTAGTGGAATGACAAGTGGGGTCCTTTGATCTAGTTGACCGCTCTACCCGAAGAACCCCACCTGTCATTCCAGAAAGAGGTATAGCATGGCAAGAAAGCCGACGGGTGTTTCAGAACCCGATTTTTATGATTTTCTGGAGACGGCATGGTCTTTAAGCGACAGTCAGCTGAGCAGGCGATTTCCTTTCTGAACGGGAGAAGTCGCAATCTGCGACTTCTCCATCCAGCAGCGGAACGTCGTCAGGTTGATGTCGTTCTCCTGGCAGAACTCACGCTGGCTCTTCCCGGACTTCAGAAACTCCTCGACCTTCTTCACCTTGAACTCCGCGGCGTACGTCTTGTACTTCTTCTCACCCATGGAACCTAAAACGTCTCCTTTCGGGGGCAATCATAAGATTAAATCCGCTGAAAATGAAGGAGGGAAATCATTTGATGACACAGATAAGATTTGAGCTATAGTGTACCCAATATTGCTTACCGTTAATATTTTCAAAAGGTGGAAAGCACCATGAAAAACACAAATTACAAGCACGCAAAAATCCAAGATGCCAATTGGGTAGTCGCTGATCATATGGGACACTATGGATGTATCGCTTCGGTGTCCATGAATTGAAATTTGAAACACAGGAAGAAACTCTGGTTTATTTCACTTAGTTTGGAGATAGTGATGACAACGTTAACTATTTCAAAACTGGGAAAGTGTTGCGGACGCACTTTCCGTTGATGGTGGGTTTTAATTTCCGTATTTTAGCATTGGAGGGGGTGTGTTATATAGGACGGAAAGCAGAGCAGATGCCCGTGCAAGGCACGACCGGAAATATGTCCATTATTGTTTTTTTCTTCATTCTTGCGATTGCGATAATCTTATCAAATGTTGCAAATCATAGCATCGCGCTATATCATAAATAGTGGAAACAATTATGAGAAAAATTCATCTAAAATTAGCTATTCTGATTAGTGCTATTTCCCCTCTTTTATGTTCGTTTACTTCTTCGAGTGGTTCTGTGTTGGTGGAATACCATGCTTTAACAGATACGGTGTTAATTAAGGATTCTTATGGCAACAATATTGAAAGTCAACAGAAGCATACACATGGCGCTGGCCATGCTTATTGTGTTTTTCATAACAATTATAGTTATGCGATAAATGTAGGATATTATTACCTTCCAGCTGGTGACTCAGTCTCTATTGGTCTTTGGACAGATGGTGCCGTTGGTTCTAGTTCTAGATCAAAGACCAAGTCGTTGTGTTCATACTCTCATTCGGGTGTTTTATACAACTATGAGAGATGCTTTTATACAAGATATGAACGACCAAAGGATGTTATGTACGTTACAAAAAGTATTTCTCTTTCAAAATTATCTGGCGTTTCTGCATTAATTAAAAGCAAGAATGACACGTACAATGTTATCACTTATAATTGTGCAACATTTGCCACTGATGTTTGGAACCATGTTGCAGATACAAGCTATT
>CAYUFI010000018.1:27752-30683 GCA_964444175.1 uncultured Clostridiaceae bacterium | reverse complement strand
TCTTTTTGCCTCTATCAGATACTGCTTCCGAAGAGTTGATTTCGTAACAGCCCCCTTTCAAAAATCCTTCAAATCTTTTCCTTTTCGACCAGTTCGCGGAGATACGCGCGGACGTCTTCGCCCATGTCCGGACGCTTCAAAGCCGAATCGACGGTCGCCTTGAAATATCCGAACTTGTCCCCGACGTCGTAGCGGTCCCCGTCGAGGTTGGCTGCGTAGAGGGAATGTTCCTTCGCGTAGAGGTGGAACGCTTCGGTGAGCTGAATCTTCCCGTCCGCGTCCGGCTTGACCCCGCTTAGGACCTTGAACACGTCCGGGGTGAGGATGTAGCGTCCGACGGCCGCGTAGTCGGAAGGGGCTTTGTCGACGTCCGGTTTCTCGACCACGTCGACGATCTTGAACAGGCGGTCGGTCGGCCGGATTTCCTTGCTCGGATCGACGATGCCGTAACGCTTCGTGTCCCCGTGCTTCACTTTCTGCACGCCCAAGACCGGGGTCTTCTTGTCCTCGTAGGCGTCCATCAGCTGGCGGACGGCCGGCTTGCCTTCGTTGAAGATCAGGTCGTCCCCGAGCAGGACCGCCACGGGGTCATTTTCGACGAAAGAACGCGCGGCGAGGATGGCGTTCCCGAGTCCTTTCGGTTCCTTCTGGCGCACGTAGAAGATGTGGGCCAGGGAAGGAAGCTGGTGGATTTCGTCGGCTTCCTCGTATTTTCCGAGTTCCCTGAGGCGCATCTCGAGTTCATAATTCTCGTCGAAATAATTCTCTAACGCCGTCTTAGAAGAGGACGTCACGATCAGGATGTCCTCGATTCCGGACTTGATCGCCTCGGTCACGATGAAATGGATCGCCGGCGTGTCGACGATCGGGAGCATCTCCTTGGGCATGGTCTTCGTGAAGGGGAGGAATCTCGTTCCCAGTCCCGCCGCGGGGATGATGGCCTTGCGTATCCGTTCCATATGTTCTTACCTGCTTTCTTTTCTGTTCCCATTATATAAAAGAAAATGGCGAAAATTCAGCCTTAACATTTTATTTTATGAACTTTCCGGAGATGAACGGGGACGGAAGGAGGAGATTTTAGGGAATTCGGAAAAAGAAATCATTCTTTACCGGATATCTGACAGAATCCAAAAAAAGGACAGAGGCGTTTTTCTCTTGAAAGAAGGATCAGAAAGGAGAATTTGTATGGAAAAGAGAAAAATCAGCGATCTATCCGTGAAATTCATCAGACTTCACGTAAGAAGGAATCTCTTTCGTCCGTCCTTCCGATCGGCGGGGGCGTCCGGGGCGGACTCAAGCGCAATCCTTCCCATATCGGCTTTGAAAATACGAACAGAAAACGAAGCGAATCATCCGATAAAAAAGCCGTCCGGCGCATCCCTTCCCCCAAAGGAGAGAAACGTTTCGGACGGTTTTTTTCTTTAAAACGGAATCCAGCCTTACGAAAGGCTCGCCTTGAGTTCGAGGATCTGGTCGCGGTACTGGGCCGCGGTTTCGAAATCGAGCTCGGACGCCGCTTTCTTCATGGCCTTGGTCAGTTCGTCGATCATTCTCTGGGTCTCGCTCTTCGTGAGCTTGCCTTTCTTGGCCAGAACGTCCACGGTCTTCTTTTTCTTATCGATCAGACGCACCGGCTCGACGAGCGGTTTGACGATCGTGTGCGGGACGATTCCGTGTTCCTCGTTGTATTTCTTCTGGATTGCGCGTCTGCGGTTCGTCTCGTCAATGGTTTCCTTCATGGACTGCGTGATGCTGTCCGCGTAGAGGATGGCCTTCCCGTGGTCGTTGCGCGCGACGCGCCCGACGAGCTGGATCAAGGACCTCGTCGAACGGAGGAACCCTTCCTTGTCCGCGTCGAGAATCGCGATCAAAGAGACTTCTGGAATATCGAGGCCTTCCCTCAGAAGGTTGATTCCGACTACGACCTGGAAATCGCCTTTTCTCAATTTATATAAAATTTCCGTTCTTTCGAGCGTCTTGATCTCGTGCTGGAGATAGGCGACCTTGATGCCCTTGGTTTTGAAGAAATCGGTGAGGTTCTCCGCGTCGTTGATCGTCAGGGTGCAGACGATGACGCGCTCGTTCTTCTGAATCCGTTCCTGAATCTCGTTCAGAAGATCGTAGACCGGGTTCAGCTTGTTCGAGCGGACCTCGATCTCCGGATCGAGCAGGCCGGTCGGACGGATGATCTGTTCGACGACGCGGTGGTCCGCTTCGTTCAGTTCGAAATCCCCCGGGGTGGCCGAGGTGCAGATCATGTTCGGGACCTTCTTGTAAAATTCCTCGAAGCGGAGAGGGCGGTTGTCCAAAGCGCTGGGCAGACGGAACCCGTAATCCACGAGGACCTGCTTGCGCGCGTGGTCCCCGTTGTACATCCCGTTGAACTGGGGCAGGGTCACGTGCGACTCGTCCATGAAATAAATGACGTCGTCGGACAGATAGTCGAGCAGGCAGAACGGCTCCTCCCCTTCCTTTCTTCCTTCGATATGGCGGGAATAGTTCTCGATGCCCGGGCAGAACCCGAATTCCTGCAGAGAATCCAGATCGTGCCTCGTGCGCATATCGAGTCGTTCCTCTTCGAGAAGCTTCCCCTGGGAATGCAGTTCTTTCAGGCGTTCGGCGAGTTCCTCGCGGATGCGCACGCAGGCGGCCTGGATGCGCGAATAGCCCGAGGCGTGCTCGTTCGCCGGGAAGACCATGTAGTAGTTCCTCTCCTCGACGAATTCCCCAGTCGTGAGTTTGACTTCGTCCATCTCCTCGATCTTCGAGTCCTCGTCGACGTAGACGCGTAAGCACGTCCCGTTATTCGTGAACGGGGCGATCTCGAGCAGGCTCCCGTTCAGACGGAACGTCCCCGGGCGCAGATCCATGTTGTTCCGCGTGTACTGCGCCTCGACGAGGCGCTCGAGGAGCGCGTTGCGTCCGCCCGGG
>CAYUFI010000018.1:12582-27742 GCA_964444175.1 uncultured Clostridiaceae bacterium | reverse complement strand
CTCGACGAGCTTGGCCATCGTCGCGCGGAGGTCGATCTCCTCCCCGACGCGCAGATCGAAAGTCAGATTGTCGTATTCGCGCGGATCGTCGAGGCCGTAAATCGACGCGACCGAGCCGACGACGATCGTATCCCTTCTCGACATCAGGGAGTTGATCGCCGAGGCGCGCATCATGTCGATTTCCTCGTTCATGACCGCTTCCTTGTCGACGTACGTGTCCGTCTTCGGAATGTAGGCTTCCGGACGGTAGAAATCGAAGTTCGAGATGAAATACTCGACCCGGTTGTGCGGGAAGAGTTCCTTGAATTCCCCGTAGAGCTGGGCCGCGAGCGTCTTGTTGTGGACCAAAACGATCGCCGGGCGCTGCGTCTGTTCGATGACGTTCGCCATCGTAAAGGTTTTGCCGGTCCCCGTCGCGCCGAGCAGGACCTGGACTTTCCGGTTTTCCTTCAGTCCCTCGACGAGCTCCTTAATCGCCTCCGGCTGGTCTCCGGTCGGATTGTACGGGGCTTCGATCTTGAACGGGACGAATTCCAGTTTCGATTTATCCATGTTTCTTGTTTGATTTTAATATTTACTGGTTCAGGACGAAATTCACTTCATCTTCCTGACCTTGGGCGTAGAGGCTTTCGAGTTCTCCGACGAGGGCGTACATCGTCCGCGTGTCGTAGAGCCCGTTCGCCTTCCCTTCTTCGTAAATCTTCTTTTCGACCTGATACGCCTTCAACGCGTTCCGGAACGACTTGTCGTCGGTCGGATTCACGGAAGAATATGCATTCGGATTGGTCTTCTTCAGTTCGTCGAGCACCTGGACCTTCCCGTATTCGGTTAAGCCCCTTGTCCCGAACGAATAGGTCTTCCCGTCGACGCCGGTCAGGGAGAATTCCTTTTCAATCTCGGCGTCCGTCACGATGTTCTCGTTATAGGTGTAGTACGAGATGTCCGTCCGCTTCGATTCTTCCGGAACCATCCCGTGGTGGACGGAAATGTTCCCTTTCGCGTCGAACTCGTTCTCGACGCAGTTCCCTTTCGGGGTCAGAATCTTCGAGTTCGTAACCTTGAGCACGCCGTACTTCCGTCCGAACAGTCCGTCGATGTTCAAAACGAGCTGCTGCACGCCTTTCCCGTACGACCGGCTCCCATAGAGTTTCGCCCTGTCGTTCTCGACCAAGGCGTTCGCGAACAGTTCCGTGCACGAGGCGCTGTTCTTATTGACGAGCAGGGAAATCTTTTTGACTTTCTCTTCCGAAAAAGAAGGATCCCCTCCCTGGACGTATCTCTTCTTCACGTTCAGTTCGTTATCCCCTTCGGCGTAGACGGTAGAGCCTTTAGGAAGGAACAGACAGGCCGAATAATATCCGTCGGAGGTGTAGCCTCCCCCGTTGTCGCGTAGATCCAAGACGAGCGAATCGATTTCTCCCCACGCGGAGACATACGAAGAAAGATAACTCTTTAACGCGTCGGCCACCCCGTGGCCGTTATCCGTGACGAACGTCCAGATCTTTAAAGACAGCTGCTTCTTGTTTTCGTCAGAAGACGAAAGCGTCACCGGGATCGTCCCGGCCGAACCCGGCGCGACGCCCTTAAAAGTCTTATAGGAACGGTCGTCCTTATCTAAAAACAGCAGATCCGCCTTCTTTTCCGGCGAATTTCCCAAAGACAGGGTCGTCACGTACGAATGGGGAACGTCCTGGATATACGTGTAATTCTCCTCCCCGGACGGACGGAACGCGACGAAGACGTCCCCGACCTCGAGGGACTCCCCTTTTTCCTCCGAGACGGAATGCGAAAGGTTCCCGTCGATGATCCGCGTCACCTTCTCTCCGCCAATCCTCGTCCTTTCATCGAGCGAAACGCTCGTCGGGACGTACGAGAACCCGTAGACTCCCGAATACGAAG
The DNA here is from genome assembly GCA_964444175.1 of uncultured Clostridiaceae bacterium. Lineage (GTDB taxonomy): Bacteria > Bacillota_I > Bacilli_A > RFN20 > CAG-288 > Scatoplasma. Next base: position 25,843 of record CAYUFI010000018.1, on the reverse strand, counting down.
TCGTCAGGCCCAGATCTTCCTTGGTCTTCGCGTACGCGGTAAACTGGTCGAAATACGAGACGAGGTTCTCCCCGTTCTTCAAGACCTTCACGGCCGTGTCGAGCTCTCTGTCCGTGTAGTTCCCTTTATAGAGCCAGTTTTCCGTAATGCTCTTTTTTAAAAGCCGGGTTTCCTCGTTTCCGGAATAGACGAAATAGGCCGCCCCGCCGATGACCGTCCCGGCGACAAGGCAGATGACGCCGGTCAGCACCGCTACGCGTTTCGCCTTTTTCTTCGTGTCCTTCAGCTCCCTTCTGAAGACGCTGTAACTGTCTTCTTCCTGGGGCGTAAGGACCCTGCCCGTATCCTTTTCTTCCGTGTTTTCTTTCTTCATAGGAATTCCCGTGCCATGCACTATAGAAAGTATAATCCAAACTCCCCGCAACACAAAGAAAGCGCTCGGAAAACGGGGGTTCTTCCCATTTTCCGGCCGCTTTCCGTTCATAAGAACGACGAAAAAAGTTCCCCGGAGGGAACGGATGCTTATTTCTCAAATACGGATGCGGTTCAGAGAGCTTCGATTTCCCTGAGCTTGAACCCCAGCGTGAAAACCGGTTCGCCTTCCTTCACGAACTTCAGAGAGACGAAATCGTTCGGATCGAGACGCACTTCCTTCAGGTTCTTTCCCTCTAGGGCCTTCAAGGACAGGTTCGCAAGAGATTCCCGCGCGGAGAGGCGGAAGGATTTCTTCCCTTTGATGAAAAGGAACTTATTTTCGAACGTCAGGGTCAAGGCGTTTCCGTTCAAGGACGCTCCGATCAAATCTTTCCCGACGAATTTATTGAATTCTTCAAACGCTTTGGTATCCATGTTCTTTCCTTCTTCTCTTCCGGCCTTATCCATTATATCCGTTTTCTTTCGATTTCTCATCCTTCGGAGAGGCTTTCTCTTCCTTCTTCTCCTCTTTCACTTCGACGTGCTTCGCGACGATGTCCTGTTCGCCCCGTTCGAGCGCGACTTCGCGCGTGATGCGCCTAGGGATTTGGCGGAAACCTTCCCCGTTCACCTCGTGTCCCTGCAAGATCGTGACGAAGGCCTTCGGATCGGCCTTATAGACGATCTTCTGAATCGTGTCATATTCCGAGCGCGAGAAGACCGAGAGGATCAGAACCTTGTCTTTCCCGGTGTAGCCTCCATAGGCGTTGGTCAGGGTCGTCCCCCTGGACAGGACGTCGATGATCTGCTGGTTGATTTCCTTCCAGTGATCCGAGACGATGAGGGCGCAGTACGTCGAGTTCGTCCCCAGATAGAGATGTTCAATCATCCGCGCGCACACGTAGGCGGATAACGAGCCGATCAGGACCGGAACGACCGATTGGACGAAGAACGTGTTCGAGAAGATGATCAGGATGTCCACCGCGAGGCTCGTGATCGACGCCTTGATGTTGAAGAACTTCGTTAGCGAGAGCGAGATGACGTCGACTCCCCCGGTCGATCCCCCGCCCCGGTAGGTGGTCCCGCAGCCGAGACCGATCAAAGTTCCTCCGGCCACCGCAGCGATGAACGTGACCATCAGCCGGTTCGCGTTCGCGTCCGCCTTGAGGATGTCCGTGACGTAATAGGTCAGATTGAAGAACGGATGATCCGGTAACGGCGCCAGCGCGTAGAGGAAGATCGGATAGACGATCGAGGAAAGGAGCGTCTTCGCCCCGAAATCCAGTCCGAGAATCAGCGTCCCCAGAACGAAGAGGACCCACTGGGCGATTGTGATGACGAGGTTCGCGTCGAATCCCCAAAGGTTCGAGAAGATGACGCCGATCGAGGCGATCCCGCCCGAGACGATTCCGTACGGCAGGATGAAAAGCTCGTCTCCGAGCGCGAGTAAAAACGACCCGAAGATGACGAGGAAGTAGTTCCAGAGCGTCCTCCGTAAGCGGGGAAGACGGAACGAGTCGGCCAGTTCTCCGAAGGTCTTTTTGAAATTGAACAGTTCTTTCATGCCCTATTCCTTTCCGCCCCTCTTGAACGAATATTCCAGATACGCCTTGATGAATCCGAGCAGGTTCCCGTCCATGACCCTGTTCACGTCGGTCTCCTCGTAACCCGTGCGGTGGTCTTTGACCAGCGTGTACGGGCAGAAGACGTACGAGCGGATCTGCGATCCCCACTCGATATCCTTCTTGACCCCGTTGATCTTGGCGAGTTCCTTCTCGCGCTCCTGCTGCATTCTGGCGAACAGGCGGGATTTCAATAAGGACATCGCGGTCTCCAGATTCGAAATCTGGTCGCGCTCGATCTGGCAGGTCACGACGATCCCGGAAGGGAGATGCGTCACGCGGACCGCGGATTCGGTCTTGTTGACGTTCTGTCCGCCCGCCCCCGAAGAGCGGTAACGGTCGATCTTCAAATCCTTCGGATCGATCTTGATGTCGATGGAATCGTCGAACTGCGGCATGACGTTCACCGAGGCGAACGACGTGTGGCGCGACTTCGAAGCGTCGAAAGGCGAAATGCGGACGAGACGGTGGATCCCCTTCTCGCTCTTGAGCATGCCGTAGGCGTTCTTGCCGGTGACGATCATCGTCGCCGAGGAAATGCCGGCCTCTTCGCCTTCGATGTAGTCGGCGACCTCGTAACGGAACGAATGGATTTCGCAGAAACGCTGGTACATGCGGAAAAGCATCAGCGCCCAGTCGTGGGCCTCCGTTCCGCCCGCGCCCGGATGGAAATCCAGGATGGCGTTCATGTGGTCGTAGGGTCCGGATAAATAGAGCCGGTTCTCAAAAGATTCGAGGTCCTTGGCGAAAGCGGAAAGCCCGTTTTCGGTCTCTTTCTGCAGCGGGGCGTCCGGTTCTTCCTTCAAAAGCTCCAGCGCCGCGGACAAATCGCCCAAGCGTCCGTCGAGCTTGCGGAAAGACTCGATCTTGTCGCCGATCGAGGCCGTTTCGGAATTGATCTTCTTCGCTTCGTCCGGACGGCTCCAGAAATCCGGGGAGGCGGCTTTTTCTTCTAATTCTTTCTGTCTTTTCTCGAGCGAAGGCAGGTCAAAGAGACCCCCTTATCGCTTCGAGACGGGAAGAAAGGGAGGCGAGTTCGCCGTTCAGTTCGTACAGTTCTTTCATGAAATCCGTTCTCCTTTCTTCGTTTAATCGTTGTTGGACTCTTCGCCCGGACGGGCGACGTACTTCGGTCCGGCCGGTTCGCCGTTCACGTCGCGTGCTTCGGAAGCAGGGACCTGTTTCGGGGTGATCTTCCCGACGGCCTGGGCAGGGCCCTCCTGGGGCGCCTTCTGCTCCGGCGCGACGCCCGGTTTCGGGGCCGGGGCGTTCAGACGGATCTGGACGCGGAACAAAGCGGACGTGATGTCCGTCGCGATCTGGTTCAGCATCTTCTGGAACATGTCGTAGCCTTCGTTGGTGTACGACTGCAGCGGATCGGTATTGGCGTAAGAACGCAGGTAGATGGCTTCGCGCAGCTTGCTCATCGCGTCGATGTGCTTGGTCCAGTTGCGGTCGGTCATCTGCAGGACGACCGTCTTTTCGACGTAATCCTGCATCTCGGTCGGGAAAGTAGCCCGCTTCTTGGCGTAGTCGTTGTCGAATAAGGCCGTCACGAACTTCACGACGTCCTCGAGCGGCAGCCCGTCGACGTCTTCGGCCCTGACGCGGCCCGGCATCATGTAGTGCGGGATCAGGTACTCGACAAGCGCCTTCCCGTCGCAGACCTTCTCGCCTTCGCTCATGCGGGCGTGGTCGTTCACCGCGTTGCGCGTGAACGTTTCGAAATAACCGTGGATTGAATCGTGGACGGATTCCGAGAAGAGAATCTCGTCTCTCCGTTTGTACATGATCTGTCTCTGGTTGGAGAGGACGTTGTCGTAATCGAGCAAAGACTTACGGGTATCGAAGTTCTGTCCTTCGACCTTCTTCTGGGCCGAAGTGATCAAAGACGTCATCGTCTTCGATTCGAGCGGCTGGTCCCCCATCTGGTCGAACATCTTGAACAAGGACGGCGAAGCGAAACGCTGCATCAGCTCGTCCTCGATGGAGACGTAGAAGCGGGAGTAGCCCGGATCGCCCTGACGGCCGGAACGGCCGCGGAGCTGGTTGTCGATACGTCTGGATTCGTGGCGTTCGGTGCCGAGGACGGCGAGTCCGCCCAGGGCCTTGACCTCGTCGGTCAGCTTGATATCCGTACCGCGGCCGGCCATGTCGGTCGCGACGGTGATCGCGCCCTTTTCACCGGCTTTGGCGATGATGGCGGCTTCGCGTTCGTTGTTCTTGGCGTTCAAAACTTCGTGCGGCAGCTTGGCCTGGTTCAGGAGCTGGTCGACGATTTCGGATTTCTCGACGGAAGGGACGCCGATCAGGATTGGCTGGCCTTTCGCGTGGCGGGTCTCGACGTCCTTGACGAGGGCCTTGTACTTCGCTTTTTCGGAACCGAAGACGAGGTCCGGGTCGTCGACGCGGATGACCGGGCGGTTCGTCGGGATGACGACGACGCGCATGTTGTAAATATCTCGGAATTCCTCTTCCTCGGTCTTGGCCGTGCCGGTCATGCCGGCGAGCTTGTCGTAGAGACGGAAGAAGTTTTGGTAGGTGATGGTCGCCATCGTGACCGTTTCCGGCTTGATCTTGACGTGTTCCTTCGCCTGCAGCGCCTGCTGGAGGCCGTCGGAATATTCGCGGCCTTTCAAAACACGGCCAGTGAACGAGTCGATCAGTTCGATCGAGTCGTTGGTGACCATGTATTCGACGTCCTTGTGGAAAATGTAGTTCGCCTTCAGAGCCTGGTGGATGCGGTGCACCAGATCGGCGTACTGCGGGTCGTACATGTTCTTGACCCCGAACGCGCGCTGGACCTTGTCCACGCCCGAGTCGGTGAGGTTGCAGAGCTTTTTCTTGATGTCGATGGTGAAATCGACGTCCTTGCGCAGGCCTTTGACGAAACGGTCCGCGGTCTGGTAGGAGTTCGCCGTGACGCCCGAACCGCCGGAAATGATGAGCGGGGTACGCGATTCATCGATCAGAATGGAGTCGGCCTCGTCGACGATGGCGTAATGCAGTCCGCGGAGGACGCGCCGGTCGACGCTCGTGGCCATGTTGTCGCGCAGGTAGTCGAAACCCAGTTCGGAGTTGGTCGTGTAGGTGATGTCGCAGTTGTACGCTTCCTGCTTTTCCTTCGTGTTCTTCTCGCGCAGGTTGATGCCGACGGAAAGGCCGAGCCAGCGGTAAATCTGACCCATCCACTCCGCGTCGCGCTGGGCGAGGTATTCGTTGACGGTGACGACCTGGAGGCCTTTGCCTTCGAGGGCGTTGAGGTAGACCGCCATCGTGGCGGTCAGGGTCTTTCCTTCGCCGGTCTTCATTTCGGCGACGTCGCCTTCGTTCAAAACGGTCGCGCCGAAGACCTGGACCGGATACGGGAACTGGCCGATGACGCGCTTCGCCGCCTCGCGCGCGGTCGCGAACGCTTCCGGAAGCAGATCGTCGATGGTCAGGTCCGGATTCTCGGCAAGCATCTTCTTGAACTTCGGGGTCTGGGCCTGAAGCTCCTCGTTGGACATCTTGCGCATCTGGTCTTCGTAATAGAAAACGCCGCGCGCCTTCTTCTGGATTTTATTGAAGGAACGGGCGTCGATACGGAACAACGTGTCTAAAAAACTCATAGGTCGGATATACTCGCTTTCCTACTCAGGAACTTTCAAAAAAGAACCTGCAGTCTAGATAATTTTACCAAGCGGACCGCCTCTGTGCAAAGAAATATAGCTAGTCTTATACATACAAAAAAGAGCGGTTGGAAAAGTTCCGCTAATTCCGAAATATTCCGTTTTTACGGAAGACGCTTTGAAAGTCCCCGGAAACAGAATTTTCCGTCCGAAAAGCGCAAAAAGAGGGAAGAAAAAGAAAAAGTGGGTTATCCTCATGGCGTATGGGAATTTTTCTTCACAGGAAGAAAGAGCAGGACCTTCCGGACATCGGGCTGGTCCTCGACGGAGGAGGGGCGCGCGGACCGTTCCAGATCGGCGTCGATTTCGCGCTTTTTAAATTCGGCCTGCACGGACATATCCGCGGCATCGCCGGAGCTTCCGTCGGCGGCTTCATGGCCCTGCTCCACACGATGGACGACCCCTTGAAGGCGTACGCCCTCTGGTCGCAGGTGGATAACCAGATCATTCTCCCGTTCAAGAAGGAGAAGCTGAAATCGGTGAAGAACGCGCTTCTGGAAAAACAGGGCGTGTTCTCGCGCGACGGGCTCGTGGACGTGTTGAATTCCAGCGTGGACCTCAGGTATCTGATGCGGAACGCGAAGTATCCGGTCTATCTGTCCTTAGCCGAAGAAGTAAAGGACGAAAAAGGCAAGACCGTCTCGTATAAGGCGAAATACGAAAAAATCAACGGTCTCCCGTCCCAGGACATATTGACGCTTCTCCTCGCGACAAGCGCGATTCCCTACGTCTTCGACCCGGTCGGGTTCGAAGGACACACCTACGTCGATCCGATGAAGGCGGATAACGAACCGTTCGCGCCGCTTCTAAAAAACGTGAAGGGACTCGACATGCTCTTTATCGAACCGCTGAACAGTTCGCACTACAGGCACACGTACGAAAGCGTGGATGTCCCGATCGTGGATTTCGCCCTGCCGGAACTGATGGAGGAGAAGAAGGTGAACATGCTGGATTTCAATCCGGAGAATTCGCTGAACTACGTCAGCCTCGGTTACCAGACCGCGCGTCTCCTCCTAACGCTTTTAAAGGAGAACGGACTCTTAAAAAAGTGCGCGGATCCCGCTCAAAAAGAAAGAAAATACTACTCTCTGAAAACTTTCGGAATAAACGCCGTCACATTTGATAAAATGGATATCGAAAGTATCGCGAAAGATGCTTTGAAAAAGAAGGAATAACCGGAATTATGAAAGAAATCACGTACCAGCAGCTCGTCGAACGCCTGAAGGATCCCAAGGATCCGCTCTGGGGCGGTTCCTTATCGTATATCGAAATCGAGGAAAGCCTCGCGCTGACCGAGAAGATCCTGGCCATCAAGAAAAAGAAGGCGGCGGATCCTTCCCGTTACGAGAAGATCCAGCTCATCGCGGGCATCGTCGAGAATTCCGCTTCGGAAATGATCGAAGGGGACGCGGAGACGTATAAGGCCGTCAAGGAAGCGAAGACGCCGGAAGAAAGGGACCAAATCCTTTTAGGAATCGGAGACAAGAGCCTCGCGTTCCTGAACAACCTCCTGATGGTTATCAATTTCATCGCTTCGCTCTATTTCGAGGAAAAGGGGTCGATCCGCATGGACATGCAGATGATCCACTCGACGCTGAAGGCGGCGTACCAGAATCTTGTCCGCATCTTCCTCGACGAGACGGAAAAGCTCTCCGACAGCCGGGAAGAAAAGAAGGTCTGGCTCGACAAGGGACGCGAACTGCTCGAAAAAGAGACGCTGCCGTTAATCAACTAGTTTTCGAAGTCTGTTGAAAGGAGATACCGTTCAAACTATGAAAGATTATGTCGAATGGGCGGATCGGAAACGCCTGATCGATCTGAAGAACCGTTTCTGCACGCTGTACCAGAACGAGGACGGGTCGATGTTCTACATCGAACCGGTCTTCTACGACCAGCTGCAGTATTTTAAGGAAATGGTCCCTGCCCGCTTCCAGGAGATCCTCGACGAGATGGACCGCGTGGTGAAGAAGTACCGCCTGGTCGTCTTTACCGGGGACGAGGAGGATCCGATCACGATCGTGGACGATAACGTCCGCCACGTGGTCTTAGGCATCCACGACATCACGGACCCTTTGGAAATCTACGTCCAGGAAAAGAATTTCCAGGGGGATTACACGGACTAAGGGCTTTTTACGGCCGTATAAAGTTACGAAAGGAGGAAAACGGATGAAGAAGAACGCGGTTCGACTGTACGTTTCCCTCTTTTCTTTTTTGCTGGTTTCCTGCAACCCGTTCGCCGCGGCGGATCCGCTCTACAACCAGAACGAGGCGAACAAATACGAATCCGGGAAGAAGACCGAATTCAAAGAGAATGTCTCAGACCCGTATGCGAAAGGAAAGGACTATTTCCGCACCGTCGTCGAAAACGAAGGGATGCATTCCGGTCCGACTTCGTCTTCAAGCGGGACCGTCAAGGCCAAAATGCTCGTCGTTCCCCTCGTATTTAACGAGACGGAATCGAAGAATCTCGCGACGTCCGCCCTGCACGATAAGATCGACACGTGCTTTTTCGGAACTTCGGACAAGACGTCGTACTGGGAATCGGTTTCGTCGTTCTACCGGAAATCGAGCTACGGGAAGCTGGACCTGTCCGGGACGACTGCCCCGTATTACGAACTTTCTTATTCGTTTGAGACGTACCTGAACCAGGTGAAGCAGCAAGGGCTTTCGAACGTGATGAACACGCTTCTCTCGTCGATTTACACGTCGCTCTTCGTCAAAGGAAACTACGCCCTTACGGATTACGATTCGGACGAGGACGGATCGGTCGACTACGTGTATCTTGTGAACCTGCATTCGTACAATTCGGGCGATTCGACGGGTTTCAGCTGGGCTTTTACGAACTGGACGGACGCTTCAAGCGGAATTAGGAACTACTCCTGGTCGTCGTACCAGTTCATGAACGAAGGGACGTCGAGCGGCATCGACGCGCACACCTACATCCACGAAACGGGACACCAGATGGGTCTGGACGACTACTACTCGTACGATCTGAACACCGTGAGAAGCAGCAACCCGTATTATCTCCCGCGTTCGCCGATGGGACGGCTCTGCATGATGGACGCGAACGTAGGGGACCACGACGCTTTCTCGAAATATCTCCTCGGCTGGATCAATCCTTCCGTCGGGGAAAAAGGAAAGTCGTATACGCTAAAACCCTTCGAGGAGAACGGGGACGCTTTGATTCTGGCCTCGGATTTCAACGGGACGTATTTCGACGAGTTCTATCTGGTTTCGTATTACACCCCGACGGGTCTGAACGCGCTCGACGCCAAAACGAATTACGCCGGGAACGAAGTCCTTAAAGGCGTGAGGGACAGCGGATTGCTCATTTACCACGTCGACCAGCGCCTGACGAAGGTGACCTACAGCCGGGACGGAAAGGCGGTCGCTTCTTCCCCGTTCTGCTACTACGATACCCCGTCCATGGTGAGCGGAAGTTATTTCCGCATCGCGAATTCGAACACGATCGCGTACAACCTAGACCCGAATAACGGGGCCGCCGCCTTGGTCTCCGTCGTGCAGGCGGACGGCGCAACGAATCTGATGACCCCGGTGAACGGAACCATGGTGGAAAGGACGCTCCACAAGATGGACGGAACGCTTTCGTCCGGCGATCTCTTCAAACGGAGCGGCAATTCGTTCAATAAGGAAATCGAAGTGAAAGCGGACGAAGGCTGGACGCTTCCTTTTGTCCTCACAATCGATTCGATGGACGATTCCTCCGTCCGGGTCACTCTGAACGAAAAGTAAAAATCCGGATTCGGTCCGGAAAGAACGGATAGTTCCGTTAAATCCGCTCTAAAGCATCAAAAAGACAAGGAAAAATCAAAAGAGGTTTTCGTCCGCACTTTTCAGAGAAACGTGCATTTTTGATATACGGCCGTTACAATAGGAAAAGAGGCAAAACATGAAAAAGAGAGCTTCCATTTACGATATCGCTTCCAGGGCCGGAGTGTCGGTCGCTTCCGTTTCCTATGTCCTGAACGGAAAAGAAGGAAGAGTCGGCGACAAGACGAAAAAGAAAATCGAAAAGGCCATCGAGGATCTGCACTATACGCCTTCGAACGCGGCGGTTTCTCTCTCCACCGGCAAATCCCACCTGATCGGGCTCTGCCTCCCTCTCGACCATCTGTCCGATTTTTCGAAGAACCCGTTCTACGGGGAGTTCATGGCTTCGTTCCAGGAGGAAGCCGGAAAGAGTTCCTACGACGTCGTGATCGGCGGCATCCGGACCGGGGCGGCGTTCGAACAGTGGGTGAGCTCCCGCCATTTCGACGCGCTCGTCCTCTTCGGGTTCTATCCGCAGACGGCTTTCTCGTTCATCCGGAAAAGAAAGATTCCGGCGGTCGTGGTCGACGTCTACCAGGAAGACCTATCGTATTTCTCCTGCATCCGTCTGAACGACGAACGGGGCGGGTATCTGGCGACGGACTACCTGATTCAGAACGGCCACACCAAAATCGGTTTCCTCGGCGGTCCGAAAGACCGTTCCGAACTCGATAAGAGGCGTTACGAAGGATATAAGGAAGCGATGGAACACGCCGGCTTGGAGATCGATCCCGAGAACGTCTATGAGACGACGACCGATTTCAAGGGCGGGTTTTCCCTCGCCGAAAAGATTCTGGAAAGACCGGGTCAAATGAGCGCGGTGTTCGCCGACGCGGACATCATCGCCATCGGACTTTTAAGACGGTTCGCCGAGCTCGGAGTTTCCGTGCCGGAGAAACTTTCGATCGTCGGGTTCGACGACCTGATGGAGTCTTCCATCATTTTCCCGCCGTTAACGACCGTGCGCCAGGACATCTCCGAAAAAGGAAAACTGGCGGCCCAGACCCTGTTGCAGCAAATTGAAGCGCCGGACGCTTTCGAGCCACGTTCCATCGTCCTCGAGCCGAAACTTATCGTCCGGAAAACGGTCAAAAAGCTTGGTTGAGGAAAGCCCTTTCACATTATTTTTTAAATTTTTTGAAAATTTATATATATACGTAGTATATATATAGCCTTCAAACAAGTTAAGCGCTTAACGAGAATCGCTTGTTTTTCGCTTTCGGGGATTTTATAGTAAGGGCGAGGAGTTAAGCACTTACCATGAATATCCCGAAATTATTGAAAACGTTCTGCATCGGCTTTTCTCTCGTCCTCGGATTGACTTCCTGCCAGCCGGGAACAAGCAGCAACACTTCGGATCAGACGTCTATTGTCTCGGAGAACGCGGGTTCGGAAAGCCCGGTTTCCGAAAATACGAACACCTATTACAACGGAGAGAATTTCCTCTCTTCCGACCGCCAAGTTTCCAAGACGAAGCTCGTGACATATCCCGGCCCTTCTCTGATGGAAAGCTCGAAGGCAGTTTCCGTCAAAGTCGACAACGAGAACCTGTTCGTCTATCAGACGCGGGTGAACCACGGGAGGGTCTTCACCTGGGAATACTCGAAGGATTCGACTCCGTTCGTGAATTTCTCCTTCGAAGGGAAAATCCACGTCGAAGTGACGTTTAACGACGTCGATTCGGTCGAGAGCGCCGTCCTCCGTCCGCTGGTCTACGGAATCTCCCCTTCCGTTTCGGGAAAGACCGTGGACTTCGATCTGGACCAGAGCGGCAACTACGTGCTCGAAATCAACAACGACAGCGATACGGCCGTGCAGATCTTCGCCAACCCGCTCGAGGAAAATCCTCTGACGGAAGAAGAGGCGGCCAAGGACAGTTCCATCCTCTACGTCGGTCCGGGCGTCTATAACGCCGGGGCCTTCCCGGTGAAGAGCAACCAGACGATTTATCTGGCCGGCGGCGCCTACGTCTACGGGCAGTTCAGCGCCGAAGGCATTTCGAACCTGACTTTAAGAGGAAGAGGCATCGTTTCCGGCAGCATTTATTCCCGCACGTCGAACTCGGATTACACGATTCCGGTCGTCATGCGGAACGTCCGTAATCTCACGATCGAAGGTCTGACGTTTATCGATCCGGCCGGCTGGACCCTGCACTTATGGAAATGCAGCCACGTCCGCGTCAACAACGTCAAGATCATTACGGCGCGGGCCAACGGGGACGGCATTTCCGTCCAGTCCTGCACGGACGTCCGCGTGAAAGGAGGATACGTGAGGACCTGGGACGACTCCCTCGTGGTCAAGAACAGCGACAATACATCGAGCGAAGAAATTCATTTCGACGGGACGGTCGTCTGGACCGACCTGGCGCAGTCGATGGAAGTCGGATACGAGACCTACGGGGCTTCGATGAAAGACATTTCCTTCGAGAACATCACGGTCGTGCACAACTACCATAAGGCCGTCATTTCCTGCCACAACTCCGATCAGGCCGATATCACGGGCCTGTCGTACAAGAACATTACCGTCGAGGACGCTTCGTGCTTAGGGGACGTCCGGGACGACGGCGAAAATGATTTCCTGATCGATTTCACCATCGCCTACAACGCCGACTGGTCGAAGTCGGGCGCGGCCAGAGGGACCATCGACGGGGTCAACATCGACGACGTCAAGGTCTATTCGAAGCCCGACACGGTCGTGGCCCGCATGCAGGGCGAATCCGAGAAGAGCGACATCAAGAACATCGCGATTTCCGGACTCGAGATTGAAGGCAAACAGATCACGGGCGCAGAAGAGCTCGGATTGACGACGAACGGTTACGTTTCGAACGTGACCTTCGCCGCGAAGGACAAAGTCCTAGGAGCGCGGATCCAGAAACCGTACGAACTTTCTTCTCCGTTCTCGAACGAAGTGGAAATCCAGCGCGAAGAAGGTATCGAACAGGGCGGACTCTTAGTTCCGGAATTCGCCCGCTACGAAGGCGAACTCTCCTACATCGGCGAAAAGGTCGATCCGCAGGGAACTTCTTCGGCGACCCACGGCGCCGGCAAGAAGGCGACGACCGCCGGCGATGACGGAAGCGGGGCCTTCGAAAAGGAAGGCCACGGATCCGCGTACGCGTTCGACGGAGACACGTCGACTTATTACGAATCGAAAGACTGGACGGGCGAAGACGAGGAATTCGCGGCCCTGACCTTCGACTTCGATTCTCCGACGGAAGTCGGGACGGTCCGCATCAAGGGCAACCCGGACAACCTGTATTCCTACACGTTCCACATCGGCATCTTCGCCATCCGTAGAAAGAGCAACGGCGAGATGAATACGAAATATACGCGTCTGCTCTCCGAAAAAGACTTCACGATGTCTCCGTCGAACGGCAACGTCATCGACATCAACCTGGCGGCGCAGGATTTCAAAGGCCTGCAGCTCCGCTTCGGCAAAGGCGATTCCGTCGATTCCCCGAAGACGTACCAGATTGGCGAGGTCGAGTTCTATCCGCCGTCTTTGAGCTTCTCGAAGGCCGTCGTCGATTCCACGGAGCACAACGACGTCTACCCGGTCGAAAAGCTTGTCGACGGGGATCCGACCGGAAATTCCTATTACGAATCCAAGACTTTGCCGGCCCATATCGTCATCGATTTGGGCGACGTCTATTCGATCGACACGATCGTCCTGGCGCTCAATCCGAGCGCGTTATGGTCGACCCGCGTCGAGGAAATCAAGATT
>CAYUFI010000018.1:0-12572 GCA_964444175.1 uncultured Clostridiaceae bacterium | reverse complement strand
TACAGTGCGTCCAATACGGAATTTACCACTCTTGTCGACCGCACGGCCTACACCTTCGATCCGGCGACGGGCAATAGGAACCTGATCCGGGCGAACGGCGCAAAGTGCCGTTACCTGCGGTTGGACATCTATTCGAATTCGGCCGCCGGCGGCTACGGGGCGCAGCTCTCGGAAGTCAGCGTCTACGGCGGGAAATAAGTTTCATTCGGTTTTCATGATTGTCAATAGATAAGGAGGACATGAACATGAAAAAGTCGTTGAGTGTCGTTGTTGTCTCGTTGGCGATGACGCTGGGATTAGCTTCCTGTGGCGGTACATCGAGCATCGTCAATTCATCCGAGATTTCCTCGGAAAATTCCGTCCAGACGTCCGTCTCTTCGGAAAATGAGACAGTTTCTTCGGAAGCGGCTTCCGAATCGTCGGCCGTCCAGTCGTCGGAAACAGCTCCTGTCGAACATCGTGACGATTTCGTCCGGGCGGTCTCCGAAAGCGCCAAGACGCGCGATTACGACGGGCGGTTCGATACCGCCCTCGAAGATTTCTCCGGGAACACGCTGAACGGCGCGGGCGAAATCAAGGAACCGTTCCTGCGCGTCATGGTCGATTCGAACCTGGAGAACTTCCCGCACGATGAAGACGGCACGATTTACAAGGCCGGTACGGGAACCCCGGACCTGACCACGGAAGCCGGCATCGGATTCCGCATCCGCGTCAAAGAAGGCAAGATCGGTCTGAAGAACCTCGTCCTGACCCTGCGCGGCAACGATACGCTGGCCACCTATCCGGTCAACCTCGGTTCGGAAGACGTCGTCGATCCGGACGGAGAAGCTCTGCCGGAATTAACGGACGAATACCAGGACATCGTCGTCGGCCTCGACGCCTTGGGCGACAATGTCTATAAGAACAAAGACGGTACGGACAGCACGACGAAGATCTCGAGCGCTTTGGTCGGGTTCCATCTCTACGCGACCAGCGAAGAAGTCAGCGCCGTCCTCGAAATTTCGGAAGTCTTCTTTGTCGACAAGGCCGGTAACCGCGTCGCTTTCGACCAGTTTAACCGGAACGACGTCAACAACGTCGCCTCCATCGGCGCCTGGTGGGGCGGCTCCGCGTCCGGCTTCATCGTCCGCAGAGGTCTGCAGCTCAAGGGTTCGTCCTACACGACTCCGGAGCTCGGCAGCGGCTATTCGAACCTGGTCCTTTCCGTGAACGGGGATGCGACCGGGACGAAGCTCGTCGGTCTGGACGAAAAAGGCGCGCAGGTCGCCGAAGTCGGCTGGAGCGATTTGAAGGACGCCGATGGGAACGCGGTCGTCAGCCCGGTCAACGGCGCTTACGCCAACCTGGCGATCGATCTGGCCAAGTCCGGATTAAGCGGAGCGAAGAAGATCCAGATTGTCTCGACGACCGAACTCAATATTTCCGCCATTTACGAGACGAATTTTGAAGAACCGGTCTTATCGAAGGAATATCCGCACATCGGCGCTTCGAAAGCGAAGGTCCTGTACGACTTTGAAAAGACGAAGTCGGCCGAAGAGATTCCGACTGCCTGGGACACCGCGTTCGACGACCAGCTGAACGGCATCGTCACGTATGCGGCCGGCCCTTATATGGACGGGCACGACCTGGTCATGCCGGCCACGGACGGTTATAACGAACTGACCTTCGGATCCAAGGCCGCCTACGCCGGGGCGAAATATCTCGTCTTCACGGTGAAGCCGGCGGACGGACTGTCCTTAAACGACTTCCGCTTCAGCTTCGACGCGGGAAGCGCGACGTATCTCAACGCGACGGTCGCCCAGGAAGGGCTGCCGACGATTCCGACCGCCGAGGATTATCCGTACGCGGATGTCAACGGCTACGAATGGTACATCGTCAACCTCGAAGAAGCGGGCATCACGAATTCGAACGGCGCCCTGAACCTCTACTATACGGGCGCGGTCGATCTGCACATCGGTTCGGTCTTCTTAGCCGAAGACGACGTTCCGGTCCACGAACTCGTCAGCAAAGACGTGGCGGTCTCCGAAGCGGACTTGAGCGCGTATGCGTACGTCGGCGGTATCGACAATTTCGATTCGAGATACTTCCTCTTCGACGCTCTGGGCGACGGAACGGCGAAGTTCGATACGTTCCGCATCGAATATAACGGCGCCACGAAGTTCATGAACAAGAACGAGCTGGCCGTCCGTACGCTCGACGGAGCCAAGGTCTCTTCCGACGACCTGATTGCGGAAGAAAAGACGACCTACGTCGTGGATATGACCGCCAGCGGATTCGAACTGGCCGCCGGCAGCACGGCCCATCTGCATATCGGCGGATGGTCCACCGGTAAAGCGACGATCAGCAGAATCGCCGCGGCCGAGCACAAATACGTCTACAAGGTTGGCGAAGGCGGAACGGCCGGAGGAGACGCCGCCGGATACCACTATCTCTACGGCGGATACGCCTCGACGGCGATCACCAGGGTCTACGTCCACGTGTCCGGGAACGGAAAAGAAACGCTGAAAGACTCCTCTTTGCGTCTGCAGGCCAAAGACGGCACCGATACGGAAGTCGCGATGGTCCGCCTCGATGCGGCCAGAAGGGCGGACGGAGCCGAACTGGATACCGGCGCGGTCCTGGATGAGACGGGTGTCGATCTGGTCATCGATCTACCGGCCGAAATTCCGGCGGGCAGCAACCTGTACTTCCACATGGAGACCGTCAACGCCGACGGGACGATCGTGATCGGAACGGTCTACGGCGCTTCCGAGAACACGCCTTATTCGGTGATTACCGCCGCCTACACGGCGGATGCCGTTTCCGAAAAGTAGTTGATGCCGATAGGAAGGAAAGGAGGCTTCTCCTTTCCTTCCTGCTCTTTTTTCTCAGGAGGAATTAACCCTATGAAACGCACAATACTCGTCAGATGCCTCTGCTTTGTTCCGCTTGCCGTCGCTTTGGCCGGCTGCACTCCGGATTCGAATTCGAAGATCGTCCTGAAGATCGGTTTCTGGCCGGAAGCGAGCGAAACGCGGGATGTGGCGATGTATCAGGAATGGGAAAAAGCTTTCGAAGCCGACTATCCGCAGTACGATGTCCAGGGGGCTCCTTATACGTACGATACTTCGACCTACATGGCCAAGCATACGACCAACCAGCTCCCGGACGTTTTCCAGACCTGGTTCACCGAACCTTCGAAACTGAAGGATCAGGGCGTCATCCGCGATATCACCTCCCAACTCGACGATTTGGGCTGGACGGACAAAATGGATTCGGAAATGAAGAAGACCATGGAATTCGACGGAAAGATCTACGGGATCCCCAGAGATGGGTACGGTTTGGGACTTCTCATCAACAAGAGAATCCTGGGGGACTGCGGAATTCTTCCTGAGAAAACGGATGCGGACGGAAAGAAATACTATTCGCTGTACGACGATAACGGCAAGCCGTGCTATCCGACGACCTGGCAGGAAGTCTACGACGTTTCCCGGACGATCGTCGACGACGTCGGGGATTCCGCCCGCGGGTTCTTAATGTATTCGACGAACAAGAACGGCGGCTGGATTTTCTCGAACATGGCCTGGAACTACGGTTCCGAGCTCGAAGTCGAAGAAAACGGAAAATGGAAGGCGAACCTGGACTCCGACGGAGCCGTCGCGGCTTTGGAATGGGTCAAGTCCATGAAGCAGGCCGGCTATCTGCAGGATACGGTCTCGACTCCTTATAACGACTGGGAATCCTCGATTGGGGAACGGGTCGCGATGGCGGTGGTCGGAAGCGACGTGCTGCAGAACGCCAAGCTCCACGGCAACGTGGACATGGACGATCTGGCTTTCGTCCCGATGCCGACCGGGGACGGCGTGCACCATTATTCCCTCTACGGCGGAACCCCGTACGTTTTCCATAACGGCGTTTCCGACGAGAAGGTCGAAGGGATTCTGAAGTTCTTCTCGTACATCGGACGCTCGCCGGAAACAAGCGAACAGAACCTGAACGCCATCAAGGAAGGATACGAAGTCGCCAAGGCGAAGAACCAGCCGATTCTTCCTTCCATCCGTCCCTGGACGAACGAAGACTATCTGAGCGAAGCGAAAAAGCTCGAAAACGAATACATCAACGTGAAAATGGAGGACTATTCCCCGTTCTTCGACCACATTTCAGAAGTTAAGCACGCGGAAGTCCCCTATAACGCCCAGGACATGTACGAGGCGCTCGACATCGCGATCTCTTCGGTGCTCAGCAACCCGGACACGGCGAACTGCAAGGCACTCCTGACGACCGCGAACGCTTCCCTGCAGAAGAAGCTCGACAGCTCGGTCAATTCATAATCCGGAGGTCTTATGGCGTCTTTCTTTTCTCGAAAAAAGGAACACACCGGAGAAGGGTCCGCCCTTCCCCGCAAACGGAAAAAGAACTGGAAGAGAGTCCTGAAGAAGAATCTCTTCGGATACCTTTTCCTTCTGATTCCCCTCGTCCTGTTCGCGTTCTACGTCTGGGTTCCGATGGGCGAGAACGTCGTGCTGAGCTTTTTCAACGACTATACGTTCTCGGAAAACGTCGGCTTCGCGAACTACGCCTACGTCTTCCAGGACCCGGCGTTCCTCAGCGCTTTGCGGAACACGTTCATCTACATCGGCTATTCCCTTTTGATCGGATACCTCGTTCCTGTAATCCTGGGCTTTTTGCTTTCCGAATGCGTGCATGCGCGGGGACTTTTCCGTGTCCTTCTGTATCTGCCCTGCATGATCAGCGGCATCGCGGTCGTCTTCCTCTTCTCGAACCTGTACGGGGACGAGACGTTCTCGATTCTGAACATCCTGTCCGTCTCGATGGGCGGGACGTCCCACCCGTGGAAAGGCGATCCGAACCGCATCATCCCTCTGATCGTCCTGGCGATGACCTGGAGAGGGGCCGGATCGACGGCCCTCATCTATCTCTCCGCCTTCCAGGGCATCGACGATTCCATCTACGAAGCGAGCCGGCTCGACGGGGCGAACCCGTGGCAGCGTTTCTGGAGACTGACCGTCCCCGCCCTGAGGGGGACGCTCGTGATGCTGCTGGCCCTGCAGATCATTTCCGTCTTCCAGGTCTTCTACGAACCGATGATCATCGGTCCGTGGGGCGGACCGGTCGTGACCAATCCGGACGGGACGTACAATTACTCTTCTTTGTCTTTGATGCTCCTCTCCTACTCCTACGCTTTCCAGCAGGGGCAGGTCGGGCACAGCGCCGCTTCGAGCATTCTCTTAGGCCTCATCATCCTGGTCTTCACAATCGGATACTACCTGCTGAAGAGCCGCTTTGAGAAACAGGAAAGGGGGATTTCAAGATGACTCTCTTTCCCAAAAAGAAACAGATGCAGGCTTATCCTGTTCCGCCCCGCCACCGCCCGACGCGGCTGAACCAGAAACAGAACGGCATCCTTTCGTTCAGCGATTACCGGAAGCCGGGACACCGGGTAGGCTACGCCTTTATCATCATCATTCTCGTCTTTTTCAGCATCGCGGCCCTCCTGCCGATTCTCTGGCTCTTCTTCTCCTCGCTAAAGACCGTCAACGAACTGAACTCGGTCCATTACACGTTCTTCCCGCAGGAATGGGACTGGGGAAAAATCGGACGCATCTTCGAAAAAGTGGATTTCGGACGGTACTATTTCAACACGTTCGTCTACGTGGTTGGAGCCATGGTCTGCGCGGTCGTGTTCAATTCCCTGATGGCCTATTCGGTCAGCGTCATCAAACCGTTCGGTTACCAAGTCATCGACAAGCTCATTTTCTTAGGGTACATGATCCCTTCGATCCTCAACATCTATCCGCTGATGATGGAAATCAAGGATCTCGGGATGCTCAACACCGAGTCGTACCTGCGCTATCTCCCGCTCTGGCTCTCCTACGGGGCGAACGCGTATTACTACATGCTGTTCAAAGATTATTTCGAAAAACTTCCGAAGTCGCTGATGGAAGCGGCGCGGATCGACGGGGCGAACCAGCTCCAGATTTTCTTACGGGTCGTCCTTCCGATTTCCCAGCCGATCATCGGCATCGTCGCGATCTTCGCCATGACCGCCTCCTATTCGGATTTCCTCTTCCCGTACCTGATGCTGTCCGACGATTCGCTGCAGACCATCATGGTCAAGATCTACAACCTCTCCGGAACGGATACGCTCGACACCTCCGAGTTCTTATTGACCCTGGTCCTGTCGATTCTGCCTCAGATCGTCCTCTTCCTGATCTTCCAGCGCAAGATCATGTCCAATAACGCCAACAGCGGCATGAAGGAGTAAAGCACTATGCCAAAAATCAAAAGTTCCTATCTGGAAGTCGAACCGTTCGGAATCACCGAAAGAGGATTCCACAAAGAAAAGAACCAGGTCTCGGAATCCCTGTTCAGCCTGGGCAACGAATACAGCGGGGTCCGCTCGTCTTTCGACGAGTCTTCTTCCCTGCCTTCCCTGCGCGGGACGTATTACAACGGCATCATCGAATACGCCCGCGAGGACGTCCCGACCGCGTACAAGGGAATCGTGAAACGGAGCCATTTCACAATCAATTCCTGCGATTATTTCTTAGTCGAAATCCGCGTGGACGGCGAAAAGCTCGATTTGGGGAAATGCGAAGCGGAGGACTTTGTCCGCCACCTCGATTTCAGGACCGGTCTTTTGACGCGGACGTTCACCTGGGTTCTTAAAAACGGAAACAGGGTCGGCCTTTCGTTCAAGAGAATTCTGGGCATGGTCTCTCCGCACGAGGCGGTCCAGGAAATCCGGATGACTTCTGCAAAAGACGCGGATCTCGAACTTTCCTTTATCCTCGACGGGACCATCCTCCACTGGGGCGACCACTGCTACTGGAACAGGGGCGAAGTCTATCAGAAAGGGCAGGACGAGTTCGGCGTCTTCGAAAAGACCCCGACGACCCGCCAGTCGCTGCTGACGGCGATGCGACTAAATGTCCCGCTCCCGTACGCCCGGGTCGAAACCGAAGCGAAAAAGCTCAAGGCGGTCGTGCAGGGGAAATTAAAGGCGGATAGAGAGTACGTCTTTACGCGCTACGTCGTCGCCCTGGCGGATAAAAAGAGCGATAAAATCGACGGGAAAAAGGAACTCGCCTCGAAAGAGCTCGACGTTCTCTCCGCGAAGAAGTTAGAAGGCCTCCTTTCGGAAAACACGGCGTTTTTCAAGGAAGCCGGAGAAAACTCGGACATTACGATCGAAGGGGACGAAGAAGACCAGCAGGGGATCCGCTTCTGCCTGTTCAATCTTCAGCAGGCCTATACCGGCTTAAGCGAAGACGACAACATCGGGGCGAAGGGTCTGACCGGGGAAGCGTATTCCGGACACGCCTTCTGGGATTCGGAGACGTACTGCCTCCCGTATTATCTTTTCACTTCCCGGAAAGAGGCGAAGAACCTCCTTCTCTTCCGTTACCACACCCTCGAACAGGCAAAAAAGAGGGCGAAGGACCTCGACTGCACCGGCGCGTGCTATCCGATCGCGACCCGCAACGGCGAAGAGGGCTGCACGCTCTGGCAGCACGCTTCGACCCAGCTGCAGCCGACGACCGGAGTCGCCTACGCCATCATGCACTATATGAACCTGTACGACGATCACGAATTCATGCGGGATTACGGGGCGGAAATGCTCGCGGAAATCGCTCAGTTCCTGATGAGCCGCGGACAGTGGAACGGCGCGCACACGCATTTCGGTTATTACGGCGTGATGGGGCCGGACGAGTTCGAAGTCATGGTGAACCACAACACGTACACGAATTACATGGGCAAGAGGACGCTCGAATACGCCTATAAGATTCTGAACGACCCGGAATACGGGACGGACGAACTGAAAAAGAAGACCGGCGTGACGCCCGGACTGCTCGAAGAAATGAAGCTCGACGCAGAGAAGATGCTGATCCTCTACGACGACAAGACGAAACTTTTCGAGCAGCATATGGGCTATTACGATTTGCCCCACATCGACGTCGGCAAGATTCCGGTGACGGACTTCCCTCTGTACGAACACTGGTCGTACGACCGGATTTACCGGAACGACATGATCAAGCAGCCGGACGTGCTGATGTTCCTGTTCCTGTTCGACCAGTCGTTTTCCAAAGAAGTCAAGAAGGCCAATTTCGATTTCTACGAACCGCGCTGCATCCACGAGTCGTCCCTGAGTCCGTCGGTGCATTCGATCCTGGCCGAGGAAATCGGGTACGAACAGAAGGCGCTGGATTTCTTCGGTTTCGCGACACGGCTCGACCTCGACGACTACAACCGCAACACGAAGGACGGTCTGCACATGACGTCCATCGCCGCGGCCTGGATGAATATCGTTTACGGGTTCCTGGGCTTACGGAGCGAAGAAGGACCTTTAAGCGTTTCTCCGCACCTGCCGAAGAAATGGACAGGCTATTCCGTCCGTCTCTCCTACAGGGGTTCCCGCCTGGTTTTCAAAGTCACGAAGGATTCCGTCGAGATTGAAAACAAGGGGAAGGAAGTCGAACTGAAGGTCTACGGCGAAATGCGGAAGTTAAAAGAAGGAGTGACGAGAATCGCACGGGTATGAGATACGTTCTGAAGAAAACGGAGTACCGGAAGGAAGAGATCGTCCAGCAGGGACATTCCTTTTTACTGGGAAACGGCCATCTCGGCTACCGCGGGACGTACGAGGAAAATACGAAAGAGGACCACGTCGGACTGAACCTGGCCGGGGTTTACGACCAGTATAAAGATCTCTGGAGGGAGTCTATCAATCTTCCGAATCCTTTTTACATCGTCGTGCATCGGGGGGAAAAGGAGATTTCCCTGAAGGCGGAGAAGCCTTTGAAGCACTGCGTCGAACTGGATCTGGAGAAGGCGCTTTTCGAACGGAAGGACGAATGGAGAGAAGGAACGGTTTCTTCGAAGCGGTTCGTTTCGAGTGCCGACGACGAATTCCTGGGGGAAGAATACCGTTTCACCGCGAACGAAAGCGGGACGTATTCCCTGACGTACGGGATCGATCTGGACGTTTACGAAATTAACGGCCCGCACTACGTTGAAAAAGAAGTGCGGGAAGAAAACGGGGGTCTCCTTTTTAGAGGTTTGACGAACGAAAAGAAGGAAGTGTATCTCTTCGCTTCGTACGAGCTGAACGGGGGAGAACGGATCGGGAGCGTCCGCCGCGGCGGAGTGTTCCGTTCTTCTCTTTCCCTGAAAAAGGGGGAGACGGCCGTTCTGACCGTCCGCGCGCTGGTGCTGGAGAATAAAAACGGATTCGAAGAGAAGGCGAAACGGGTTCTCTCCGTTCCGTTCAAGACCCTGTACGGAGAGCATGCGCGCTGCTTCCAGCAGAAATGGGACGAATCGAACGTGGTTCTGAAAGGAAAGAACGAAGACGCTTTCGCCCTGTCGTATTCGATTTACCAGCTGCTGATTCTCGGGGACCGGAAACGGACGCGTTCGATTCCGGCCAGAGGGGGTTCCGGCCAGGTCTATAAAGGGGCCGTTTTCTGGGACACGGAGATTTTCCTGCTGCCGTTTTTCTTAAATACCGACTGGACGGTCGCGCGGAACCTGATCCTTTACAGGATCCGCACGCTGGGCGGGGCAGTGAAGAAAGCGGAAGAATACGGGTATAAAGGCGCGTTCTACGCCTGGGAAAGCCAGGAGGACGGACGGGACGCCTGCTCGAAGTACAACGTGACCGATCCGGAAACCGGACAGAAGGTACGGACGTATTTCAACGAGAAACAGATCCACATTTCCGCGGACATTCCCTACGCCATCGGACGCTATATCGAAGAGACCAAGGACGTTTCGATCTTGGACGAAGGGGCGTACGAAGTCCTGAAGCAGTGCGCTTTGTTCTTCACGTCGTACGCTAAGCTCGAAGAAGACGGGCTCTACCATCTCGACGACGTCATCGGACCGGACGAGTACCACGAGCGGGTCGACGACAACGCTTTTACGAACTATATGGCCAAAAGGGCGATCGAGCTGGCGGTCCGTTATCTGTCCGGAAAAGAGGAAGAAAAGGATTTCTGCGCGTTTCTGAAGGATTTCCTTTCCCGCCTCTATCTTCCTAGACCGGACAAGAACGGCGTCATCGAACAGTTCCGGGGCTACTTCCAAAAAGAAGACGTGAGCGTCGAGACGGTCCGTTCGCGCCTGCTCCACCCGCAGGATTACTGGGGCGGAAAGAAGGGAGTGGCGACGCCGACCCAGGTCATCAAGCAGGCCGACGTCGTGGCGATGCTGGTGCTTCTGGGGGACGAGTTCCCTTTGGACGTCAAGAAAGCCAATTACGAGTACTATTATCCGCGGACGGAGCACGGTTCTTCCCTCTCCGCTTCAATGTATTCCCTTCTGGGTTTGGAAGTCGGAGAGAAAGAAAAGGCGTATGATTTCTTTAGAAAGAGCGCTTCGATCGATCTGGTCGGGGCGAGCAAGAACTACGCCGGGGGAATCTATATCGGAGGAACCCATCCGGCTTCGAGCGGAGGCGCGTATCTGGACGCGGTGAGCGGGTTTGCCGGGATGTCCAAGAAAGACGGGAAAGTTACGTTCTCTCCCCGCCTTCCGGACGAAGTGGAGTCGCTGGAAATTCCGTATGTCGAACTCGGCAGGAGAAAGAGGGCGACAATCACCCGGGACGGGAAGGTCCTGTACAAGGAGGAAAAGATATGATTAAAGCCGTAATATTCGATCTGGACGGGGTGCTGGTCCACACCGACCGGTTCCATTACCTCGCGTGGAAAGCGATCGCGGACGGAGAGAACATCCCGTTCGGAGAGGAAGAGAATAATAAGCTGAGAGGCGTCTCGAGGATGGCTTCTTTGGAAATCATCCTCTCCAAGTCGGAAAAGAAGTATTCCCCGGAGGAAAAGAACGCCTTATGCGATAAGAAGAACGCGATTTACCGAACGTATCTTGAAAAGATGACGCCTCAGGACGTCGATAAGGACGTGCTGGCGACTTTGAAGACCCTGAAAGAAAAAGGATACAGGCTCGCGGTCGGTTCGGCGAGCAAGAACGCTCCTTTCATTCTCGAAAAGACGCAGCTCGCCCCGTATTTCGACGCCATCGCCGACGGGACGGTCGTCACGCACTCGAAACCCGACCCGGAAGTGTTTTTGAAAGCGGCGGAAATGCTCGGGATTTCCCCGAAGGACGCCTGCGTCGTCGAAGACGCGTTCTCGGGAATCGAAGCGGCCAAACGCGGAAATTTCCTCGCCTTCGGAATCGGGGACACCGCGAAGGACGAAGAAGCCGACGCGTCGCTGGAAAAGCTTTCGGATCTCCTGGGAATCCTCGAAAAGAAAAATACGCCCCGCCTCGAAATAAAGCACGTCTACAAGACGTATCCGAACGGCTTTACCGCGACGAGGGACTTCAATCTGGACGTCTATGACGGGGAATTCGTCGTCTTCGTCGGTCCCTCCGGCTGCGGCAAGAGCACGATGCTGCGCATGATCGCCGGGCTCGAGGAAGTGACGTCCGGCGTAATTTTCCTCGACGGGAAAGACATCACCGACGAGGACGCCAGGGACCGCAACATCGCGATGGTGTTCCAGAACTACGCCCTTTATCCGCAGATGAGCGTGCGGAAGAACATCGCCTTCCCCCTCACGGTCGAACACGTCCCTCCGAAGCATTTCTTCGATTTCAAGTACCGGAGGGAACGGAAAGAAAGAATCGAGAAAAAGGTCGAGGAAACCGCAGAGAAAATCGGACTGACCGACTATCTCGACGCCCGTCCGGCCAACCTTTCCGGCGGCCAGCGCCAGCGTGTCGCCCTGGGCAGGGCGATCGTCCGGGACCCGAAGATTTTCCTTCTGGACGAACCGTTATCGAACCTGGACGCGAAAACGCGCGTCCAGATGCGTTCGGAAATCTCCCGGCTCCACGAGAAGCTCAAAGCCATCTTCATCTACGTCACGCACGACCAGGTCGAAGCCATGACCATGGGAAGCAAGATCGTCGTTCTCAAAGAAGGCGTGATTCAGCAGGTCGGAACACCTTCGGAAGTGTTCCTCGAACCGGCGAATTCGTTTGTCGCCTCGTTCATCGGGACGCCGCAGATGAATTTCTTCGACGTGACCGTCTCGTGCAGGAACGACGGGGAATATTCCGCGCGTTTCCGGAACAGCGGAAACGAGCTTCCCCTCCCCGGGAAGAGGATGGAGAAATTTCCTCTTCCGATGCTCGGAAAGACCGTGCAGATGGGAATCCGGCCGAAGGCCGTCTCCATGGAAGGAGACCCCGGTTTCAACCCCGGTTTCAGTTACCGGGCGGAAGTCTCGCTTTTCGAACAGCTCGGAGAAGAGACAATCGTCTATCTGAACAGTCCGGACAAGGACGGAGACTTGATCGTATCCACGACCGGCCTCGACCGCTTCCACAAGAGCCAGTCCGTCCGCTTCTCCTGCGACACGGAACACGTCTGCTTCTTCTCGAAGGAGAACGGAAATTCCCTTCTGAAATAGGATTTGACGGAAATTTCAATCCGGAATCCGTCCGAAGGAGGCTTACTCAAAAGCCTTCCAAGGACGGATTTTTTCGGTCCTATTAAATTAAAGGTGGTTTAGGGTGGTGGTTAGCGTGCGAACTAATCA
>CAYUFI010000017.1:24320-30850 GCA_964444175.1 uncultured Clostridiaceae bacterium | reverse complement strand
AGTACAATGAAAAGAGAGAGAAGCGCGCGTCCCTCATCGAGGAAGGGAAGAAGGAACTCGAAAAGAACGCCGGACAGGATTCCGAAAATCCGGCCGGAGATTCCAAGAAGAAAGACGGCGGAAAAGATTCCGACGGAGAAGAGCTCCCGGATTTCGACATCGACAAGATCGTCGGGGGAGGCGTCTAAATGGACTTGGGGAAACTGTCCTCCCTCGTCCCGAGCGGGGAAGAGCGGGAAAAGACCTATTTTGACGTATTGAAAAGAATCGGGGAAGCTCCTGGCCTTTTAGCGGAGCTTCAAGCCCTGAAATGCCCGGAGGAAGTCCTGAAGAAAAGCTACCCGCTCCTCGAGGACGTCCTAGTGGACCGCAAGCCGTGCCAGGAATGCCTTTCGTACGCCTTCTGCCCGAAAGAAGGCAGGGAAGGAAGCGTGCGGAAATGGAAGTACCTCCCGTATCTAGGCCAGATCGATCTCGTCTCCGCCGACTGCCCGAAGAAGGCGAAAGTTCTTGCGACGTACCGGAATTTCGTCTATTCGTCCGTGCCTTTATTCGGCCTCTATAAGACTTCGAGCGAAGTCCTCGAATATTTCCGGAAGATTTCTGGTTCCAAGAAGACTTCTTTCGGGGAACATTCCTTCGCCCGGATCGGAAGTGAAGCGTTCGTTTCCTACGCGGAAATCTTGAAAGGGAAAGAGAAGAAGGGACTCTACCTTTCCTGTCCGAACGGGCTTGCGGAAAAACTCTATCAGGGACTGGCGTTCTATTACGCCAAGAACGGAAAGAAGACCGCCTATCTCGACGCGGGAAAGCTTTTTACTCAGTCGATGAGCCTCGAGAAAGTCTCCGCGAAGGAAGGGAAGAATCTATTGAACCGTCTCAAGGACGTTCCAATCCTCTTCCTAACGAAGTTCGGGGAGGAATATCCCTCGTCCCGCTTCCTGACCGAGACGCTATTTCCCTTTTTGAGCGGACGAAAAAAAGACGGATTTGTGACGTATTTTTCGTCCGTTTATTCCACGGACGATTACGTTTCCCGCTTCAAGACCGTTTATAAGAACAGGAACCTCTTGGCGAATCTATTTGTATCCCTTTCGGACGAAAAGAGCCTCGTCGACGTGAACTGGTAATCCCGTAAAAAGAAAATTTCCGAATAGAAGACCCGGTTCCTTTCTATAAGTAAGCGGAAAGGAATTTTTTTCTTTGTGATCTACATGGTGAAGGAGAAGACGTGCGGGGAAGCGGCGCTCAGGAGTTATCTCCAGACGCTGTACCGCTGTTCGGAAGCGGGATATTTCCCGTTTCAGAGCGACTGCTCGTCCCTCTTTTTGATGAAGGAGGAATTAAAAAGATGCGGGGTCGATTCGGAAGCGTACAGGGTTGAAAAAATCTCCGCCCTGTTCTTCTCGAAACCGTTCGTGGCCTTATTTCAAAAAGACGGGCTGTTCCATTTCGTCCTGGTCCTCTTCTTTTCAAGGTTCTTTGTGATGTATTTCGACCCGGCGGAAGGGATGAAATTCGTAAGGAGGAAGAAGTTCAAGGACCTTTTTGCGGGGAAGGTGCTCATCGGTAAACTGAAGGAAAGAAAAGCCGTGCCGGACGTCGACTTATTCAAGGAAAAAGAGAAAATCATCCTGTTTTTTCTTCTTTTCCTCGCGAGCGCGTGTCTGGGGTTCTTCTATTTTTCGGTTTCTTCTTTCCCGTTCTTAGCGGGCTTCTTTTCCTTACTGGGGAGCGCTCTGTTCTTCTATCTGGAGAAGGCGTATCTTCTGAAGATAGAGAAGAGGATTTCCTTCAAAGTCGAAAGTCCGTATCTGTCTTTAAAAGGCAAGGAAGGCCTGCCTTTATTTGAGAAGTACAAAAGGAGGGTCATCCTCGACACGGAAGAACGGATTGAGACGTTCTGCTCCCTCCTGTTAACGCTATATGTCCTCTATTTCTGCCCGATGGAGGAAGTATATCTCTCCGTGTTCTATTTCCTTTATGCCTGTGTGCTCTATCTTTCCTTCCTGCCCCTGTTAAAAAGAGGGATCCTCAAGCTCGGAAAAGAGGAAAAAGAGACGTTCGAAGGGGAGTATAAAGAGGGGATGTTCAGAAAAACCGTGCAGACCGGTCAAAAGGAAGGGGCGGCCGTGCTCTTGATGAAACTGCTGTTCTTCGTCCCCGCGGTCCTGTTCGTCTCGATCCGGACGGCGGTCTCTTCCCAGGAAAGCTTTGTTCTTTACCTTCCGTTCTTCTTCCCTCTCGCTCTGACGTATTCGTTCCTGAACCGGAGGATCCTGTCCTTAGGGAAGGAGAGGAAGGAAGCCCTATTTTACGCGCTTGGAAAAGAAATCCATCCGTGCCTTTTGGCGAAGGGAAAAAGCGGAAAAAAGGACGGAATATGATATAATCGGGGCGATGGAACAGAACGAACTTTTTTATAACGATACGATCTCGAATCAGCCGGACGAACTCGAAAAGATGCTCCGGGCTCTTTTTATGCACTGCCTGAGCTTCGTGCCGTCTAGTAAACCGGCGTACATCAGCGTCACTTTGACCGACGATCCGACCATCCATGCAATCAACCGGGAATACCGCAAGATCGACCGTCCGACCGATGTCATCTCCTTCGCGTATAACGACGAAGGGAGCGACGGGGACGAGCCCGTGAACGATCTCGGGGAAGTCGTGATCTCCTTGGATACGGCGCTGCGCCAGGCGGAGTTCTACAAGCACCCGTGCGAGCGGGAGATCGCCTTCCTCTTCATCCATTCGTTCCTGCACCTGAACGGGTACGACCATCTCGAGCAGGACGAGGCGGAGAAGATGTTCTCGCTGCAGAACAGGATTCTGAATTCGTTTGAATACACCTATGTTCCTATTATGAAAAAGGAGGATTCTTCCGATGGAATTTGATGTGAACGACGCCGACCAGGTGAAAGAACTGTACCAAGACTGCCTTGTTGCAATCAAAAAGTCGTACTCCCCGTATTCCCATAACCGGGTCGGGGCGTGCATCTGGACCAGGGACGGGAAGAAGTTCTACGGCGCGAACATCGAGAACGCCGCCTACGGGCTCACGATCTGCGCCGAGCGCACGGCGATGTTCAACGCGCACCTGCACGACGTGAAGAAGGAAGACCAGATCGTCATCGGGATCGCCGCGGATTTCAAGGGCTACGCCTGGCCGTGCGGCTCCTGCCGCCAGGTCATGGTGGAACTGCTGCCGCTCGACTGCCCGGTGGTCGTCTTCAACAGGGAAGGCAAGGAAGTCCATTTCGCGGTCAAGGATTCGATGGTCGGGGTCTTCACCAAGGACGACCTCGCTTAATTGCTTGAATCAAAGATAGGGGAACTATGAAAGTTGGGTATTGCTGTCTGTACGGGCTGGCGAACGCCGGCAAATCGACGCTTTTGAACGCCATCCTCGGTCTGAAGATCGAGGCGGTCTCGCCGAAGGCCCAGACCACGCGCTACAACGTCCAGGGAATCTACACCGACGACGAGGCGCAGATCGTCTTCATTGACACCCCGGGGCTGCATAAGCCGCACGGGAAGCTCGGGAACATCCTTCTCGAGGACGCCGAGGACGCCAAGGATTCGGTGGACGTGCTTCTCTACGTCGTCGACGCGTCGAACCGCCAGATCGACGAGAACGTCATCAGGAAGGTGAACGCCTTCAAAGGACCGGTCGTTCTGATCTACAACAAGATCGACAAGGTCGGTTTCGAGGAAGGCCAGAAGAGGCTTGAGGAATATAAGAAGAGGCTTCCGCAAGCCGAAACCGTCGAGATGTCCGCCTTGAACAAGGTGAACGTCGACCAGATGATCGCCCTCATCAAGACGCATCTTCCGGAAGGGGACCTTTTATATCCGAAAGACCAGCTCATCGACCGTCCGACGCGTTTCGTGTGGGCCGAGATGATCCGCGAGAAATGCATGCTCAACCTCGACGAGGAACTGCCGCACGCGGTCCACGTCGAAATCACGCACACCGAGTACGACGAGAAGCTGCAGAAGCAGATCATCTACGCCGACATCATCGTCGAGAAGGATTCTGAAAAAGCCATCGTCATCGGGAAACAGGGGAAGAAGCTTTCTTTAATCCGCAAGCACGCGGAGCATTCTATCTCGAATTTCATGCAGGAGAAAGTCGCCCTCGAGCTCTACGTCAAGGTCGTCGAGGACTGGCGGAACGACCCGCGGAAGCTCAAGGAATACGGTTACGAGGATAAGTGAGGTATGCCGAGCCCTTTAGTCAGTTTGGACGGCTACGTCGTTGCCTCGAGCCGTTACCAGGATACGTCCGCCTTGGTCACCCTGTTCTCTCAAGACGGGCTTCATAAACTGAAGATTCCTTCCGGATACGACGTCAAAAGCAAGAACCATCAGGCGTGCCTGCTTTTAAACCGCATCCTCGTGGACTCCTATCAGCCCGGGGACGGGGAAATCCTCTTCGCCTCGGGGGTGAAGACGCTCGAGAACCACACGGACCTCTACGAGGACCTCGAGAAGAACGCGGCATGCTCTCTCGCCCTCGAACTGATCACGAGTTTCTTCCCGGCGGACGTCCCGCCGTTTGCCAGCTTCGAGGCGTTCCTAAAAGGGATCGGGGACGGGTTTTCGACCCTGACCCTAGTTTCAATCTTCACGGCGAAAGTCATTGCGGCCTTAGGGAGCAAGCCGGACATCGACGGCTGCGTCAACTGCGGGAGCAAGAAGAACCTCGTCTCCTTCTCGTGGGACGAAGGCGGTTACCTCTGCTCGCGCTGCGCCGAAGAGATGGGCGTCAGTAAGACCCCGCTCAACGAGCTGAAGATCGTGCGTTATCTGTTCTTGGTCGACGAAGCGCGCTACGAGCACGCGGTGCTTCCCGAAGCGAGCTGCAAGAAGGTCTTAAGCGATATGGTGCGCTTTTTAGAGGAGTCGTTCGGGACGAAGGTGCGCGGATTTGCGCTCTACGGGCAGATTCTGAGTAGGCGTAGCCCGCGATAAGTCTGTCTAGCGGCCGTTTTTGTTGCTATAATTCTTAATTGTTCAAAACAAGGAGTCATTGCACCAGTATGGAAAGAAAGTTCAGCTTTGAAAAAATCACGAACCACCTCGTCACTTCCGGATTCTACTATCCGTCGAGCGGAATTTACGGCGGTCTTTCGAACACGTGGGATTACGGTCCTCTGGGGACGTTGGCCAAGAGCCACCTGCAGACGATCTGGAGAAACCACTTCGTCCGTCCGAACCCGAACATGTTCGAAATCGATCCGGCCATCATCATGAATCCGAAGGTCTGGGAAGCGACCGGACACGTCGCGAACTTCCACGACCCGCTGGTCGACTGCAAGGACTGCCATTCGCGGTACCGCGCCGATAAGCTCATTAAGGAGAACCATCCGGAGCTCGATACCGACGGCATGTCTATCGCCGACATGCAGGCCGAACTCGACAAGGGCGGCATCAAGTGCCCGAACTGCGGCTCGACTTCGTTCACCCCGATCCGCCAGTTCCAGATGATGTTCAAGACCTATATCGGCGTCACCGAGGACGCTTCCGCGGAAGCGTACCTGCGTCCGGAGACCGCCCAGGGCCTCTTCGTCAACTTCAAGAACGTCCAGCGCACGCAGCGCGCGAAGCTGCCGTTCGGCATCTGCGACGTCGGCAAGGCGTTCCGCAACGAGATCACTCCGGGGAACTTCACCTTCCGCACGCGCGAATTCACGCAGATGGAAATCGAGTTCTTCTTCAAGCCGGAAGAAGACCAGAAATGGTTCGCCTTCTGGAAGGACGAATGCCTCAAGTTCGTCGAGAAGATCGGCCTGAAGCAGGATTACCTCCGCTTCCGCGACCACGAGCCGAACGAACTCGCGTTCTATTCCAAGGGCACGACGGACATCGAATACTTCTTCCCGTCCTTGGGCTGGGGAGAACTGATGGGCATCGCCTCCCGCACGGATTACGACCTGAAGAGACATCAGGAATATTCCAAGCAGGACCTGACCTACCTCGATCCGGAAACGAACGAGCGTTACATCCCGCACGTCGTCGAGCCGTCCTTCGGCTGCGACCGTCTCTTACTGGCCCTTTTCTGCGACGCCTACGACGAAGAGACGCTTCCTAACGGCGAGACCCGCATCGTCCTCCGCGTCGAAAAGAACATCGCGCCGTACCAGGTCGCTGTCCTCCCGCTGTCCAACAAGCTCAACGGGGAAGCCAAGAAGGTCTACGACTCGCTTTCCGAGAAGTTCGACGCCGTCTTCGACACGACCCAGTCCATCGGCAAGCGTTACCGCCGCGAGGACGCGATTGGCACCCCGTACTGCGTCTGCTTCGACTTCCAGTCCCTCGAGGACCATATGGTCACCGTCCGCGACCGCGACAGCATGCTCCAGGAGCGCGTCCCGATCGATTCGCTGAAGAATTACCTTTCTTCGAAGCTCGAGGAAAAGGCCTAGAAGCGAAATCTTCCGTAAATCCGTTTCTTAGGGTCCTAAGGACTTGCGGAAACGGATTTTTGCGTTATCTTAAAAACGTGCGGTATTCAACAGTTCAAA
>CAYUFI010000017.1:0-24257 GCA_964444175.1 uncultured Clostridiaceae bacterium | reverse complement strand
TCTGTAATGGCCATCGATTTCAAGGAACTCGACGCGATTCTGGACAAAGCTCCGATCAAGGACGTCGTGGCGAACTACCTTCCCTTGATTCCCAAAGGGAAGATTTATCTGGCGAAATGCCCGTTCCACAACGACACGAATCCGAGCATGCAGGTCAACCCGGAGAGGAACACGTTCAAATGCTTCGTGTGCGGGGCCGGCGGACGGCCGGTCACTTTCGTCATGCGCTACACCGGCATGAAGTACTGGGACGCGGTGAAGGAAGTCGCGCGGATCTGCCATCTCGAGCTCCCGAAGCAGTTCGCCCAGCGGAGGGAATTCGTCCGCGAGCACGAACAGGAATATAAATGCATCGAATCGCTCGAAAAGTTCTATTCGTACATGCTGAAGACGAACGAGGGGCGGACGGCGATGCAGTATCTCGAAAAGAGAAAGCTGAGCCAAGAGACGATCGCGAAGTTCGGCCTCGGTTACGCCCCGCTCGACGTGACGCGGTCGGTCTCGTATCTGCGCGGGCAGGGGAAGTTCGACGTCAAAACGCTCGAGAACGCGGGAATCTTATCGAACTCGGGAGAGTTCAAGGACCGCTACTGCGACCGGATCATGTTCCCGTTATCGGACGTCAAAGGGGAAATCGTCGGTTTCTCCGGAAGGCGTTACCGCGAAGGGGACAGCACGGGCGGAAAGTACATGAATTCGCCCGAGTCCGTTCTCTTCCACAAGTCGGATCTGCTCTATAACGTCAATAACGCGCTGGTTCCTCTCCGCAAGGAAAAAGCGGTCTACGTGGTCGAAGGGTTCATGGATGTCATCGCCCTCGACCGGGCCGGCATCCCGAACGCGGTCGGTCTGATGGGAACGGCCATGACCGAGCAGCACGTGAAGTTCTTCGCCCGTGAGAAGGCGGCGGTCCATCTCGCCCTCGATAACGACGCGGCGGGACAGAAAGGGAACGTCCATTCGCTCGAAATGCTGCTGAACGCGCCTCTCGACGCCGACGTCGTCGTCCCGTATCAAGGCGGAAAGGACGTGGACGAGCTGCTCGACAACAAAGGAGCGGACGCCGTGCACGCGGCGTTTACTCGGTTCGAACAGCCGCTCGTCTATCTCGCGAAGTACTTCGCTCAAAACCATGAACTCAACACCTATCAGGAAAAGAACGATTTCCTGATCAAATGGGCGCCGTATTATCTGAAGTCGCCTCTTTTAGCCAAAGCGGAGATCCTAAAAGAAGTTTCTGCGGTCTTAGGGGTCGACGCGTCGTCGGTGAAGGCGGTGCTCGAGTCCAGGAAGGCGAAAGGTTATCGCGCCCCGTATCCCGAACCGGTTCCGGAAACGAGGGAACTGACGTTCGAAGAATATCAGAAGAGCGTCGAAGACCTCGCGAAGGAGGCGGTGAACCTCTCTTTGATCAAGTACATGGAACCGGGGTCCGGTTCTAAGAACATCAAGGAACAGCGCCTTTTAAAGAACGAATGCCGGATCCTGGTCCGGATGGCGCACTATCCCAAGGCCAGGGAGTTCTTCGCTTCCAAGCACTTCGTGTTCGTAAACCCGGTGCTCGGGCTGGCGAATAGTCTATTGGAGAACTGCCTGACGATGGACGGCGGGGGAAACGGCGCGGCCGGGCAGGATTCCTACGAGAATCTGAAACGGGGAGTCGAGGAATACTTCCTCGCCCTCGAGACGGACGAAATCGGGGAAAAGGAGAACGACGAAAGGGCGAAGAGGATCCGGAAGGTCAAGCACGAAAAGACGGACGGGGTCCTGATGCGGCTATGCTACTGCGCCTATCCCAAGGAAGTCTCGCAGCCGCGGGACTGGGAGAAGGCGTATAACGAGCACCAGTCGCTGGTGCAGCAGCTCGAAGCCGAGAAGAATCCGGGGCTCGACGCCTCGACGACGGAGAATCTCGTGAGGGCGGCGGTAAGGAACTACCGGGAAAAAGAGAAGCTGAACGGGACGAAATGAACGTAAGAGAAAGGCAAAGGAGGAAAACTATGTCGGAAGAAGAAAAGAAGGAAATTGGGACGGAAGAAGAGAAGGAAAAGCCTGTTAGAAAGGGGAAGAAGACCTCTTCGAAGGCGAAGAAGGAAACTTCCGCTAAGGATCAATCCGCAAGGAAGGGTACGGCTTCTAAGGGCAAGAAAGCTTCCGCCCAGAAGGCGAAGAAAGCCGAAGAGGAGGAAAAGGAAGAAGAGGAAGCCGAGCCGGAAGAAGACGGCGAAGAGCTTTCCGAAGAAGTCCCCGAAGGAGGGGATTTGCCTCTCGACGGCAGCTGGAAGGAGACGATCGGGGAAGTGGTTCTGAAGAGAATCTCCTCGAAAAAGAAGAGCAATAAGTCCATCGGGATCGAGGAACTGAACGACATTTTTGACCTGTACGCCCTCGATTTCGATAAGGAAGTCGAACTGAAGCATTACCTGAAGGATGAAAAGGGCATCACGATTGTCGGAGACGACGAGGACGAGGAACTCGCCGAAGAATCCCTGGACGACGGGGACATCGATGAGGAAGAGTTCGACGGAGACGACGACTCGCTACACGAAATCACCGACGACGAAGGCGAGCTCTCCCAGGAGGAACTCGAGGAGTCGCAAGCGCATCCGTACGCGTACGACGAGAACGCGCTCGCGGACGATTTTCACAATTCCGATCCGGTCAAGCAGTATCTGCGCGAGATCGGGAAGTATCCGGTGCTGAAAGGCAAGGACGAGGAAGTCGCCTTGGCTAAGCGCATCGCTAACGGCGAAAAGGCGAAGGAAATGGTCTCCGAGCTCGACAAAATCATCGCCGAAGGCGGGGAAAGCGCCGAGGAAGCGAAGAGGGAAAAGGCGAACCAGCAGCGGATTGTCGACGACGGCGAGAGCGCCAAGGAAGAACTGACCAACTGCAATTTGAAGCTCGTCATCTCCATCGCCAAACACTATCTGAACCGCGGCATGCAGTTCCTCGACCTGATCCAGGAAGGGAACATCGGTCTGATGAAGGCCGTCGAGAAGTTCGATTACACCAAGGGCTTCAAGTTCTCGACCTACGCGACCTGGTGGATCCGCCAGGCGATCACGCGCGCGTTGGCCGATCAGGCCCGCACGATCCGCATCCCGGTCCACATGGTCGAGACGATCAACAAGATCACGCGCACTTCGCGCAAGCTCACCCAGAAGCTGAACCGCGATCCGACCGCCGAGGAAATCTCGAAGGAACTGGCTACGACCGGCGTCAGCCTTCCGCCGGAACGCATCCGCGAGATCCAGATGATTTCGCTCGATCCGCTCTCCCTCGAGAAGCCAGTCGGCGAAGAAGAGGATTCCCACGTCGGGGATTTCATCGAGGACAAGGACAACGAGTCCCCGGTGAAGCACGCCAACTCGGCCTTACGGCGCGACGTCATCGATAGCGTCCTTTCCGAAGCGCTCACCGACCGCGAGGAACGCGTCATCCGCCTGCGTTACGGCTTGGAGGACGGAAGGGCGCATACCCTTGAGGAAGTCGGGAAGGAATTCGGGGTCACCCGCGAAAGAATCCGTCAGATCGAAGCCAAGGCGATCAAGAAGCTGCGCCACCAGAAGTACCGGAAGCAGCTAGAAGACTACCAGGACGATTCGGATATTTAACTTCGTTAAGGCGGAGGGATTGTTAAGGCATTCTTCCGCCTTTTTCGTGGGTTTTTAAACCGCAGAGAGAATACGTGGACGCCCTTCCCGTTTCATAGGAAGGCTTTTTTCGGTATAATGGTATGAAGGAACGGACCTATGGAAAAGGAACAGGAAAAGAACATCGAGGCGCTGATCGAGAAGGGGAAGAAGAAAGGGTATCTCTCCAAGGAAGACACCGTTTCTTTTTTTGGCGGCTTGAATCCGGAAGAAGCGGACGAAGCCAAGCGGAAGATCGAGGACGAGGGCGTCATGGTCGACGACGACGCTTCCCTGGAGGAGGAAGCCGCGGAGATCCTCGGCGAAGTCGAACAAGAGGCGAAAACGCAACCCCTTGCTTTGAAAGCCCCTTACCATCCTCTGTTAACTCCGGAAGAAGAACAGATCCTCGGAAAGAAAGCCAAAGAAGGGGACAAAGCCGCGCGCGAGGAGATGATCGAGGCGAATATGGGCCTCGTCAGGCACATCGCCAAGAAGTATTACGACGCGCATAAGGAGCAGCTCGTCTCGCACCAGGTCGATTTTTCGGACGTCGTCTCCTGCGGGAACGAAGGCCTGATCACGGCCGTGGACCGCTTCGATTACTCGAAGGGGTTCCGTTTTTCGACGTACGCGTGCTACTGGATCGAGGCGATGATTAAGCGCGGCATGACGGCCTATTCAAAGATCTCGTATTCGGAAGCGGCGCGCGACAAGATCGCGGAGATTAAGAAGACCCAGCAGGATCTGAAGAAGAAGCTCGAACGTGAACCGACCGGGGAAGAGATTTCGAAGGCTCTAAAAGGGAAATACTCGGCGAAAAAGGTCGAGGAATACCTTTCCTATCCTTCGACCGTCGATTCCTACGAGCAGCAGGTCGGGAACAAGGACGACGATTCGCCTCTGACTTTGGGGGACATCGCCTCGGCGACTTCCTACGAGAACGGGGAAAACGAGGACGACGAGCAGGAAAACTTCAACCGCGAGGAGATCGAGGCGGGCTTAAAAGCCCTCGACGAGCGCGAGAGATACATCGTCTTGGCCAATAACGGCTGGGAAAACATCCCCAAGAAGAGCCTCGAGGATATTGCCAAGGAATACGGGTTCTCCCGCGAACGGGCGAGACAGATTCGCAACCGTGCCTTCGCGAAGATGAAGAAAGCGATTCTGGAGTACCGTGAACAGCATAACTAGCAGGCTCTCGAAGCGCCTTCTGGCGCTTTACGATTTCGTCGATTTTTCTTGCGCGTCGATTCTCGATGTCGGGGCGGATCACGCGCTTTTTTCGCTGGGTTTGATTCAGAAGGGATATGGAGGGGTGGTCTACGCCTCCGAAAAAGGGGACGGACCGTATAAAAGGATGCTACAGGGGCTTATTTCCTACGAAGAAGGGAAGAAGGTCGTCCCTCTAAAGGGGGACGGTTTAAAAGCCTTAAAAGGGCATGAGGTCGAAGAGATTGTCATCGCCGGGATGGGCGGGGAGACGATCCTCCAGATCCTGTCGGAAGGAAAAGAAGGACTTTTCGGCGTAAAAAGGCTCGTGCTCGAACCTCAGTCGCAGAGGGAACTCTTTTTTACGGGGATGAACCGACTCGGATATAGGCTCCTTCAGGAGAAATACGTCGAGGAACACGGGCACGTCTATCCTCTCTGCGCGTACGAAAAAGGAGACGAGGAATTAGGGGAGTTCGGCGGCGTTTTCGGGACGAAGGCCCTCGAAGAGAAGGATCCGGTCTTAAAGGAATTCCTCAAAAGACAGGTCCGGATTTATAGAGAACTCGATCAGGAAGAAAAAGGAGCCGTCCCCGAAGTAAAGGAACGGCTCGCCTTATACGAGAAGGCCTTGAAGGAATTCTAGGATTTATGGAAGCTAAGGACCCTTAAGAAACGGAGAAAACGTTGCTTCCGGTTTTCTTTCTTCAGGCGTTTATAGACTGCGCGGACCTGGTCGGCGGAAGCCGAGGTGGCCGAAGCGAGATAGACGTTGTCGCGGAAGTCGATTTCCTTCATCTGGAGCGCGAGTTCGTCCGCGTCGGAGGTCAGAAAAACCTTCATGTTCGGGTAGTTCCTCGAGACGAGATTAACGAATTCGCGGGCGTTCGAGCTCGTGGGGTCCCCGATGACGAAGAAGGAGAAACGCTCCTCGGGCGGGATCTTCAGCGCGGCGTCCCAGCGGTTGGCGCATTCGTGGCAGAGCGGGAAGATCTTGAGTGAGCTGACGTTGACGCTCTTCCTTAAGGAGCTTAAAAAGCTCTCATAGACGGTTCGGGACAGCGTGCTCTGCGGGAAGACGGCGATTTTCGCCCCTTCCCTGATGGATTTGAAATCGAAGGAGAGGGCCTTCGAGGTCGGGATGTAGATGATCCTCGGGTCGCTGGAAAGGACGCTCAGGGTCTCGGCGTGTTTCTCGTTCCCGACGAAGTAGACGTCGTAACCCTCTTCTAGGTACGCCTTCATGGTCTTCTTGGCGGTGATTAAAAACGGGCAGGTGCAGTCCAACAGCTCGCCTTTAAGATAATGGACGAGGCGCTTTTCCTCGGCGGTGGAGCCGTGGGCGGACGTGACGATGACGGCGTTGTCGTAGATCTTAGGATCCGCTGACGGGTCGTAGTCCTCGCCGTGAACTTCCTTCAAAAGTTCTTCGTGGGTCTTCCGGTTATGCACGATCGGATGCAAAAAGACGATCTTCCTTTTGGGAGAGTCCCGGCGTTCCTCTTTTGCCTTCTTGATCGAATTCCTGACGCCGTAGCAGAATCCGATGGGCTGGATGAGCTTGATCACGGCCTTATTATACCCGAAAGAGGAGTTTTCCTCCTAGGCATTTGCTTTCTTTGGGCGCAGGACAGGCCCTGTTCAAGAAAGATAAATATGATATAATGATTTCTGTTTTCAAGGGAAAGGGGAAACTCATTATGGATTTCAGTTCGTATATCGGCGTGACGGAAGGATTCCCGAAGGCGGGGATCTCGTTTAAGGACATCACTCCTCTGTTGGCCGATCCGAAGGCCTTCAAGGAAGCGACGGACGAACTCGCCGCAAAGGTGAAGGAATGGGGAGCCGACATCGTCGTCGGTCCGGAATCCCGCGGCTTCGTCGTCGGGGCTCCTGTGGCCTATAGCGCCGGCGTCGGATTCGTCATGGCGCGCAAGAAGGGCAAACTGCCGGGCGGGGTCATTTCGAAGACCTACACGCTCGAATACAATACCGCAACGATTGAAATCAAGAAAGGCGTCATCAAGAAGGGGACCAAAGTCGTCCTCGTCGACGACCTGCTCGCGACCGGCGGAACGCTGAAGGCGGTCAAGGAACTGCTCGAGGAAGCCGGGGCGAAAGTCGTCGGAGCGGCCACGCTCATCGAACTGACGGACTTAAAGGGCAAAGAGGAATTCAAGGACATTCCTTACGTCTCGCTCATCAAGTTCCCGCACTAGACCGTCAATTTCCTTTCCGTACGGGAAGCTGGGAGCTTCCCGTTTTGAGCTTATATGCAGATCAAGAATGAAATCGTAACGTTCGAAGAACTGGAAAAACAGTACTCGACGTATATCACCAATCCCGCCGACCGGGAGCGGATCAAAAAGGCCTACGAGTTCGCCGAAAAGAAGCACGAAGGCCAGTTCCGCAAGTCGGGGGATCCCTACATCACGCATTGTCTAGGCGTCGCGATGATTTTGGCGTGCATGCAGACGTCCCCGGTCACGATCATGGCCGGCCTTCTGCACGACACCATCGAGGACACCGGGACCACCAGGGAAGAAATCGCCTCGACCTTCGGGGAAGAGGTCGCTTTCCTCGTGGAGGGACTGACCAAGATCACCCGCCTTTCGGATTTCCACAATTCGGACTTCCAGGCCGAGGACCATAGGAAGATCTTCTTAGCGATGGCGGCGGACATCCGCGTCATCATCATCAAGCTGGCGGACCGCCTGCACAACATGCGGACGCTGCAGTTCCAGCCGCGCGAGAAACAAATCCGCATTTCCAAGGAGACCCTCGACGTCTACGTCCCGATTGCCCACCGTCTCGGTTTGAACTCGGTCATGAGCGAGATGCAGGACCTGGCCCTGTACTATTCCGAACCGGAGAAGTACGCGGCCATCGAGAAGAAGGTCGAGGAACTGAACATCAACCTCAACGCGTCTTTAGAGCGCATCAAGGCCAAGGTCGTCGATATCCTGTCCAAGGCGAACATCCCGTTCGAAGTCTCGGCCCGCATCAAGTCGATCTACTCGATCTACCGGAAGATGTATCTGAAGCACAAGAAGTTCGAGGAAATCTACGACATCCTCGCCCTGCGCATCATCACGGAGACGGAGACGAACTGCTACGAGATCCTCGGGTACATCCATTCTCAGTTCATCCCGGTTCCGGGCCGCTTCAAGGACTACATTGCGATGCCCAAGCCGAACATGTACCAGTCGCTGCACACGACGATTCTTTCCGGCGACGGGAACGCCTTCGAAATCCAAATCCGCACGAGGGAGATGGATGAAATCGCCGAAGGCGGCGTCGCGGCGCACTGGCGCTACAAGGAAGGGACGTCCTACGATCCCAAGCAGGAACAGCACGACATTGAGGAACAGCTCCACTGGTTCAAGGATTTCGTCAACATGACAGAGATGGACCGCACCAGCAACGTCTCGGCCAAAGAATACGAAAACCAGCTGAAACAGGACGTTTTCGAGGCGAACGTGTACGTGTTCACCCCGAAAGGGAAAGTCATCGATCTCCCTAAAGGCGCCACCCCGATTGACTTCGCCTACAAGATCCATACCGACGTGGGGAACACCCTCGCCGGGGCGAAGGTGAACGGGAGGCTCGTCCCGCTTTCGACTAAGCTCCGCACCGGAGACATGGTCGAAGCCATCACGAAGAAGGACGCTTCGCCGAACGCCCAGTGGCTCCAGATCGCCGGTTCGAGCTTCGCCAAGGCCCATATCCGCAAGTACCTGGCCAAGCAGAACGACGAGTTCATCCGCAACGAACAGATTGAAAAAGGGAGGCAGAGCCTGCACGACGCGTTGCGTGAACGGAAACTCACGAACGTGCCGATCGACCGGCTCATGGACGATCCGAAGGTGTTCGCGAACTTCAAGGTGAACGACGTCAACGAACTCTATCTGAAAATCTTCAACCGGAACATCCTCCCGGGCGAAGTGTTCGACTTTTTGAACCTCTCGTCGGCCGCCGACCTGCGCCAGGCGCAGTACGCCGAGGAGATGAAGAAGAATTCCGCCAAGAAGGCCGACGTCGAGGACGCCGTCCTGCTCCCGAACGGGGACACGGCGATGATTTCCTTGGCCAACTGCTGCCGCCCGATCCCGGGCGACGAAATCGTCGGCTACGTCTCCAAGGGAAGGGGTATCAAGGTCCACCGGAGGGACTGCCCGAACATCCGCAACGAGGACTCGCGACTCGTGGAAGTCGTCTGGAACCCGAACCTCGACAAGTCGAAGAAGTATCCGGTCGACCTGACGATCACCGCCAGCGACCGCAACGGGTTATTGGTCGACGTGATGAACGCGATCTCGTCGAACGCGGCGGATCTGGTGAACGTCAGCGCCAAGGTGAATTCGTCGACGTCCGTCTGCACGATCCTCGCGACCGTGAAAGTGAGCGACGCCGACATGCTTTCCAAACTCATGAAGGCTTTGGAAGGTGTAAAATTAGTACAGTCCGTCGCGAGACGGATGAATTAGACGTGATTTAAAATCTTAGATGGGAGTATAGAAGAATGGCAGAACGTTTACTCAAACCGCGCGGCACCCTCGACTGGATCGGGGACAGCAAGCGCGTTTACGATGCTTTGAAGGCCTCTCTCGCGGCCGAATGCGAGAAAGTCGGCGCCGAACCGATCGACGTTCCTTCTTTCGAAGAGAAGAAGCTGTTCGTCCGTGGGGTCGGCGAATCGAGCGACATCGTTTCCAAAGAGATGTTCGGCCTCGACGTCAAGGGCGAGCACGATTACGTGCTGCGTCCGGAGTTTACCGCCGGGGTGAACCGGGCGGCCATCGAGAACAAGCTATATTCCTCGCCGGATCTGCCGCTGAAGTTCTATTACTGCGGCCCGGTGTTCCGCTTCGAGCGCCCGCAGAAAGGGCGGTTGCGCCAGCTGTCGCAGTTCGGGGTCGAGTTCCTCGATAACAGGATCGATTTAAGCACCGCGCTCGACTGCCTCCTCCTCTTCTACCGGGGAGCCGGCAAGGTCCTGAAGCGCCCGCTGCTTCTGAAGCTCAACTACCTCGGTTCGTTCGCTTCGCGCGAAAATTACAAGAAGGCCCTCAAGGACTTCTACGCCGAAAAGGTCGGATCGATGTGCGAGGACTGCAAGCGCCGCTACACGCAGAACGTCCTGCGCATCCTCGACTGCAAGGTCCCCGAGGACATCGAAATCAATAAGAGCGCCCCTCTGATCCAGGACTACCTGGTCGAGGAGGACAAGAAGGCCAGGGAGAAGATCTTAGCGGCCCTCGACGCACTGAAGATTCCTTACGAAGTCGATCCGAAGCTCGTGCGCGGCCTCGATTACTACACGGGGCTCGTCTTCGAGCTCTACGACGCCAACCACCTCGATTTAGGGGCTCTCGGCGGAGGCGGACAGTACGGGAAGCTGATGAGCGAAATCGGCGGACCGGACTTCGAAGGCATCGGGTTCTCCTACGGAATGGAACGCCTGTTCCTCTCGCTGAGCGACGAGGAAAAACAGGCTTACCTGAAGGAAAATAAGCCTTCCATCGATTACTTCGTGATCGATTTAAGGAAGGAGAAGGACCTGCTGCCGGTCTTACTGGCCGACGCGCTAAGATCTTTAGGGAAGAGCGTCACCGAGCCTTCGTATTCGAAGGCGATTTCCGGAGCCCTCAAGATGGCCGACCGCAAGGGAGCTAAGAAAGCCCTGATCTTCGACGATTATAATCCGGGCAAGGTGCTCGTGAAAGATTTGAAGGAGCGCAGCCAGACCGCTTACGACGCTAAAGACGTCGGTTCGGTCCTCTCTGATCTCGAAAAGTAGAAAGAAGGAAACCATTCGTATGTTACGTACCAAGAATGACGGCGAATTAAGGGAAAAGGACGCCGGAAGCGAAGTCGTCCTCA
This sequence comes from uncultured Clostridiaceae bacterium, assembly GCA_964444175.1. GTDB lineage: Bacteria > Bacillota_I > Bacilli_A > RFN20 > CAG-288 > Scatoplasma. Next base: position 13,527 of record CAYUFI010000017.1, on the reverse strand, counting down.
CCGGCTGGGTCAGCAAGGTCAGAAACCTCGGCTCGCTCGTTTTCGTCGATCTGCGCGACCGTTACGGCATCACCCAGATCAAGATCGATCCGTCTCTTTTCGAAAAGACTCCGCTCAAGAACGAATACTGCATCCAGGTCAAAGGGAAGGTCGCTGTCCGCCAGGATAAGAACCCGAACCTTCCGACCGGGGACATCGAAGTCCTCGCTTCGGAAATCCGCGTGTTCGCCGAGTCGCAGCTGACTCCGTTCATCATCGCGGATAAGACGGACGCTTTGGAAGATACGCGCCTCAAGGAGCGCTATCTTGATTTGCGCCGTCCGTGCCTGCAGAAGAACCTGATGATCCGCGCGAAGGCGATTCGCTCGGTCCACGAGTTCATGGACGCCCATTCGTTCGTCGAGGTCGAAACCCCGACTTTGATTAAATCCACGCCGGAAGGCGCCAGAGACTATTTGGTCCCTTCGCGCACGTTCCCGGGCGAATTCTACGCCCTTCCGCAGTCCCCGCAGATCTTCAAGCAGCTTCTGATGATCGGCGGCATGGACCGCTACTACCAGATTGCGCGCTGCTACCGCGACGAGGATCTGCGCGCCGACCGCCAGCCGGAATTTACGCAGATCGACTGCGAGATGTCGTTCGTGGACCGCGAGGATGTCCTCGGAGTCATCGAAGGACTGCTCGACAAGGTCTTCAAGGACGTTCTGGACGTCACCCTGCCGAAGTTCGCGCGCCTCTCCTACGCCGACGCGATCAACCTCTACGGCTCGGATAAGCCGGACATGCGTTTCGGCATGCTTTTGAATGACGTGACCGACTTGCTCGGGAACGAAGGATTCGAAGCCTATCACGGGAAGGCGGTCAAGTGCCTGCTCGTCAAGAACGTCGCTAAGGAGACTTCGCGCAAGAAGATGGACCAGCTGAACGATCTGGCTAAGAAGTTCCGCGTCCACGGCGTCGCGTTCTTCAAGTTCGAAGGAGGGGTTTTCGCTTCCTCCCTCGCTAAGTACTTCAAGAAGGAAACGCTCGATGAACTCGCCAAGAGGGTTCAGGCCGAAGAGAACGACCTCCTCATCGTCGGAGCCGACGAATCGAACGACAAGATTGCCGTGGCCTTAGGCGCCATCCGTTCGTATTACGGCAAGGAGCTCGGCCTCACCGATCCGCACGTCTATAAGCCTTTGTTCGTCCTCGACTGGCCGCTTTTCGAAAGGGAAGACGACGGCCATTACGAATCCCTCTCGAACCCGTTCACGCGCCCGAGAGACGAGGATCTGAAGTATCTCGATACCGACCCGACGAAGGTCCTGTCCTACGCCTACGACACGGTCATGAACGGCTATGAGCTCTCGTCCGGTTCGCTCAGAATCTTCGACGGGAACCTGCAGAAGAAGGTCTTCGAACTGCTCGGACTCGACGATAACGCCATCAAGGAGCGTTTCGGCTTCTTCGTCCACGCGTTCGATTTTGGAACCCCGCCGCACGGCGGATTCGCCATCGGCGTCGAGCGTCTTTCGATGATTCTCTGCGCCACGGACAACATCCGCGACGTGGTCGCGTTCCCGAAGAACCTGCAGGCGGCCGACGTGATGTGCTCCGCGCCGTCGTATGTTCCGAAAGAAAATACGGATATCCTCGGCATCGAAGTGAAGGAAAAGGAATCCAAGTAACATGAAGTTTTCAGAACTGATTCGCGACGGAAAACTGGTTTCCGTCCTGGAACAGAACGGTTTCACCGACGCTTCGCCGGTTCAGGAACAGGCTTTCCCGTATCTCGATAAGAATCAGTCCGCGCTGATCAAAGCCCCGACCGGTTCCGGAAAGACGCTGGCCTATATCGTTCCCCTGCTGCTGCATCTCGATGTCGAGAACAAACATACGCAGGCCCTCATCGTCCTGCCGACTTCGATCCTGGTGAAACAGGTCGAAGCGACGCTGAACCTCTTTAAGAACACCTACAAGACGTTCTCCGAGGAGGCGTTAACGAACGAGAACAAAGCGAAGAAGACCGACGCGCAGATTTTGATCGCGACGCCGGACGTGTTCTTAGCGGCTTATCCGAATCTGAACCTAAAGTAGGCCTCCCGTCTAGTCATCGACGAAGGGGACATGATTCTCTTCGGCGGATTCGAAGAACAGCTGAATGAAATCCTTTCGCTCAATCTGTCCTGGTCGAAGGTGCTCTTCAGCGCCTCGGTCGACGAGCACCTGAACCGGCTCGTCAGACGCTATATCGGGGCGGAACGGACAATCGACCTTTCCTCGGGGAAGATCAATACGGAATACATCCACCATTACCTCGTGGATATCCGCCACGCGGAGAAGTCGGTCGCGCTCGTGCGTTTCCTCAACGCCAAGAAGCCTTATAAGACGATTGTTTTCGTCTCTAAGAAAGAAGACATCCCGCCTCTAAACGAAGCGTTGAAGAAAGCCTCGATCCCGCACGCGGTGATCTACGGCGAACTCCCTAAGCGCGAGCAGAAGCGGGCGTATCGCCTTTTCGAGGAAGGGGAAGTGCATCTGCTGCTGGCGAGCGACATCGCGGCCAGGGGCGTCGACATCAAGGACGTCAGCGACGTCATCTCGGTCGATCTGCCCTACGACATCCTCTATTACTTCCACCGCGCCGGCAGGGCCGGGCGCTTCTACAAAGAAGGGAATTCCTACGTCTTCTACAACAACGACGACACGAAGAAGGCGAGGGAACTCATGAACCGCGGCGTGAAGTTCACCTTCCTGTCGCTGAAAGGCGAATCGGTCAAGGAAGAACGGACGCTCTCTTCGATCGACAAGATGCCGAAGAAGAACAACGAGGTCCTCGAAAAGCTCATCAAGCAGAAGCTCAGGCCCCTGCGTTCGAACGAGGTCCGTCCGAACTACAAGAAGAAGAGACGGAAGATGATCGCGTTCGTTAAGTCGCGCCATAAGGACGATGTCATAAGGCGGAACATCTATCGACGGAACCAGGAGGAAGGGACGCACTATTCCTTCGTCCGCAAGTCGAACCCGTATACGTCGAATAAGAAGAAGAACCGTTCTAAGTAAACGAAAGGCCCGCGCGAAAGCGGGCCTTTTTCAATGGATTATAAGATTTTTTTGAAACGGGGCGAACCTTCGAAAAGGGAAGATCAGTCGCCTTCGCGGAAGTTGTCGATCTCCTTGAAGAGCCAGTTCAGCGCGTCTTTTTCGCTCATCGAGGCGACCGCTTTTCCTTTCTTGAAGGTCAAAAACGTATTGACGCCTCCGGCGAGTCCGAAATCGGCGTCGCGCGCTTCGCCCGGACCGTTGACCGGGCAGCCCATGACGGCGACCTTGACGTCGACGTTCTTCTTTTCGAGGTACTTCTCGACTTTGAGGGCGACTTCCTTCAAATCGACCTGCGTGCGCCCGCAGGTGGGGCAACTGACGAGGATAGGGACGTGCTTCCTTAGACCCATGGCCTTCAGCAGTTCCTTGGCGGCGATGACTTCGTTGCGCGGCGCATCGGTCAAAGAGATGCGAATTGTGTTTCCGATTCCTTCGCGTAAGAGCGGTACGAGCCCGACGCAGGAACGGATGGCCCCGATATAGCCCTCCCCGGCCTCGGTGACGCCGATATGGAGAGGGTTGTCGAATTCCTCGTCGGCGCGTTTATACGCTTCGTAGGTCACTTCCGGATCCGAGGACTTGAGCGAGAGGACGAGGTCGTGGTAATCGAATTCGTCGAAGACCTTCAGGGTTTGCTTCATAACGGATATGTAGGCTTCGGCCTGGTCTTTCTTCGAGACGAAAGAAGAGGGGAGCGAACCGGAGTTGACCCCGATTCGCATCGGGACACGGCGTTCCTTGCAGGCTTCGATGACCTGGCGGAGATTTTCTTTCGATCCGATGTTGCCCGGATTGATGCGGATGGCGCTCGCGCCGTTCTCGACGGCGCAGAGGGCGAACCTGTAGTTGAAATGGACGTCGGCGATTAAGGGGGTATCCGTGTTTTCGGAAAGTTCCTTGAAGGCGTACGCGTCGTCCATGTCCAGTACGGAGAGGCGGAGAAGGTCGTTTCCGAGCTCCTTCAGGTCCTTGTCCATGGCCAGGATGTCCTTGACCCGGTCGGTCTTGATGTCCGCCATCGTCTGGATCAGGATCGGACGGTCGCCTCCGAGCTCCCTGTTCCCGACACGGACGATTCTCTTTTCTTTTCCCATGCTGTCCTTCTTTCTATTCAATAAGTGTTCTCTATTCGTTCCGAAAGGATTCTTCCAAGAAGACCTCGGATCAGAATCCTTCGACCGTTCAAAAAAAGTATAGCAGATTCGGAAAGAGGGGAGGGGAAGGACGGAACGAGGGAGATTCCGGCATGAATAGAAATCCGGTAAATGATTAGGAATGATCTAGTAGGAATAGATTCGGTCCATTGCGGGTAATTGACCATTCGCGCTTGTAAGGTTCGAAGGTTTTGTGAAAATCCGTTGAAAAAATAGTGACAGGGAAGAGGCGGGGTGGTATATTAATTACGTTGCTTGCACTCTAACGAAAGGAACTTAAGAAAGAAATATGGCTGACAACAGAAAAGAAGTGATCCTGGTTTGCTCCGAATGCCATTCGGAAAACTACATCACCACCCGCAACACGAAGAATGTTACGGCCCGTATGGAAGCGAAGAAGTTCTGCCCGCACTGCCGGAAGAAGACGCTTCACAAGGAAAAGAGATAGTCTTCTCTTTGCAAAAGACGAAGCAGTAAAAACAGAAAGGAAATTGAATTATGGCTATTAAGATTTCGAACGATCTGAAACCGGGTGAAATCATCGACGACAACGGCACGCTTTTGCAGGTCATCGACATTCTTCAGAACAAGACCGCCATGCGCAAGATGGTCGTCAAGGTCCATGTCCGCGATGTCCGGACGGGCACCATCAAGGACGTCACCTACGGCGGCGGCGACAAGGTCACCACGGCCTATCTCGAAAAGAAGACCATGAACTATTCCTACGACGATGGTTCGTTCTATGTCTTCATGGATAACGAAACGTTCGACCAGGTCCAGATTCCGCACGACCGTTTGACCCGCGAGAAGAATTTCTTAACCGACAACCTCGAAGTCAACATCACCTATTACAAGGGCGAGATCATGGGCATCGAGCTTCCGGTCAAGGTCGCGATGAAGGTCGTCGACACGACCGACGCGGTCCGCGGAGACACGATTAACAAGCCGCAGAAGGACGCGACCGTCGAGACGGGCTACACGCTCAAGGTCCCTATGTTCATCCATAACGGCGACAGGATCTACGTCCGCACCGACACGGGAGAATACGATTCCCGCGCGAACGACTAATCAACGACGTTCGGAAAGAGACTAGGTCTTAGTCTCTTTCTTTTGTTCATAAGGAGGAAAGGATTAAGTGAATTTACCGATTTTCGCCGAACTGTCCGGTGGCGCGATTGCCGGCATCGTCATCGCCTGCGTTGTTGCCGGCCTATTCGCCGGTTACTACCTGGCTCGCTTCGTCTTCAAGCGCGAGCTGAAGAAGAACCCGCCGATCAGCGAGAAGCAGATCCGCGCGATGTTCACCTCCATGGGAAGAAAGCCTTCGGAAGCGCAGGTCCGTCAGGTCATGCGCGCCATGGAAGAATCGAATAAGAACAACTAGGGAAGAGTTTCCCGAAAGTCCGCTCGAAAAAACCTCCTGTCTTCGCGGCAGGAGGTTTTGTCTTGAAATTTTTAAATGGTTTACTTCTTTTCGCCCGAATCGTAGTTGAGCTGGATGTCCTCGCCTTTTTTGCGGAAGTGGGTCTCCGGTTCCTTATGGTGCTTGAGACGATCGATGTTGGCGTGGTGGAGGAAGATGACTTCCGATCCGTAGAGGACGATGTAGCAGGCGTACATGGTAGAAGCGTCGAACTTCGGACCCGGCAAGAACCAGAAGAAGAGGGAGATCATGTCCGGATAAAAGTAGGAGAGGACACTGAGGAGGATGGCCCCGGTCATGACGAAGACCGTGCCGGATAAGGACGAGAACGAGACGCGCTTATGCGCCTTGAGGGTCAGCAAGAAGACGGAGAGCCCGCCGGCCATTAAGAGCCAGTTCGTTCCGAGGACGAAGCCGCCGAAGCAGCTGACGGCCTTGCCGCCCTTGAAGCGGAAGTAGAGAGGGAAGATGTGGCCGAGGGAAGCGGAGAATCCTCCGAGGTAGTAGAAGAAAGAAAGCGGGAAGCTTCCAATCTGCGCGCTTACCCAGCTTCCTAAAGGCGAAGAGGTGAGGACGAAGAACCAGGTCCAGAGCGGGAGGAGGCATTTTCCGATGTCGAGCAGGATCGTGATGACGGCCCATTTGGTCCCTAAGGCGCGCCCGACGTTGGTGCCGCCGGCGTTGCCGGATCCGACTTTCCTTAAGTCGATGTGGAAAAAGACGCGGGTGATGATGATGGCCCACGAGAGGGAGCCGACGAGGTAACCGCTGAGGGCGATTCCCAAAGTGAGCAGGATTAAGAGAAACAGATTCATAAGGTGTTGTTTTCCGTTCGGATTCGTCTCCTATTATACCTGTATAATGCCTTTATTTCATAGATATAAAGGGGCTCGATTGGTATAATAAAGATTGCACAAGGAAAGAATTTTAGCTTATGGGTTCATATACAGCGGATAATCTGAAAATGCTCAAGGGCCTCGAGCCTGTCCGGGAACGTCCGGGCATGTACATCGGGTCCACGGACATCAGCGGCTTGCACCACCTGGTGTGGGAAATCGTCGACAACGCGGTCGACGAGGCGAACGCCGGTTACGGCAAGAACATCTACGTCACGATCCACGCGGACAACTCGGTCACCGTCGAGGACGAGGGCAGAGGCGTCCCGTGCGACTACAACCACACGGAGAAGATGTCGGGTTTCGACATGGTCTACCGCACGCTGCACGCCGGAGGCAAGTTCGACGAAAGCAACTACAAGACCGCGGGCGGCCTGCACGGGGTCGGCGGCGCGGTCGTCAACGCGCTTTCCTCGTTCATGGAAATCGATTCCTACCGCGACGGAGCGGACCATTACATCCGTTACGAGAACGGCGGGAAGAAGGAGAGCCAGATCGAAATCCGCCCTCTGCCGCGCGGGCATAAGAACGGGACGAAGGTCACCTTCCTTCCGGATCCGACGATTTTTGACGACACCAATTTCGATTACCAGAAGATCGCTTCTAGCCTCGACGACCGGGCCTGCCTCACCAAAGGCGTGACGTTCCATCTCTCCGACGAACGGAGCGGACGCAAGCAGGAGTTCTTCTACGAGGACGGGATCAAAGGGTATTTTACGACCCACGCCTTCGGCAAGACCCCGATCTGCGCGCCGATCGCGATCGAAGGGGAAGCCTTATCGATCAAGGTCGAGCTCATCGGCCAGTTCTACGCGGACAATTATTCAGAGAACATCGCTTCGTTCGCTAACGGGGTCAGGACGCCCGAAGGCGGTCACCACGTCGCCGGTCTGAAGAGGGCCTTGACGGTCTGCTTCAACAAGTACGCGTCCGACCACAAGCTCATCAAGGCGAACCAGTCGCTCGAAGGGAGCGACATCCGCGAGGGATTCGCCTGCATCCTCTCGGTGTGGGTACCGGAAAAGATCCTGCAGTTCGAAGGTCAGACGAAGTCCCAGCTCGGGACCAAGGAAGCGAACCAGGCGGTCGACACGGTCGTCGAGAATTCGCTTTCGTATTACCTCGAGGAACATTCTAAGGAAGCGAACGCCATCGTCGACAAATGCTTGAGGGCCCAGGCGGCGCGCGAGAAGGCCAAGGAAGCCAAGGACTCGATCCGCAAGATGAGCAAGGCGGCCTATAAGGAAGCCTCGAACCTTTCCGGAAAGCTCGCTCCGGCTTCGAGCAAGAAGTACGGACTGAACGAACTGTTCATCGTCGAAGGCGACTCCGCCGGCGGCTCGGCCAAGAAGTGCCGCGACCGCGAGCACCAGGCGATTCTGCCTTTAAGAGGGAAACCGAAGAACGTCGTTGGGGAAGAGCGCGGCGACATCTACGACAACCAGGAGCTCAACACAATCGTCTTCACGATTGGCGCGGGGGTCGACGAGGACTTCAAGGTCAAGGACATGCACTACGACAAGATCATCATCATGACCGATGCCGATGATGACGGCTGCCACATTCAGAACCTGCTGATGTCGTTCTTCTTCGAACACATGAAACCGTTGATCGAGGAAGGGCATCTCTATATCGCCTGCCCGCCTTTATACCGCATTGCGCCCAAGAACGGCCAGGAAATCTACTGCTGGACCGACGAGGACCTCGATAAGGCCCGTTCGCAGGTCAAAGGCGCATACACGCTTTCGCGTTACAAGGGATTAGGCGAAATGAACGCCGACCAGCTCGGCTACACGACCATGTCCCCGAAGACGAGGAGGCTCATCCAGGTCCGCATCGACGATTTCTCCGAATGCGAGGACAAGGTGCGTCTGTTCATGGACAAGTCGCAGGCGAATAAGCGCCGAGACTGGATCGAGACGAACGTCGATTTTTCCTACCACCAGGACCACTTCGAACAGATCAAGGCGAAGCGTTAGTCTCAAGGGAGTTTTCTTACTATGGCAAAAACGAAAAACAGCAAACCCCAGCTCACCCAGCAGATCATCGATCCGCAGCCGATGAGCGAAGTCATGGCGAACGACTTCGGCCGTTACGCCAAGGCGGTCCTGACCGACCGCGCCATCCCGGACGTCCGCGACGGCATGAAGCCGGTCCAGCGGCGCATCATCTACGGCATGTACCGGGAAGGGAACACGTACGACAAGCCGACGCGCAAATCCGCGACGACGGTCGGTTACGTCATGGGCAACTACCATCCGCACGGCGACGCCTCGATCTACGACGCGATCGTCCGTCTCTCCCAGGACTGGAAGATGGAAGTCCCGCTCGTGGTCATGCAGGGCAACAACGGTTCGATCGACGACGACCCGGCGGCCGCCTCGCGTTATACCGAGGCGAAGCTGGCGAAGATTTCGAATCTCCTGGTCGCCGACATCGACGAGGACACGGTCCCGATGCAGCTCAACTTCTCCGACGAGTTGCTCGAGCCGACCGTTCTGCCGGCCCGCTTTCCGAACTTACTGGTCAACGGGGCGCAGGGCATCGCCGTCGGCGCGGTGACGAACATCCCGACGCACAACTTAGGGGAAGTCATCGACGCGACGGTCTACGCAATCGAACATAAAAACGCGACGGTCAAAGAGCTCCGCCAGTTCGTCCTGGGGCCGGATTTCCCGACCGGAGGCATCATCGACCAGAAGGACGAGCTCGACACGCTCTACGAGACGGGGACGGCTTCCTTCTTCATCCACTGCAAGACCGAAATCGACGAAGCGAAGAACCAGATCGTCATCACGGAGATCCCCTACGGGGTCATCAAGGCCCAGTTCGTCAAGCAACTCGACAAGTTCGCCGAGCAGAACAAGGTCGACAACATCACGGAGATCGTCGACGAATCGACCGACGACGTCCGCATCGTCATCCAGATTAAGGAAGGGCAGGACCCGAAACCGATTCTGGACTATCTGCGCAACAAAGGCATGCTGAAGACGACCTTCGCCGCCAACATGCTCGCCTTGGATAAGGGCCACCCGAGGACGATGAACCTCCTCGACATCATCCGCGCGTACGTCGCGCACCAGGTCGAGGTCCTGACCAACAAGTCGCGTTTCGAACTCAACAGAGACACCAAGAGGCTGAACGTCGTGAACGGCCTCATCCGCGCGGTCGACATCGTCGACGATCTGGTTGCGGTTATCAAGAAATCGAACGGGAAGCAGGACGCCAAGAAGAACATCATCGAGAAGTTCGGCTTCGACGAGGATCAGGCGGAAGCCATCGTCATGCTGAACCTGTACCGCATCTCCTCGCTCGATTACGCCCAGTACGTCGAGGAAAAAAAGGAACTCGAGGCGCACATCGCCGAACTGAACCGGATCCTGAACGAGCCGGCCTACCGCGATTCGCGCATCAAGAAGGACCTGCTCGCGGTCAAAAAGGAATTCGCGACCCCGAGAAAGACCCAGATCCTCGATTCGAAGATCGAGACCGAGGCGGTCGACGTCACGAAGCTTTTCGCCAAGGAGGACGTCTACGTCGTTCTGACTAAGGACGGCTACGTCAAGAGGACGTCTTTGAAGTCGCACGACGCGTCGGTCAATAACGCCGACCCGGTGAATAGCCTCCCGAAGCTCAAGACGGGCGACGGGATTCGGCTTCTCCAGCTCGCTTCGACCCACGACGGGATTCTGCTCTTCTTATCGAGCGGAACCTACGCGTATCTGCCGATCTACCAGCTTCCGGACCTGAAATGGAAGGAAGAAGGGAAGCACTTGAACGTGCTCCTGAAGCTCGAGCCGGAAGAGCAGGTCGTCTCGGCATTCGTGGTCAAAGGCTTCGAATACAAGCTCTACGTGAACCTTTTGAGCCGGCAGGGGAAGATCAAGAGGGTGGCTTTCTCCGATTTCAGCCAGAGCAAGCTCACTCCGCGCCCGCTGCGCTGTATGTCGTTAGGAAAAGACGACGAGCTCGTCAAGGCCGTCGTCACCAGCGGCAATTCGGATTTGATCGTAATGCAGTCGAACGGGTACGTCTCGCGCTACAACGAGAACTCCGTCCCGCTCGTGAAGCTCGGAGCTGGCGGCGTCAAGGCCATGAATCTCGGCAAAGGGAATTTGCCTCTGACCGACATGGTCGGACTTTCTTCCGACGAGCACGCGAAGCTCTTAGTGATTTCGAATACCGGAGCGGTGCGCGCCCTGATGTCGACGAACGTCGATTCTTCCGAGCGTCTCGCCCTGAAGCAGCCGCTCGTGAAGATCTTCAAGTCGACCCCGATGGACATGGTCGGACTGATGAAGCTGCGCCTGCGCGCGGATAACCAGTCCAAGGTCGTGGCGTATTCTTCCGAACGCTCGATCGTGATCGACATTTCTTCTCTCGAGACAATCATGCCGGGTTCGGCGATCCGTCCGAACCTCGAGCTGAACGAAGGGGAAGAGATCGTGGGATTCCACGAATCCGGTTGGGTTGTCGACGAAAACACGAAGGTCGAGGAACCGCCGGTCGTGACTTCGGCCGCGCCGAAGGACGAGTCCGGGGAGAAGCAGCTGAGCCTCTTCGATATGTTCGACGAGGACGACCCGGACGATCCGGACGGGAAGTAAAACGGGAGGAAAGGGAAATGGTGCGTTCGCTCATCGCCGATTACAGGGCCGCGTCCGTCTATTCCGTATCGCCTTCGAAGCTTTCGGAGCTCGGGTTCACGACCGTTTTCCTCGATTTAGACAACACGCTGGCCCCGTACGATGTTCCGAAACCGGAAAAAAGGACTTATGATTATATCGAGGGGCTGAAGAAGGAAGGGCTCGAAGTGATCCTCGTTTCGAACAACCGGGCGAAACGGGTGAAGGTCTTCGCTTCCTACCTCGACGTGTCCTACATCGCCTCTGCGCACAAGCCGTTCGCTTACAAGATCGTGCGCTACATGAAGGACCGGGGGATTCAAAAGAAGAAGACCCTTTTGGCCGGAGACCAGGTCATCAACGACATGAGGATGGCCCATAAAGCCGGCATCAAGGGGCTTCTGACCGAACCCATCAGCACCCACGACCACATCACGGCGAAGGCCATAAGGCCTCTTGACCGCGCCCTGCGGAAGAAATACCGGAAGCAGGGAAGATTAGGAATGAGTTTGGATTAGTCTGTACCAAGGAGGGAAAGTATGAATAAAGCCGTCACGTTAACAAGTCAGATCCGCATTGGACGCTGCTCGCACTGCGGGCAGATCCTGCAGACGGACGATCCGCACGCTCCCGGATACATCTCTCCGGAGAGAAGGAGGAATCGCATCGAGGAAGGGACCTGCGACCGCTGCTATTCCTTGCGCCACTCGGAGAATTCCGGCGCACCGGAGTTCGGCAGCGACTTCGTCAAGATCCTGAACGAGGCGAAGGAAAAGGACGCTTTGGTCGTCTACGTCTGCGATCTTTTCGACCTTGAATCGTCGTATGTCGACGGGATCGAGGAGTACCTTCCGAAGAACCTGTTAGTCGTTCTGAACAAGAAGGACATCCTTCCGAAGCGGAACGAAGATAAGGAAGTCGAGGAAGAGGCATTGCGCTTCTTGGAGCAGCAGGGAATCGAGGCGGCCGACGCGATCGTCACGTCTTCTTTGACCGATTACCACATCTCGGAGTTCATGAAGAAAATCGCCGAGATGCGCAACGGGAAGGACGTCTACGTCTTCGGCCAGTCCTACGTCGGGAAGTCGACCCTCGTCAACGCTTTCTTACGCCATTATAAGAACGAGACGAACCGGGTCATCCAGTCCGTGAGGGTCCAGGACACGAGTCTAGAAGTCCTCGAGATTCCGCTCGATGATACTTCGTCGATGTACGACACCCCGGGCATCTACAATTCCCGTTCTTTGCTTTCGAAAGTCGAACGCTCGGAATGGAAGTACATCGTTCCGCGCGACCCGATCTTAGTCCGTTCCTACCCGGTCTCTTCGTCCCAGGCGTTCCTTTTGGGAGGAGTCGCCGTGCTCGAAGTCGTCTCGGGGAAGAAGACGGATTTCCGCTTCGAAGTATCGAACGAGGTTTCGATCAACCGGGTCAAGGTCTCGAATCTCGAGAAGACCTTTAACGCGCTGGCTTTGACGCGCCAGGTCCGCCCTCTCGATTCGGAGATTCATTCCTTGAGCGACCTCGAAGTGAAGGAGATCATCGTCCCGGCGAGCGGGAACATGAGCATCTCGATCTTCGGGCTCGGACACATCGAGTTCGCCTGCGCGAATCAGAAGATCGTCCTGCACGTGCCGCCGAAAGTCGGCGTCCGCGCGGTGGCGCACGCCGATCCCAGGCTCTAGTTTTGATTGATGAAAATCGTTTTGTACGGAGGAGCGTTCGACCCGTTCCATAACGGGCATTACCTTCTCGCCAAGGAAGCCCTGAAAGAACTGGGGGCGGATAAGCTCCTCTTCGTCGTCGGGAAGAACCCGCCGTGGAAGAAGCCGTTAGCTTCTTACGAAGAAAGAATCGCGCTCATCGAAGCGGCGATTAGAGGCGAAACGAAGATGGCCGTCTCCCGCGCGGAAGATACGGACGAGACGAATTACACGTATCTCACCGTCCGGAAGTTGAAGAAAGAATATCAGGACGAACATCCTCTCTTCTTCTTCCTCATCGGGACGGATCAGCTCGAGAAGCTCTCCTTATGGAAGAACATCGAAGAGCTCGCTCAGAACGTGACGTTCGTCTCCTATAAAAGGGAGACGGGGAATTCAGGGGCGTTAGCTCAGGAGAACGCGGAGAAGTACGGGGTGGTTGAACTTAAAGACTGTCCTTTGATCGCGACTTCCTCGACCTTAATCCGGGAAGGGAAGAGCCTCGACGTTCCGAAGGAAGAATTCCGCAAGATCGCTCTAGACGGGCTGTACTTCGCTTCGAAGGTGAAATCCTTCTATAAGGAGAAGCGCTACATGCACGCTTTGCGCGTGGCGGAGCTGGCGTACGATATCGCCCTA
>CAYUFI010000016.1:0-31166 GCA_964444175.1 uncultured Clostridiaceae bacterium | reverse complement strand
AGAAAGTCCCTATCCGATACCATCCTCCTATTTACACAAACAAATCTTAACTACCGAATGTAAATAGAAATCATCTTCTCTAAGAAAGAAACGCTATCAAACCTTTCATCTATTTCAATTATAAAATATTTTATGAAACGGGGTACAGGAGGAAGGGCACGCTCCCTCCTTCGGACAGGACGTTCTTTTTAATAGATAAAAAGACCGGTTCCCGAGGGTGAATAGGTGTTTGTCAAGTAGACAGTGAGAATTCGTATTAAATAAACTAAGAAGGCAGGCTGACCGATCCAGATAACCTATATTCTAAAGGTGTCATATGGGAGAGGGAAGCCTGCCTTCTTTTGGTGTTGTAGAACGTCATGTATCCGTCGATCACATCCTTCATCTCGCCGAAAGTCCTGATCTTCTTCCCGTAATAGGCCTCGCTCTTGAGCGTCCCCCAGAATCCCTCCATTGGCCCGTTGTCTATGCATTTGCCGACCCTGGACATGGAGTGTGTCAGGCCATACTCCCTCATCACGTCGTTGTATGTCGGGGTCGTGTAGGTCGATCCCCTGTCGGTATGGAGAAGCGGTGTCGCCCCGGGGTTGAGGGCGATGGCGTTCCTGAGGTCGTCGAGCGTCAGGGCCTGGTCGTTGTGGTCCGAGATGTTGTAGGAGACGATCGAATGGTCGTATCTGTCCATGATGGCGCTGAGGTAGAGCTTGGTGCCGTCGGGAAGATGGAACTCGGTGACGTCGGTCTCCCACTTGGTGTTCTTGGCATCCGCGTGGAAGTTCCTGGCCAGGATGTTCTCGTAGATCTCGGTCTTCTGGCAGGGCTTGTACAGATACTTCTTCTTGCGTATTCTCGACCGGATATGCAGCGCCTGCATCCTTCCCAGGACGAATTTAGGCGATACCCTGATCTGGAACTGCGACATCAGCTCATCCGCAATCCTCCGGTACCCGTAAATCTCATCAAATCCGTGGAATAGGTACACGATCTTCTCGTCTGTGTCCTTGATCCTCTGCTCTTTCTTTGAGGGCTTTCTGTTCGCCCATTTGTAATAGGACGCACGCGAAACGCCCACCGCCTGACAAAGCCAGGAAACGGGGTATTTTCCCTGAAATTCCTTGACGGTCAGGTATTCGGCTAGCTGCCGTACTTGATCCGTCCTGTAGCCAGATCCAGGGAGATTTCCTCTTTTTTTTGAGGACTTCGATGACTGCCTCAAGCTCCCTGATCTTCTCGTCCTTCTTTGCGTTCTCGATCCTGAGTTTCTCGGCCTCGGTGAGCTCCGGGCTCTTTTCGGACTTCCTGCCGACATTCTTCCTGACAAGCCCGGCTCTCCCGGACTCCCTGTATTTCTTCACCCAGCTGTAAAGCGCACCGTATTTGACCGAATACTTCTCGGCCACCCCTTTGTAGTCGTACCCGGACTCGATGCACTCCTTGGCCGCCTTCTCCATCGTGCCGATGTCGTAGCAATGCTTCTTGACACCTTTTCCGCCTTTTCCTGCCATGCCGGACCCACCACCTTTGCTTTGGTAAGTATAGCGCTTCAGCCACACCCTGATGACGCTTCTGGGTATGAGGTAAGCGGTGGATGCCTCGGATACGGAGTGTCCTTTCTTCAGGTATAAGAAAACCTCAATCTTGATGTCGGTCCCGTACTTGGCATTCCGGTGGGTGTCCATGAGTCCTTCGGTTCCAAGTGCCTTGTATTTGACAACCCAATATTTCAAAGCATCAGAAGAAATCTTATGCTTTCTGCATACCGACTTCACGCTTCCATGGCGCAGAAGGACATCTTCTACCGCCTCCAGTTTCTGTTCAACCGTGTATTCTGATTTTCTGCCCATAAGAATAGCTCCTCCAAGAGCGGACTTGAATTTTTCGGCCGGGGCACCCTTAGGGGTACCCCATGCTTTCATTTAATTCGCTGTCTACTTTTGAAGGAGCATATCAGGGGATGGGAACCGGCTTTATCGGAAACTGTCCAAGGAAAGGATTAGACAGATTCCTTCTGTTCGGATAAGAAGCAGGACGCGGTATTTAAGAGGACGGAAAGTACAAGAAGCGTTCCGTACCCGTAAATCGCGGGAACCTGCGAGGAATCTCCCCACATGACGATGTTGTAAATCTTGTCGATAATGGAGAGCACCGACCCCGTCGCGAAGAACGAAAGGGCTAGACTCGTGAACGCCACGGACAGAATCTTCAGATACTCCCCGTGCGGCAGGGCGTAAAACGAGAAGACGAGCGAAGCGGCCTCGACGACAATTCCGATGATCAGGAAGAGCCGGGCGGAGGAATACTCCTCCGGCACCTTACTCATCGGAGAACCGACGTTCGCGATGTAGAATAACGGAATCAGCGACAGGACCAGGGCGGCCAGCTGCAGGTAGAACCCGACCCTTTTACTCTTTAATCTCTTTAGAAAGCTCATGGTCTTTTCCTCCTACTTTTCCCGGCTTCCCTTTTTCTTCTTTTTGGAGAAAACGAAGTCCTCCAGCACGAGCCAGGTCACGCTTCCGAGAGAGACGAAGGCGAAGACTCCGATTAAGACATACTCGGTGACCTGCCACCAGGTCGTCGAAGTCGTCACGACCGTGTTCGGCGAAATCCCGTTCATGCCGTTCCCGTTCGCTATGGCGTAATGCAGATGGTGGACCGCTTCCTTCAGTTTCAGGTAGAGTTCCCCGTCGTCGTTGTCGGTGATGTATTTCACGACGGCCTTCCCTCCCCGTCCGGTCGAATCGGTCGAGAACAGATCCGTCCCGGAAGCGAGTTCGGTCACGTAATAGATTGAATAGTGCTGCGCCGCATCGGTCTGGAAGAACCCGTGGTATCCCCACTCTTCTCTGGCCAGATTCTTGATTTCGGAGCAGTTGTTGTCCGAGACGCATCCGATGCGGTTAAACGACATCATCGAACCGTACGTATTGTCCGTATTGTTCAACGACGACTCGAACGCGCGCAAAGCGATTTCTCTCATTCCTTGTTCCTCGAAGAAAACCGAGACCCCCTGGCGGTAGAACTCCTGGTCGTTCAGGACGAAATGCTTCACGGCGCTCGAGACGCCTTTCGAGGTAATTCCTTTGTTCTCGACTTCCGCGGCAAGATAAGTCAGGGTCGGATCTTCCGAGAAGTAGATGCAGGAACGGCCGTTGAACGGCGTGCGGTGCAGATTGAGCCCCGGCCCGTTCACGACGTGCATGCCTCCGAAAAGGCCCTGCTCGCCCATCAGTTCACCGCGGCGTTTCATCAACGATTTATTCATTGTCGCGGCCAGAATCGGCATGCTCGGGAACGTCGTGCAGTTCACGTTTCCGAACGGAAGCTTTCCGCATAAGCCCATCGGTCCGTCGATGAAACGGAGATGCGGGACCAGATACTTCCCGATCGGTTTCGTCCCCGAGGACTCGGCCGTAATCTGTCCGAGTTCGTCGAGACTGTACTGGGACAGATACTTGTCCCACAGTTCGTCTTCATAATCTTTTCCCTTTAACGACAGGAGGGAGATGTTCTGATTCACCCCGATTTGGTACTTGCTTAAAGACGGAGAATCGGACGGCTTCTCGTAGAGGTTCCCGATCAGAAGACGGATCATCTCCGCAGTCGCCGCGACCCTCGTCTGTTCCGTCGGATACGTGGCGTCCCAGTCGCTCCTTGAGAGATACGTTACGACGTTCCCGTCGTAGAAAT
The DNA here is from genome assembly GCA_964444175.1 of uncultured Clostridiaceae bacterium. Lineage (GTDB taxonomy): Bacteria > Bacillota_I > Bacilli_A > RFN20 > CAG-288 > Scatoplasma. The sequence continues at coordinate 27,476 of CAYUFI010000016.1, read as the reverse complement.
GGTTCAGGTCGCAGTCGTCAAAGACGTTCGTGACCTTCTTGCCGGTGTAGCGCGAGACCGAATACGTCTGATCGTCGAACGCTTCGCTCCATTTGTAGGCCAAAGCGGAATCCCCCGTAACGGAATTCCCGTCCTCATCGGTTAACGAAGCCGCACCTTTGGATGCCAGCACGTTATTCAAAGCATCGTGCGCGTCGTTTCCGAGTGCGAGGAAATAGTCTCCTTCCGAAAGAATATAGGTCTTCGCCTTATGCGCATCGTACGAGGCGAGAAGATACTTGTCGACGCTCAGATCGAGAGTTTGGCTTGCGCCCGGTTCGAGCAAGTCCGTCTTAGCAAATTGCACGAGCTGGATGGCGCTCTTCTCCACGCCGTTCTCTTTTTCATAATCCCCGTACGGCGTCTGGGCGTAGAGCTGGACGGCCTTCTTGCCGGCGACGTCTCCCGTATTTGTCACGGTCACCTTCACGTCCATCGTCCCGTTTCCGCCATCGGTCACCGAATCGAGCGTCTCCGTAAAATCCGTATACGAAAGCCCGTGCCCGTACGGATAGACGATTTCGTCCCCGTAGTTCCAGGCCGAACCGGTGCTCGAGCCTTTGATCGACGAGGCGTTCCCCCGTCCGAGAACTTCGTCCTCGTACCGCGTCTCGTAATACCGGTATCCGACATAGATACCTTCGACCTCTGTCGACATGTACGAATACGCGCTGTTCGAATCGCGGTCGCTCCGGCCGATTTCATCGAGATTCGTATACGTCGGCGTGTTCGTCCCGGAATTGATGCAAGCCGGGGCGGATAAGGAATTGCCGGCCCAGGTATCCGGCAGGGAACCGGACGGATTTACCTCTCCGGTCAGAAGATCCGGAATCGCTTCCGCTCCCCACTGTCCGACCGAACCGACCCATAGGCACGCGTCGATACCGTACGTGTCCAAATCTCCTAGCTCCAGCTGGTTCGTCGTATTGACAATGACGATGGTTTTCTTAAAGACCCCGCTTTCCTGAATCAGGTTCAGCATGTCTTTCTCGTCCGGACTCAGAGCGAGCTTGCTCTTGCCGTCCTTGTCGCTCATCCACATGTCCGCGCCTTCTCCGGATTCCCGCGAGAGGACGACGACCGCGGCGTCCGAGTAATTCGCGAAAGACGCCCGGATGTCCGAGGTGTAGAACGATAACGGGACCTCCCCGATGTCTTCGGTGGTCTTATCGACCCCGTCGTAATGGCGCCTGACCCCGGAATTCGTATACGCGTCCCACAGCGTCTGATTGACGGAAAAACCTTTGTCGGCGAACGCGTCGTAGAACGTCGTCATGTTCCCGCTTTTTACCCCGTTTCCTTCTCCGCCTCCGGAAGGCAGATAGACGAAATTCGCCGCGTTGTTTCCGAAGACCGTAATGTTCCGTTCCGACGACGATAAAGGCAGGGCCCTGTTTTTGTTGCGCATCAGGACCGCCCCTTCGGCGACCTCGTCGTAGCACTGCTTCTTGGAGGCGTCCAGCAAGAGTTGCTGGTTCTTGGCCGAGATGGTCCCGTCCCCGAATTCGCTCTTGAAATACGCCGTATCCGACGTATCGTTCTCCGGAGTCTTCACGACCACGTTATCGATTCCGAGCGTCTCGTTGATCTTCCCTTCCCATTCCATGGAAAAGCTTGTTCCGACACTCGTCAAGGCCAGCAGCAGGCATCCGATCGAAGCGACGCCCGTCAGAACCGTTTTTTTCATTTTCCTTCTCCTTTTTCAAAAAAGATTTCTTCGAAAGAAAGCCGTACCCGCGGGAACTCTATTTTTCCGCGGGTACGGCCGGCATTGAAACAGAAACTAATCGATTCCCGGATAAGCCACGTTGTAATCGATGGTCATATTCGGAGCGTCGAACGAACCGGAATCGAACGAAATGCTGTTCCAGTCCTCCTCGCTCCCTTCGTACCAGATCGTGGTGTAGGAAGTATCTAAGAACACCGACGCCTGAATCGTCTTCACCGTTTTCGGCAGCCACAAAGTCGTCGAAGCCCCTGCCTTGCCGTGGAAGAAAGCCATCGTCGCGATGAACACGGTCTGCTGAGAAGCCACGTAGACGTTCTCCTTGGTCGCCGTGATCGAACCGTCCCCGTAGCAGCGGATCCCGTTGGCGTGGATGTATTCGTAGGACGTGTCCCAGTTGCGGAACGCGAGGCTTCCGGTCGCCTGGACCGAATTCGGAAGAGTGATCCCTTTCAGGTTCGGGCTGTTCTTGCTCGTGAACGCCTGATCCCCGACCGCCTTGACCGGAACGCCGTTATACGTCGAAGGGACGACCACGTACTGGTCCGTGCAGCTCCCGATACCCGTCACGACGTAATAGTCCTCGTCGCCGGTCACGTAATCCGCGAACGAGAATCCGCCTTCGATCTTCGAAGCGAGGGTGTATTCAAGCCCTTCGGAAGGAGTCTTTCCTTCCGTGTAGTCCTTGTAAGTAGTCTCCTCTCCCGAATGGGAGCAGCCGGCTGCTCCGAATAAGATCCCCGCACTCAATAGAAGGGAAAAAACGCCTGTCTTTTTCATTTGAAATTTCCTTTCCGGCTTCCTCGTGACGAACGAAGCCTTTCGACATTTTTACGATAGTCAAAGAATGAGCCATCCCTTTTCAGGGCAGCATGAAAGGGCTTTCTCACGTCACGAACGGCAAGAGAACGATTTGAATTCCGGATTATTTTTTTTGGTTCAAAGGCAGGATGCAGCAGAGCGTAAAGAGCGAGTCGGACGTGTCGATCGAGACCGATCCGCGGTATTTCGACGTGATGTAACGGATGGCCTTCAAGCCGTATCCGTGGTGGTCCTTGTCTTCCTTGGTGGTCGAGAAATCCGTCTGGTCCGAGGAGAGGAACGAACTGTTGTTCTGCATCTCGAAATAGACGAATCCGCCTTTTGCGAATAGACGCATGGAGATGAGTCTCTCCCCTTCTTTTTCCTTCAGGACCGCTTCGAAGGCGTTGTCGAGCGCGTTTCCGAACAGGGAGTAAATGTCGAGCGGGGACATGAACGAAATCAAAGAGCCGTCCGCCATGCAGGAGAAACGGACGCCGTTCTGTTCCAAGGCGAGACTTTTCCGGGCCAGAACGAGATCGAGGGCTTCGTTTCCGGTCTTCACCAGATTCCCGTAAATCCGGATGTTCTCCTTCAGGGAACGGATGGTCTTCCTGTCTTCTTCCTGCAGGCTGTCCGGATCGATGAGATCGAGCTGCTTGGACAAGTCGTGGCAGCGGATGTTGATCTGGTCGATCGTCTCCTTGCTCGTGATATAGGACTTCGCCTGGTCTTCGATGACTTTCTCGAGTTCGAGTTTTTCCGCCTTGAGGTTCCACGAGTGGAACAGCGAGTACATGAAACAGAGGAACACCGACGAAAGGAGTCCGGAGTACGTGTAGAGCATCAGGGCCGGAACTTTTTCCCTCAGTTCCGGATATCTTGTTTTGAGCTGGGCCAATAAGGTCAGGGCAATCAGTCCGAAAGTCGCGATGACGATGGTCGTCATGTTCTTCGGATGGACGTCCACCGAGAAAGACTCCGTCTTGCGGATGAGGAAAAAGTAAAAACAGAACTCGAAGAGGACGAGGAGCCCGATGCGGATCAGAAGATGCTGGTACGAACGGATGGCGAACCCGCTTAAAAGAGCAAGGTCGCACGAGAGGCTCGAGACCGCGTTTTCTCCGAACCAGGCCATCAGAGCAAAATAGAAGGCGTCGCGGAACTGGAGGCGGAAGGATGAAAGGTAAATCAGGATCAGCAGGACGAACGGAAGGACGAAGTAATACGTGAAGAATCCAATCTGCATCCAGCCCATGAACGCCGTTTCGCCCGGATAGATAAAAAGCAGGACGGCGTAGAGAACGACGGCCGGGACGAAACGCCGGGAGAAATGGTCCCGTTTTTGAAACTTCAACGCAAAAAGAAGCCCGTTCAGGAGGAAATTCATGGCGAAACCGGATACCACGCTCAAAACGCGCATTCCGAAGTCCATCTCAGGAAATCCTTCCTCCGGCGAGGCGGCTCAAGGCTTCGACGATGTCTTTCATCTTCCGGCGGCTGATCTGCAGCTTCTCGTTCCCCAGATAGACGAGGCTCTCCTTGACGTTCACTTCCGTGACGAATTCGAGGTTCACAAGATAGAACCGGTTGATCTGCATGAAATTGTCCGAACCGAGTTCGGACAGGATTTTCTTTAACGACCCGTAGACCTCGATAACGCCTTTTTCGGTATGGACGAGGACGTTGTGTCCGCTCACTTCGATGTAACGGATTTCCCCGTAACGCATGCGGTGCACGTTCCCTTCCTTGTCCGTGAGGAGGATCGTTTCGCTTTGTTTTCTCTGATAGATCCGGTAGGCCTTCTCGAATTTCACTTTGAATTCGAAGTAATTCAAAGGCTTGATCAGGAAATCCAAAGCGTCCACCTCGTAACCTTTCACGGCGAGATTTCCGAACTGCGTGATGAAGATCAGGAGGAAGTTCTCGTCGATCTTCCGGAGCTTCCTGGCGAGGTCGAGCCCGTTGATTCCCGGCATCTGGATGTCGAGGAAGACGATGTCGTAACTCTCTTTCGATTCCAAAAGGTCGTACCCGTTCGTAAAGCGGGAAATGTGAAAGGAAACACCGTGCTCGCGGGCGTATTTTTCAAGATAGGACGACAGCGTATCCAAAAACGAAGGGTCGTCGTCGGTCAGTGCAACGGATAACAAGATGCAGGCCTTCTCCGCCCTCAGTTTAGACACAACAACCCTTTAAATCAACGAGTGAAAAAAAGAAAATTAATTCTTTAAAAAAGTGGGAATTCCTGTTTCTCCTCCTTTCCTTCTTTTCAAGAAGGAACCGGCATATCCTTTGAAAGAAGACGCCGAGTTTTCTATAGTAAAGGGGATGAAGAATGTTGCTCTTCCAACAAAGAAAGGAGAAAACACGATGGAACTGTCTTTCTTTAAGAAGACCCCGTTATTCAAAGGAATCGACGAAAAGGAACTCTCCGTATTACTGATTTGTCTCCATGCCCGGGAAAAACAATACAAGAAAGACGAAGTCATCTTCGAGGCCGGAAAAACCATTCAGGACATCGGGCTCATCGAATCCGGAAGCGTGAACATCCTCGTGAACTTCTACTGGGGCGACAGCCACATCTTCGGGCATTTCGGGAAAGGCCAGGTCTTCGGAGAAAACTACGCCGCCGTGCCCGGAAAGGAGCTGGTGTGCGACGTCGTCGCCGCCGAAGACAGTAAAATCGTCTTTTTCGACATGAAGTCCGTATTGACCGTGTGTTCCCGCGCCTGCTCGTTCCATAACCGGCTCATTCAGAACTTATTGGAAATCTCCGCCCAGAAGAATCTGAACCTCTCGTCGAGAATGATGCATACCGCCCCGAAATCCATCCGGGGACGTTTGCTCTCCTACCTTTCCGAACAGGCGGCTTTCCATAACAGTCCGAGCTTCTCCATCCCGTTCGACCGGCAGCAGCTGGCGGACTATCTCGCCGTCGACCGCAGCGCCCTTTCGAACGAGCTTTCCAAGATGCGGAACGACGGATTGCTGACTTACCATAAAAACGAATTTACGCTGTTAAAGGAGATGGATGACCATGAATGAACTGAAGATCAAAAGAGTCTATGAAGCTTATTCGGAAGACGACGGATACCGCATCTTAGTCGACCGTCTCTGGCCGAGAGGAATTAAGAAAGAGAACGCTCATCTGGATCTCTGGATCAAAGATATCGCTCCGACGAACGAACTCAGGAAATGGTTCGGGCACGACGGAACGAAGTTCGACGAATTCTCCGAGAGATACGTCTCGGAACTCGAATCGAATCCCCGGAAAGACGAGTTCTCGAAGCTCGTCCGGGAGAAACTCCTCCAAGGGGCCGTCACTCTCCTCTTCGGGGCGAAAGACACAGAGCATAACAATGCGGCCGTCCTGAAGAAGTGGCTTGAAGGACAGCACTAAAAAGGCCGCCCGTTTCATCCGATTCGGGCGACTTTTAACGGACTTTTCAGGGACTAGGCTTTGGCCTTCAGGAAATGTTCCTTGGCGAACTCCATGTCCTGGACGAACTCCGCGGTTCCGACGTACTTTCCGTCGCGGTCGCGGACGGCCACGTAGCGCACGAGGCAGGTATGCCCGTTCTTTTCCATCCAGATGGAAATGTCATCGCGCTTGCCGGCTTTGAAATCCGAAAGAATCTGGCGGACCATCGGTTCGACCTTCGGAGGGTGGCAGTTGTAGACTTTCCGGTCGATGGCGGCCATCGGACGCTTGAAGATCTTGTGTCCCTCGTTGAAGTAACGGTTGATATCCTTGTCGTCGATGAACGAGATTTCGACCGGAACGGTATTCAGAAGCGCCGTGAGCTGATCGACGGTCATATGTCCGCTCGGCAGCACGACTTCGCCGGAAATGGCGTCCTTTTTCTCATCGGACAGAGCCTTTTCAGCCTCTTCCCACCGTTCGTTCTCGACTCCGAAGCACGGATCGTAATCTTTCGAATCCCGGTAGACCCCGTACCAGTCTTCCTCCGAGAAATTCACCGCGCAGATCGGTAACAGAATGTTCTGTTCCTTGTAGACCATCTCTTCGGCTCTATTCAGAACTTTCTCGAGGCGGGCCTTCCAGATTTCATCGTGCTTCTCGATCTTCGAAAGCTTTTTCAGTTCGTCCCGGATTTCGTCGTCGACCGTCCACATGACTTCGGACGGACCGCTGATCCCGTAACGGACTTTCAATAACGGATAGAGCAAGTCCCCTTTCTTCGCGTAATGGATCGAAATCTCCCGGATCGACGGTAACAGAGAATCGTCCTGCGATTCCTTATAGGCGCTTAAAAGATTCTCGAATTGGGCGTTTTCCAGCGTAAACGTATAGAGAGGATGCCCCACGACCCCTTCGAGCTCCTGGGCTTTCAGATCCTTGTCGGAGTACTCTTCCTGACTCTGAAGCTTTTCCATCTCTTCCTGTTCCTGCTTCCGTAAGGCGGACGCCATCACTTCTTTCTCGGTGTTCGCGATCCGTTCTTCTCTCGTCGCTCCGTGGAACAGAGCCGAGTGCAGGTCGCAGAGTCTCTGAACTTCGTTTAAAGGCGTCCCTTCCTCCATCAGTTCCTGTTCTGCTTCCATGATTTCGGACGCTTCGACATCTCCGAACTCCCTCACAAAGTCCTGCTGGACATCCTCGAGATCTTCGCCTTCCCCGAGTCTCCGTAAATACGCCTTGAGCTTCTCGATACGGGCTTTAGGAGAATCTTCCTCTGCGGGCGGGACTTCTTTCTTTTCTTCCTCTTCGGAGAACGGAACGTTCTCTGGCATCTTCCCGGTCAAGGTGAACCCTTCGTTCATCAGAGTCATGACGACCTTCGCCATCGGGATATCTTTCATTTTCGCTCCCTTCGGAATCGTCATAATCTTCCCGACCGTCAGGAGACGTCCTTTCTTTCCGATATCTTCGAATCCCAGCTTCTCCAGGATCCCGATCAGTTCCGGGTACTGCTTTGTCAAAGCATACACCGACTTGCTTAAATCCAATTCTTTTGTCATGGTCCTCTCTCCTTCCGACAGGCTTAGTTTAACAGAGCTAACTCTATGTGTATGTTGTTAAAACAACAAATAAAAAGATTCTCCCCTTGAACAGAGAAAATCTCTCTAAACGGAAATCTTCTCGACGGATTACGCCTGCTTCTTCTCAATCTCCCCGCGGAGATCGTATAAGACATCGCTTAATTTATGTTTTCTCAGGCTCGCCTCGAAATCCTTCTGGACTTCCCCGAGCTTATCATAGAGAGCCGAACGGATGTTCCCTCCGACCGGGCAGAGCGGATTCGGATTCTCGTGGAAACGGAACAGATCCCCGTCCGTATTGCTCTCCACGGCCTTATAGATATCTAAGAACGTGATTTCCTCCGGCTTTCTTGTCATGCTGATTCCGCCGGGACCTCTTTTGGTCTCGATCAGTCCGGCGTTCTTTAGTTCCGACATGATGTTCCGGATGATCACCGGATTCGTCTCGATGCTCGAAGACAGGAAATCGCTCGTGATCTTCTGATTCTTCCCGAAGTAATCGACCGCGGCCAGGATATGGATCGCGATCGTGAATTTCGTTGAAATCTGCATACTCTTTAATCATCTCCTTCTCCCGATTTATAAACTTTTCATCGAAATCGCATGAACCTGACAGACCGGGACGCAGTTGCCGCAGTGCAGGCAGCAGTTCTGATCGATGACGCAGGGCGTCTTCGTGACATCGATGCACTTCTGCGGACAGACGCTCAGGCACTTTCCGCATCCGATGCAGATAGGACCGATGACATACCCCGTAGGGCGTTCCTCCGCCTTACCGAGAGCAAACGTCTCTCTTTTCACATGCTTCGGATCCGAGATGTCGAAGAAATTTCCTTCCGCCTCATAGATCCGGAACACTTCCAAAGCCGAACGCGTCTCTCCCGGATAGAGATCCTGCATATAGGGATTCTTTACGAAGATTTCATCGAGTTTCTCTTTCCCGATGTTCTTTACTTTCCCTGAGAGGGAGATGCAGCGCTTGTCCTTGATTCCGGACAGGCTGACGTACTTCTGACTCATCAGCTGACCGTAGAACTGTTTTCCTTTCGCCGTTAAGAAATACACGCCTTTTTCGTCATACAGCATCATGTCGATGCAGCGCGTGACCGGGCGTCCTTTTTCATCCAGGGTCGCCACGATCGTCGAGTGGATGCCCTCCACCAAGATTTTCAAGTAATCTACCGTCTCCATGCCGAATCTCCTTCCGAAGTCCTGTATTATTTTACTATATTTGTAACTATAACAATTACAATTAAATCGTAACTTTCGTTTCTGTAACGGAACGGAATACGAAAAACTCCGTCCGGAACGTTCCGGACGGAGAGAACATAGTCTATCGGACTGGGAAAGTTCTTTTTAAGTATATCAGAAGGGAGAATGAGGGGCGGGATCGTCAACGTAGCGGAATATCGGATAGATGACCGGCGGGACGGAATATCTGCCGCCCGGTAAAAAAAGATTTAAAAAATTTCTGAATTTTATGTGCGATTATGCCATATAGATTGTTTATGCATATGTCTTATGGGACGCCATAAAGGGAGACGGAAGTACGCTTTTAGACATGACGGAAGATAAACGGAATACCGTATGCTCAAAAAAATTTTTTAAAAAATCTGAATTTTGTCAGTTATCAGTCCATATAGTTTATTTATGCCTTTTTCGCTTTACGCTGCTTGGGAAAACCGTTCCATCTGATCGCCGAAAGATAGCCTTGTTCTCCCTACTCTGAAAAAATCCACGTAAATATTTCTGAATTTTATAAGCTATTTGCCCATATAGATTTTTATACGCGAATTTTCACGGACCCTAAAGAGGAAGGATTAAAAGATGATCTGCCGAATTTGGCAAAGGATAAGAGGACTTTTCCTTCTCCGGAAAAATATGTTCAAAAATATTTCTGAATTTTGCTGTCTTTCTTTCCATATAACTTTTTTTATTTATTTTTTTATGAACGTTAAAACGAACGCCCTGATCGGACGTCCGTTACGATTTCCCAGGTTCCATTCAAACGAAGGAATTTACTTTCCGAGAAGCTCTCTGTAGATTCCCAAATCGCTGTCCTTGAAGACGTTGAAGATGACTTTCTTCACGGATGCGTCCTTGTGCGAATCGAGCCATTCCTTCGTCGTCCGGACGGCGATATCCGCCGCGATATCCTGCGGGAACCGGAATACGCCCGTGGAGAGGCAGCAGAAAGCAATGCTTACGCATCCCTTTTCGTCCGCTTCGTCCAGGGCGGCCTTATAGCAGGCCTCCAGATCTTCCCTGTTCTTCTTCGTAAGGCGCCACCCGGCCACAGGCCCTACGATATGGAGGACGTATTTCGCCGGGAGATTATAAGCGTCCGTCACCATCGGAACGCCCGTCGGCTGCTCGTATCCTTCTCCGTACTGTTTCCTCAATTCCTCCATCCGGAGATACGTGTCGTAACGCAACTGCACTCCGGCGAACGAATGAACCATGTTGTCCTCGCAGCCGTGCAGAGGAACGTAGCATCCCGTCATCCCTCCGTTCGCCGCGTTCATGATCATGTCGCACTTCAGAGTTGTGATATCTCCCTGCCAGAGATAGAGGCGGGGATCCGAACCCGCCGGTTTCAGATCTTCTGTGTCCGTGATTCCTTTTTCCTTGGCGCGTTCCTTCAGATACTCGTCCTGGACATTCAGAAACTCCTCGGACGCCTTCATCGGTTCGCGCACGTTTAATAGAGCCCTCAACAGATCCCTCTGGCCTTTTTCGTCACGGGGAATCCTTTCTTCCCGATACTGGGGCATCTCTTTCTGAAGCTCCTTGATTAGATAGATCCTTCTTTCTTCCTGATTCATACTCTTCTCTTTCCTGTCCTCGAAAAATCCGTTAAAAGTCTCTTTCTTTTATGATTCTATCGGATTCCGAAACAACTTTTGCTCTTGGGGACTAGATCGTCTTCAGAGAATTGACGATTTCGGAAATATCCCCGTCGATGCAGAGAGAACGCTTCTCGATCTCCTCCGGGCAGTACGCCTCCCCCTTGTTGATGCAGACATAGAACGCCTTCTTCTGTTCGTCCGTATATCTCCAGAACGGATACTTGATGATCACCGGCGTGTTCATCCCGACCCCGAGCTCGAGATATAGGACGTGCTGCTTCTGATGTTCTTTGATGAAACGGTTGTAGCGTTCCGAGGCCAGGTTCCATCCTTCGTCCTCGACGAAGAAATTGTCGATGCGGAGGTTGGTCGCCATGGGTTCGTTGTCGTCCGGACAGATCGGGACCAGGTCCAACGGAATCTCCGTCTTCAGTTCGACTCCGTCCTTTACGGTCAGTTCCCCGTTCTCTAAGACCGTATATCCTTCCGACTCGACCATCTTCCGGATCAGATCCTTATTGTCGTACGTCTTATAAAGCGACGCCTCTCTCGGATGCGAGCTCTGGAACAGGCCGTAATCCCCCTGGGTATAGAAGAGCCTCGTCTTATCGAATTCGGTCCGCTGGAAACAGTGGTCCACGTTCGTCGTCAGGACGAAGTAGTCCTTGTCTTTGACGAGCGAGAACAGCTTCGTATAGAGATCCGACGGGATGGGGGAATACCGGTTGATCCAGATGCTCCGGCACCAGAATCCCCAGAACTGTTCCAGGCTCTGATACGGATAGAATCCTCCCGAATACATGTCCCGGAAGCCGTATTTCTCTTCGAAATCGGAGAAATACTTTTCGAACCGCTCTCCCGAATACGTCAGGCCCGCCGCGTTCGAAAGACCCGCGCCGGCCCCAATCACGACGGCGTCCGCTTCCCGAAGTTCCTTTCTTAAAACTTCAATCTTCTCTTCTCCACTTAAGTTTAATCCCCTCGATATATCCGAATAAAAGTAACGCATGTGAGGAATCCTCCGATGATGAGCAAGGTGTAATTGCTTTAATTACATCTAGAAACTTACTATACAATCATTCGGGTCGTGGTGTCAATTAAATGGTTACAGCAATCGTTCCGTCTCGTCTTTCTTTACCAAACGCGCATTCCGGATTTTAAAAGGAATCATGTTGTTAACCGTTCATGCGAATGAACGGATGAGAAGAAGGAACGCATTGGAGGATAAGAAAGAAATCGAAAAGTTCGCGAAAAGGAATCTCTCCGTCAGGGATCGGAAGGCGGTCTATTTAACCCATCTCGACATCGATCACGCCGGAGGGCTGCAGGAAGGAAAAGACGTCAAGGATATCACCTGTTCCGAAGCGGAAAAGGAAGCGGCGTTTAAAGGCGGAGCCCGTTATCGGAAGCCCTCTTTCTTAACAATTAGAAAATACCAGCGAATAGAAAAGGCGGGAGAAAAGACGTTCAAAACGGGACGGAATCTTCCCGAAACCGTCCCGCATGCGCGATCTCTTACTTTTCGAATTCCTTAGCGACGTCTTCGAGCAACTTCCGGATCGGAAGGTGCTGGGGACAGACCCGTTCGCACTGTCCGCATTTGATGCATTCGGAAGCCTTGGCGTGTCCGTTCACGGTCAGTTCCTTGTTATAGTACGAATTGGAATTCCAGTCTCTGTAATTCTTCTTCGCGTTGTAGCACGCGAAGAGATCAGGAATCAGGATGTGTTTCGGACAGCCGGCCGTGCAGTAACGGCAGGAAGTGCACGGGATCATCTTCTTCTCCCTGAAGATCCGTTTCACTTCCCGGATTGCGTCCATTTCCTTCTCGGATAAAGGTTTCGCGTCTTTCATGAACGAAAGGTTGTCCTTCATCTGAGATAAGCTGCTCATCCCCGAAAGGATCATCTTTACGGACGGGAACGAAGCGACGTAACGCAAAGCGTAACTCGCCTCGCTTCCTCCGTGCAGGCCGTCGAGAACCTCGGAGCAGTCTTCCGGGAGATTCGCGAGCGTCCCGCCCTTGACCGGTTCCATCACGATGACCGGCTTCCGGTGTTTCTCGCAGACTTCGAGGCATTCTTTGCTCCGTACCGCCGGATTGTCGTAATCCACGTAATTGAACTGAATCTGGACCGCCTCGATCTCCGGATAATCCGTTAAGATCCGGTCCAGCACTTCCGGCCTGTCGTGGAAAGAGAGACCAACGTGGCGGATCTTCCCTTCTTTCTTCAGTTCGAACGCGGTCTCATACGCCCTGCACGCTCTGAACTTCGGATAGTTTCCCGCTCCCTGGGCGTGCATCAGATAGAAATCGAAATACTCCACTCCGCACGCCTTCAGCTGGCTTTCAAAGAGAGGGCGGATATCTTCCTCCTTATCGAAGAACGACGCCGTCAGCTTATCCGTCAGGAGATAGCTCTTTCTCGGATACCGGCTCGTCAGAGCTTCCTTTAACGCTTTCTCGCTCTTTCCGTCTAGATATCCGTGCGCCGTATCGAAATACACGAATCCTTCCTTTAAGAACAAGTCGACCATCTTCTTGAACTCGTCGATATCGACTTCCCGGTCTTCCTTTAACGGTAGACGCATGCAGCCGAACCCGAACCGTTCCTTCCCGAAATCCGCCATATCCTTTTCCTCTTTTCTCACACCCATTATTGAACAGAGAAAAAAGAACCTCCGCAAGAGAGATTCTTCTATACAGACGGACCATTACATTATTCGAGCGTCAGAAGCAAAGCCATCTTGAACGGCGTCACCGCCTTCACGTAGTGCTTCCCGCCCTTTGCGAAATGGAAGTTCTCCCCAGCTTCGATAGGATATTCCTTCCCTTCGTAACCGATGATTCCCTTTCCGTCCAGGGCGAACACGATCGCTTCGCCCGGCGCCGCGTGCTCGGATAAGCCCGTCCCTTTGTCGAAGGAAAGGAGAGCGAACTTCATCCCATCCCCTTTCACGATGTCCATGTTGACGATCTTCCCTTCCTGATACGGAAGCAGATCCTTTAACTGAAAAACTTCTCCTGCATTGATTGACGGATTCATAACATCCTCCTTTCTTAACGAGACTTCCGTATAGACCGATCCGCTCTTCGATTTCATCCCGGCCGTCTCCCCGCCTTTCAGAATGAGGGCGTCTCCTTCTTTCAAGGACACTTCCTTCCCTTCTTTCCAGAAGACATTCAGATCCCCGAGCGCGGCCAGAATCAGCTTTCCCTGCGGATGTGTCTCCGCGCTGATATCCGTATCCGCCCCGAGAGAAAAAATGACGATGGAGTTCTTTCCCTCCTGCACGCTTTTCGAGACCGTGCAGTACGGGAGAGGAGGGTTCTCTTTCGCAATGGAATACACTTCGCCGGATTTCTCGTTCATAAGGGATGGGCCTCCTTCCGTCTCTACCGTTTTCATTATAGAATTTCATATTTCAAAAAGCTGTTGTTAAAACAACGGAACGCTTTTCAATGTCTTATTTCAGGATTTCTTGGACGAGCTTCCTCAGTTCCGGGACGTTCTCCTCTTCGAACCAGGGGTTCTTCTTAAACCAGCGGAAATTCAGCGGGCTCGGATGGACCAGAGGGAAATACTCCGGAAGATACTCCCTGTACGAACGGACCGTCTCGGTCAGATTCTTCTTCGTTCTTCCCTTCAGATAGAATTCCTGTGCGTACTTTCCAATCAGGACCGTCAGACGGATTACCTTCATCAGGGACAGAATCTTTTCATGGTATTCTTCCGCTATGAACTTCCGCGGAGGAAGATCCCCGGTCTTTCCTTTTCCCGGATAATAGAAATCCATCGGGACGATCGCGATCTTTTTCGAATAGAACGTACTCTTATCGATTCCGAGCCAGGACATCAGTTTCTCCCCGGAAGCGTCGTTGAAAGGAATGAGCGTCTTCTCGACCTTCTTTCCGGGAGCCTGTCCGACTAGAAGGATCCTCGCTTTCTTATCCGCCTGAAAGACCGGAGGAATCCCCTGTTCCGTATACAGCCGATTCCTCGGATCATCTTCCAGTTCCTTCCGTATATCGTCGAAAGTCATGATGTAAAGTCTCTCTTCCAATTTTAGTTTGCATCAAACGGGGCGAAAACAGCAACACATGGTCTTTTACACCGGGAATTTCTTTTTTCACGTATTGTTTCCGGAGTAAAAATCATGAAATATAATCATGAAATATATGGTAATTCCTCAATGTTTTAATACACCGGATTCCTTAAGCGGATTTGAACTTTCTTCCGTCCATCCCGACGTTCCGCTTTTCTGTATAAAAAACGGAAATTCGTTCAGAAATGAAAAACAGAAGAGGACGGAATCCTCTTCTGTCATTCGGAATAATGGATGAAATGATCCGTTAATTCTCGAATATAATCGGAAAACAGGGCGTTTTACTTCAACTGAACGTACTGTTCGTCCGAGACCGATTCGAGCCACTCGTTCGAAGCGTTTTCTCCCGGAATTTCGAAAGCGAGATGGGAGAACCAGGAATCCTTCGCCGCGCCGTGCCAGTGCTTGACGTTGGCCGGAATCTCGACGATGGTCCCCGGAGTCATTTCGACGGGTTCCTTTCCCCATTCCTGATACCAGCCGCGCCCGCCGACGCAGATCAGCATCTGGCCTCCACCCCTGGTCGCGCGGTGGACGTGCCAGTTGTTGCGGCAGCCCGGTTCTCTTCCCTTGTCTCCAGGACGGTGAAGAGGGCGTAGAAGTACCCCTTCTTCTCCATGAGCTCGCCGAACTTGCCCTGCTCGGCGATCTTCCCGTTTCTCAGGACGAAGATCCGGTCGTATCCGGAAAGGATGCGTTCGTCCATCGCGTGCGTCACGACGATGCGGGTGATGCCTTTTAATCCGAGAATGGATTCGTTCACCTGGACGGCCGTCTTGTGGTCGAGGGCGGAAGTGGCTTCGTCCAGCATCAGGACGCTCGCCTTGTGAAGGAGGCTTCTCGCCACGGCGACGCGCTGCTTCTCCCCGCCGGAGAGATTGCTGCCGCTGACGCCGCAGGAATAATCCAGCCCTTTTTCCCCGACGAGCTGACGGAGACCGGCCGCGTCGACGGCTTTCATGATCTCTTCGTCCCCGATGTCGCGGAACATGGTCAGGTTGTACTTCAGGCTGCTGTTGAAGAGGAAGACGTCCTGCTGCACCAGGGTGATGTTGGAAAAGAGTGAATTTTCCTTGACCGTGTTCAGTTCCGTCCCGTCGTAAAGTAAGTGCCCCTTATAGTTCCTTTCCTGTCCCATCAGGAGTTTCAGGATGGTCGACTTCCCGCTGCCGCTGTCCCCGACGATCGCGTACGCTCCGCCCCGAGGTAACCAAAGATCGATTCCTTTAAGGACTTCGTTTTCGCCGTAGGAGAAACGGACGTCCCTGAATTTGATGCCTTTTTCAAGTGGCGCGACCGTCCCCGTATATCCTTCCGCGGACTTTTCCTCTAGGGCGCAGGACAGGCGCTTCGCCAGGGAACGCGTCGCTTTCCTGGCGGCGAAATAGTTCGGGGCTTCCTCGATCGGATAGAAGACGTAGTTCATCATCTGCACGAACAAGATGACCATGCCCGGCGTGATGTCTTCGAAGCGGTAAGAAAGCCAGGCGCCGAGAAACATGATGCCGAACTGGGAGACCGAATTGGCGAAGCCCGAGAGCGTCCGGATGCGTTTATCCGTCACGTTGCGGCTCATCTTGCTGTCTTCGAGCGCTCGGTTCTCGTTGGAAAGCTGACGTTCCATCTGGCTTTCCGCCCGGAAGTTCTTGATCAGATCGAAGCCGGACAAGAAATCCGTCAGAACCTGCGTGAAAGCCGTATAACGCACCGACACTTTTTCTTCCTTCTTCGGTAAGGACTTCCCTAGATTCAGGGTGAAGAGGAGCGGAATCATGCCCAGGACGACGGCGCCGAGCGTCATCAGGGCGTTCTCCCAGAGCATGAAGGCGAAGGCGCCGACGAACGTAACGACCAGCGGGAAGAAGACAAACAGTTCCTGCAGGTATTTCGTCTCGATCTCGGTCATATCGTTGGTCAGGGCGGAGACGTAGACGGCATTGTTTCCTTTTAAAGATCCGATTTGTTTTTTCAGCATCTTCTGAAAAGCGAGATCCCGGTACTGGCTGACGGCCCTCTTATAAAAGACGGCGTTCGCCTTCGGAAGCAGCAGACAGAGCAGCAGTTCGAGCGCCAGCATCCCGCCCATCATGACGCCGCCTTTCACTAAGAGCGAATCGGACTTCTTGCCGACCATGTCGGTGAAGTACTGGAGCAGATAGCTGGCAAAGAGATTCAGCGAGCTGTTATAGACCGTATTCAGAGCCATCGCCCAGATAAACCTCCCGTGGTTGTTCTTAAAAAACACGTGACGGAACTCTTTCTCGAGTCCATTTACCTTCTCCCTGTCCTTCTTTTTCATTTTGTCCGCTTCCTTTCTGACATAACGATAAAAAAAGAACGTCGGTTTCCTCCACCGATTCTGCTTTACAGGGCGGCAACTTCCGGTTGCTTCCCTTTTTAATGAGGTTTTAAGCGCAATTTAACAATCATTTCCCCGTCCTCCTTCCGGATTTGAAGAAAGGAATCCGCTTATTTACGAGAGCTTCGGATGAAATAGAATCCGTTCGACCGATGTCCGTTCATCGTCGTGAAGGTCAGATGTTCGTAACAGAGCGTGCGGAACCTTTCCTGTCCGTGATGCAGTTCGGATGCAGTATCTGCTCTCCGGACTTCGGAAAGCGGATTGCATAGATAGAATGTGATCAAGCCTTCCTTCTCCGCCGCATCGTTCTCGGAAAGCAAATATGCGCAGTCCTGATTCATGCTGACAGCGGTAAAGGTGTTAGACCCATCCATGCTTTCAGATTTCATCCGTCGGGAAGGATTCTACCGTGATGTCTAAGAGGATCAGAGACTTATGGCTGAGGGGAAAGCTTTCGCAGTATGCTGCAGATGAATACCGGAAAATGTTGGAAGAGACAGAACTTGATCCGCAGGCGCATCGGGAGAAACCGGTTGAGACCGGTGACAGCATCGGCAATCTAGATTCTTAGACGGAACAATTTTGAAAAGTGTACTTAAAAAAATACTCACAGGCATAGAAAAAAGCCCGGAACCAAGCATCAATGCCGGAGTTCTGGGCTTTTAAAATTTATTCGTACTCGATGGTGGACGGCGGTTTGCTCGTGACGTCGTAGACGACGCGGTTGATCCCCTTCACTTCGTTGACGATTCTGGTCGAGACCCTCGAGAGGAAATTCATGTCGAAATGATAGAAGTCCGAGGTCATTCCGTCGACGGACGTGACCGCGCGAATCGCGACCGTGTAGAGATACGTCCTCTGGTCGCCCATGACGCCGACCGAACGGATCGGGGTGAGGACCGTGAAGTACTGCCAGATTTTGTTCTCCAGACCAGCCTTCTTCACTTCTTCGCGGAGGATGGCGTCCGATTCGCGAACCATCGCGAGCTTCTCCGGCGTGATCTCGCCTAAGACGCGGATGGCCAGTCCCGGACCCGGGAACGGCTGTCTGGCGACGAAAGACGGGTCGAGCCCGAGCTTCTTCCCGACTTCCCGCACTTCGTCCTTATAGAGCGTGTCGAGCGGCTCGAACAGTTTGAATCCGAGCTTCTCGGGAAGTCCGCCGACGTTGTGGTGGGATTTGATGACAGCCGAGCTTCCGCCCTGTCCGGATTCCACTTTGTCCGTATAGAGTGTCCCCTGGGCGAGGAACTTGTAATTCTTATGCAGCTTCTTCGTCTCCTCGACGAAGACGTCGATGAACGTGTGTCCGATGATCTTTCGCTTCGTCTCCGGATCGGTCACGCCCTTTAACCGGCTTAAGAAGAGTTCGGACGCGTCGACCGAGACGACCTTGATCCCGAGCTTCTCGACGAACATCTTCTTCACTTCCTCGGCCTCGTTCTTGCGCAGCAGGCCGTGGTCGATGAAGACCGGCGTCAGCTGGTCTCCGATCGCCTTGTGGATCAAAACCGCGGTGACCGCCGAATCCACCCCGCCGGAAATGCCTAAAAAGACGTTGTCCTTCCCGACTTCCTTGCGAATCTGGGCAATCTTGTCGTCGATGAACGAATCCAAAGAGAAATCCTTTTCCGCCCCGCAGATGGAGAAGACGAAGTTCTCCAGAATCTTCTTTCCTTCCTCCGTGTTGGTCACTTCCGGATGGAACTGGATGCCGAAAACCGAATCCGTGAACGCGAGTCCGCCGTTCTTGACGTGCTCGGAAGAGCAGATCGTCTTACTTCCGTATGGGAGTTCGACGACCGTGTCCCCGTGGGACATGTAGACGACGGAATGTTCCTTCATTCCTTTGAACAGAGGGCAGCTCACGTCGAACGAGCATTCCGTGTTCCCGTATTCGTGGAACGCGGAAGAAGACACCTTTCCGCCCAGTAACGACGAAAGCAGCTGGTAGCCGTAGCAGATCCCCAGGACCGGAATCCCGAGTTTCAGGATTTCCGGATCGAGTTTCGGCGAGTCCGGATCGTTGACCGAATTCGGTCCGCCGGAGAGGATGATTCCTCTGACGTCCGGAATCTTCCGGATTTCTTCCGCCGTGATGGTGTGGGGATACAGCTTCGAATACACGCCCAGATCTTCGATGCGACGCACAATCAGGGCGTTGTACTGGCTGCCGTAATCCAAAACGAGAATTTGATCCATATCGTTCTCCTTGTGTTTTCAAAAAAAGAAGAAAACGGGTCATAGGACGGCCCGTTTTCTCTGTTCGCAGTCTGCTTACTTCTGATCGTCGGCGTCCGGTGAAGGGGCTGCGGCCGGAGCGGTTTCCGGAGCCGGCGTCTCGACCTTCGTCAGATCGACCGGGGTCGCGTCGTTGATGAACGAACGGACCGAAGCCGCCGCCGAAGAGGCGGAATCCTTGGACGAATACGTCTCGCCCATGACCAGGACCTGGCCGTTATCCGACGTGAGCTTGAACTGGTAACGGTTCTGCTTATCGCGGACGACGTGGAACGCGTTGGCGTTCGCCTTCGCCTTGATGGCTTCGATGCCCGAGACAGCGCCCTGCTTGGACGCGTAGGTCATCGTGACGAACAGGACTTCCCCGTTCGACGCGACCAGTCTCGCCTTCCACTTCTTGGAATCTTCGTCGATGAAGTATTCGATCTTGCCGTTCGGCTTCTTGTCGGCTTCCGGAAGATCGATCACGAATTCACGGACTTCGGACGGATCGATCGAATCGAGTTCGACAATCTTGTCCGTCGGAGCGAACTTCTCGACCGAAGCGAGAGCAGAGGTGGCCGACGCCGCGGACGAATAGATTTCGCCGGCGATCACAAGACGCGCGCCATTAGCGGTGTAGATGCGGAACTGGGAGTATCCGTTCTTATCCGTGACGATGTTCGTGACGCCGTTCGGAATGTTCTTTTTCAGGGTTTCGATACCGGCCTTGGCGCCGTCCTTGGAGACATAGCCGTTGGAGACCAAGAGGATCTCGCCGTTCGACGCCTTCAGACGGAACTTGTAGAGTCCCGCTTCCGGATAGATTTCGTACTTGCCCGAGTAACGGGTGTCGGCCGTCTTCTCTTCCGCGACAGCGGGAGCGGCAACCGGAGCGGCTTCCTCCGCCGGCTTTTCTTCTTCGGCGGGTTTCACATCTTCGACCGGTTTCTCTTCTTCCTTCGGTTCTTCTTCCTTGACCGGGACGGCCGGCAGAGCGACGTCCGCCGGTTCCTCGCCCTTAGTGAATCCGGCTTCCTTCATCATGTCGTCGATGAGCATCTTCGCTCTCTTGACCGATAACGGAGAACGGACCTTGAAGGCGAGCGGAGTCTCCTTATAGAGTTCCTTGGAGGAGACATCCTCGACCGGGATGGTCGAATCTAAGTACTTCTTCGGATCGAGCTTGAAATACAGCTTCAGCTTCTTGCCCGCGACGATCATCTTCAGATACTTGACCGTGTGCAGACGGAACGTATCGCCCGTCGAAGTGACTCTCGACTTGATGCCGTAAGACAGGGCGTACTTCTTAATCTCTTTATATTCGTCCTTGAGGATGTCTTCCGAACGGTCCAGACGTTCCGCGAAGGAGATTCTCTCGAAGACTGGGGCGGCCTTCTCTTCTTCTCCGGCGGCGACGATGACCGGCTTGGCTTCTTCAACCGGCTTCTCTTCCGGTTTAACTTCCTCTACCGGTTTCTCTTCTTCGAGAGGGGCCGGAGCAGGTTCTTCCTTGGCTTCTTCAACCGGCTTTTCTTCCGGCTTTTCCTCTTCTTTCGGCTCTTCCTTAGCCGGCTCTTCTTCTTTCACCGGTTCTTCGGCAGGCTTTTCTTCCTCGGCCGGTTTCTCTTCTTCTTTCGGTTCTTCCTTCACCGGTTCTTCGGCAGGCTTTTCTTCCTCAACCGGCTTCTCTTCCGGTTTAACTTCGGCCTTGGCCGGTTCTTCCGTCTTCTCGGCGACAGCGACCGGGTGCGAAGCGCGGAGAGCCGCGACGAATCCCAAGATGACCGAGGCGACTAAGAACAGGGCGACCAAAACGAGCATGACCATCTTTCCGGTCTCGCCGGCATGATAGATCTCGCGAATCCATTCCTTGGCTCCGGTCAGGGCCAGACCCGCCCAGACGCTGAAGACCATGACGAATAAGGAGGAAAGGATACCTAATCCCTTCCGATCGTGCTTACGGGCAAGCACGACGATGCAGGAAATCAGTCCCAGTCCGAACGCGATGCACGTGCCGTAACCGATCGCTGCTCCCAATTTCCCCTTTCCGAAGTTCCCTCCGAAATCGGAGAAATACTTGTACGCTCCCAGGTAATGGGCCCGGACGCCGAGATGCAGCGACCAGAAAAACAGACAGAACACGAAATACGTCACGACCGAGGCGACTAAATACGGAACTACCGCTTTCTTCTTTCCTTCTTTTGCCATACATTGGCCTCCTTTCTGGATAAGATGTTCGGTGGAGTCGGATTTTAAGGACGGACCGCAAAGGTTATATCCTTAATTTATAATCAAATTATAAGCAGAAAAACCTGACAAGAAAAGACGGGAAACCGAAAAAACATCCAAAAATCAGTGCAAAACTCCCTTATTAGCGTATTTCTATCATTTTCTTACACACGAATCATCAAAAAACAGCGCTAAAAGCGCCGTATCTTACAAATCGTGGACAGACCGGTTCATCGGAACAAAATCTTTTTATCCATGAATTCCTACTTCTTTTCTTTTTCGGAACGGGAAATAGAGGCGCAAATCAGGAATTCCCGGATCAGAGGGTCGCTCGTCCGCGCGATGAAATCCCTCGCCGCCTGCTTCAGGGATTCGTCTCCGTGAGGATGATTTAAGGACACGATTTCTTCGATTCCGAGCTCTTTGGCGCATCCTTCCGAAAGAGCGTATGGGACGAATCCGGTTTTCTTCTGTTCCTTCGCTTCCTCAAGATCCTCCTCAGAAATAAACAAATCCGTTCCGAAGAGGGAATTCAGCTGGTCCGGATTCAATCCGATATAGATCTTCCCTTGGAACATGCCCATGAAGATCACGCGGATCTGCAGAGAATCCGCGAGCTTCCGGATCAGGATATACCGGTCCAAAGCCTGCTCCTTATTTAACGAACGGAAAATCTCCCCGTCGATGACGAGCGCGTTCTTTACGGGGCGTTCGGACGGGACGTTCTTTTCCTCTTTTAAAAGTGCGGAGAAATCCATGTTACGCCGCTTCCCTTTCTTCTCCGTTATTCGCGGATATCCGTTCTTCCCCGACTTTCTCCGGGTTGAAATGCACGAAGCTCAAGAGGATCATCGCCACAACGGCGTTTCCGGCCAGGACGCTGAACGGGAAGATGTAGTTGTTCCCCGTCAGCTGCATCACGAACGGTCCGAGGAGGTTGATTACGGCCGCGATCAGTTCGTCCAGGGCGACCAATAAGAAGTATCCCTTGTTCCTCGACTTCATTGAGAGGATGTGTCCGAGCAGGTTCAGATTCGCCCCGACGCAGAACGAGAACGTGAATCCGCGCAGGGATTCGGCGGAGAGGTAGACGTACTTGTTCAGATTCGGAATCGCAAAGATCCCGTAACGGATTAGGAGGAACACGGCGGAAAGATAGAGGACTCTCTTTAGCGCCTTCAGGGATTTGAAACGGGAACAGATCAGGTGCCCGACCGCTTCCGCGACGATGGCCGCGTCGTACGAAATCGCGTATTCCTGGGAGGAATACGATTTGGTCATCTGCTGGTAGAAATTGTCCCCTCCCCAGATGGAGCCGAGGATGAGGGCCGCCGCGACGGCGAAGAGGATGTAATCCTTGTTCGCCAGTTCCTTCCACTGGCTCTTCTCGTCCGTCTTCTCCCCGCCTTCTTCCTTTTCAATCAGGGAAATCTCTTCTGATGGGAAACGGATCTGCAAGAAGAAAATCAGCGTCGTCATCATCAGAGCTCCGCCGATGAGGAACGTGTACGGGTAATCGATGTAGGAAATCAGATACCCTCCGACCAGAATGCCGAAGATGTACGAGACCGTCCCGAACACGCGCCCGCTCGAATAGGACTTCTTCGCGTCGTTCGAGACCTGGATGATGAACGTGTCCAGCGTGTTGTAAAACGGGTTGGAGCACAGGTTGCAGATAATGTCCAGAATCAGGATGTACGCGAATTCCGTCCGGAATCCGAAGATCATGATGCAGAGAGGCTCGAGGATCGAGTAGACGATGATCGTCCTTCTCCGGCTTCTGAATTTCGTCGAGATTTTCGAAATCAGGAGGTTCCCCACGACGGCCATGAACGGAATCATGGCGGTCAGCAAGCTCATTTCGACCGTCCCGAGTTCCCTCGTGGCGATGTAGCGGTAGAGGAAGCCGTAGAAAAAGGAATCCCCGAGGAAACGCATGAACACGGTCAGGCATAAGAACACGTAATTCCGTTTCGCGGTTTTCGAGACTTCCGTCTTCTCCGAAGCTTCCATAAAGGCCTCCCCAAAGCAGAAACATTATATCATTGAAAAAAGACACCGATGTCGAACGGAAAGAAGAAACAGAGAAGGCTTGATCCTATTCCGTTTTGTCTTCCGGCTCTTTCTCCTCCTCCGGAAAATAAGAGCGCAGGAGATTCCTCGGTTCCCCGTTCGTCTTTCCGTCCGATTCAATCCCCGGTCTGACGCAGAGCCTTCTCGGATTTTTTCCTGTTCAGACCGGACAATCCTTTTTTGCCGCTGTTCTCACGCAAGGAGATCTTTTCAATGAAAAAGGACGGAGACCACTTAGGGAATCCGCCCTGATTTCAAACAGATTTACCGGGATAAAGGCGGATTCATGCGATCTTCCGGAAGCAGCGCTTGAACGACTCGAAGAGATCCGTATGGGAATACTCGTCCCCGGCGTAGGTCAGCGAATACAGCTTCTGTTCGTCGTACGGGAATCCGAGATCGTCGATGTACATCCTGACGGAATGCTTCTCTCCCCATTCGATCAGTTTCTTCTCCCCGAACTTCGCCGCCTCTTCCGCGTCGAGTTCCGGATCGGCGTCCAGAACGCGCACGCAGTAATCGCGGATTTCTTTCGGATGCCATCTCGAGAGCAAAACGAGGAAACGCGGGAAATATAAGGAAATCGCCTTGCGGTACGGCATCGGACCGTATTCCTCCGCGACGCCTTCCATCCCGTAGATCGCCCCGCCGAGATTCGAATAATTGAACGCGGATAAGAATCCCTGGGTCGAAAGGACCGAACCCCAGGAAATCGTCGATCTCGCGCCGTAGTCCTCCGGTTCGTCCATGGCCTTTTCGGTCGCCTTCAGGATTTCCTTCAGGGCCTCCCCGATCATCCCCTTCACCATCTCCGACTCGTTTCCGATGTAGTTGGTCGAGAGCTGGCAGAACGCGACGAATCCCGAATACGCCGTCATTTCCTTATTCAAAGAATAGGAAAGTTCCGGATTGATCAAAGCGACGTCCGGATAGCTCCCGTAGAGCGAGCCGTGCTTCCCGGTCGCCTCGTCGTCGCATTCGGCCGCGGCGTCGACTTCCGAACCGCCCGACGGATACGTCGGAATCTCTATGGTGAATAGATGCTTCTTCCCGGACGGGTCCTTATCGAGCTGCAGATACGACCACAACCCCGGATTGACCGCGCCGAAACCGATGATCTTCGCCATGTCCATGACGGTGCATCCGCCGGCTCCGACGACCGCTTCGATTCCTTCTTTTTGAACGAGGACGATTCCTTCGAGGATCTTCCGATACGACGGGACGGAATTCCCTCCGAAATCGTAGACGGTGTTCCCGCCCTTCTTCAGTTCTTCGATGATTTTCCCGTACGTCCCGCTTTTCTTCAACGAATCCGACCCGTACACGAGCAGAACTTTCTTATGGTTCAAAAGCGTCGACAATTCTCCTAAAACTTCTTTTCCGAAAAGGACCTTCACGGGATTCCCGTATTCGAATTCCATTCCTTTATTTCTCCTTTTTCTTCTTCTTCTTTTCTTCGTCGGTGTTCGTCACGGACAGATCCAGATCCACATTGAAAACCCAGGCGTATTCCGGATACTTCTCCTTCATGGCCTGCACAATCTCCGTCCCTTCCTTCTGGGCGTCCGTCCCGAACTTCGTCACGATGTCGAACATCGCGAGCTTCCTCTCCTTATCGAGATAGAACCCGTGCGTCTGGATCACCGCCGGATGTTTCGCGGCGACCTGCATCAGATACTGATGGATCTCGTTCGCCTTCGGATCCTTCGTGTTCGACGCGTAGATCCCGACGGTCAAGACGATATGCATCTTCTGATACACGTCCAGCACGATTGAGCGGGTCAGATGGTGGATCTCGGTGGCGGTCATGTCGTCCCGTACTTCGATGTGGACGCTGCCGATCGTGCGCTCCGGACCGTAGTTGTTCAACGTGATGTCGTACGCCCCGCGGACTTCCGGATAAGACAGGACGATCTTCTTTAACTGCGTCGTCAGGGAATTGTCCGCCCGCGACCCGATCAGGGAAGAGATTCCTTCCTTCAAAATCTCGAATCCTGACTTCAGGATGAATAAACCGATCACGATTCCCAGATACGGCTCGATGTTGACTTTCGCGTAATACGCGACCAAAGCCCCGACCAAAGTCGCCGTCGACAGAACCGCGTCCATCAGGGCGTCCGTCCCTGAACCTTTCAGGGATTCGGAAGCGGTCTTCTTCCCCATGACGCGGAAGAAGATTCCCAGAGCGATCTTCACGCCGATCGCGACACCGATGATGATCAAAGAATACGTCTCGTAGGAAGGTAAGCTCGGCGTGATGAGCTGCTCGACCGAGTCCTTGAGTGCGCTCACTCCGGCGAAGAGGACGAGGCAGGCGATTACGACCGAGGTCAGATACTCGATCCTGCCGTAGCCGTACGGATGCTTCAGATCCGGCTTCTTGTTTGAAATCTTCGTCCCGATGATCGTGATCACGGACGAGAGGGCGTCCGTCAGGTTGTTGATTGCGTCCGTCACAATCGAGACCGAATTCGAGAGGATCCCGACGATCGCCTTGAAGACGACCAGGACGACGTTCCCGAGGATTCCGACGACGCTCGTGCGCACGATGATTTTTTCGCGGTTCATAGTTTCTATCCTTCTTTCTTTTCCTTCTTTATTCTAGTAAGAACTCTCCGGTTCAGCGCGATTAACGCGATGGAAAGGACAACGCAGAGGACGTTGTCCGGCAAAGCGGCGAGGAAGATCTCCCCGAGCGTCATGCTCTCCTGCCCTCCTTCGAAGAAGGAAGCGTAAGGGACCTTCGCCCCGTTCACGAATAAGAGAAGGACCATCCCCGTATAAAGAAGAGTGAATCCGACCGGATAAAGGAAATCCGTCTTTTTGAGCTTGTCCGCCGTATCCGCCAGACAGAAGGAAAGAAGGCCCAGGATCGGACAGACCGTATGCATCAGAAGCCACATGTTCCCGTGCACGTTCACCGCGTAGACCCATTCCCCGGTCGTGAAGGCGATGAAATAGATTGTAAAGAACGTCACGCCGGTCGTGACCGTCCCGACGTATTTCAGCAAGTAAGGAAAAGAAGGACTCTTCTTGCCGAGGAGTTCCCTGATATCTAGTACGAGCATTCCGGCGGACCCCATCAGTAAAAGGATGTTCGAAAGATTTGTGTAATACGTCAAAGAGAGAGTCCACTCGAATGGTTCCGTCCCCGGAAGATAACGGAAAAAGACCTCGCTGAGGCCGAATACCTCTAGAAGGATCAATAAGGAATTCAGGACGGTCGAATAGATCAAGACGGAACGGGTGCGTTTCATGTCTCTATTCTAGAACTTCCCGCGAGGATTTCACGCGGAAAAAAGAATCCGGTAAAATTTCTTGCAAAGCGGTTCCGCCTCTGTTATATTGTTTGTAGTTAGTATGAACTAACAGAAGAGCGGGCCCTGTTCCTCCCGAGCTCTCTGAAGTTCATACTTTCTTTTTATTCCGTTATGGTTCCCTCCATGCGTTCCGGTTGAAAAAAAACGGGTTAAAAAATACAATCAAGGTACGCGAAGGATTAAATTTCCGCCGGAATACGAAAGGAGAGGAAAAGTATGTCGGACGCCGTTGAATCGAGCCAGGACTATCTGGAAAGAATCTTAATGCTGAGGATCAAGAACGGGAACGTCCGTTCGATTGACATCGCCGAGTCGATGGGCTTTTCCAAGCCTTCCGTTTCCATCGCCATGAAGAAGCTGCGCGAGAAAGGACTCGCGGAGATGGACGAGAAGACCGGATATATCCGTCTGACCGAACAAGGCGAGAAGATCGCCGAAGCGACCTACGAGCGCCACGTCCTTTTAACGGACACGTTCGAGCGTCTCGGGGTCAATCCGAAGACCGCCGAGGAAGACGCCTGCAAGGTCGAGCACGATCTCTCCGAAGAGACGTGGAACGCGATTAAGAAGCACGTCCAGAGCAAAAAAGAAGGTTAGAGAAAAGGGTTCTGCATTTTCCCCTTTCTTTGCGATTCTCCTTTCTATAAGGGAACCGGGTTACATATACCGGTTTTCCTTTTTTATACCGGATTTTCTTCCCTATATAAAACCGCCCGGCTCCGTCTTGGAACCGGGTGGCT
>CAYUFI010000015.1:26645-31875 GCA_964444175.1 uncultured Clostridiaceae bacterium | reverse complement strand
CAAGACCAAACAACAGAAGGAACGCATCTGGAAGAACTGGGCGAACATCCTGATCGCCACGATTCCCGCGGCCGTCCTCGGGCTGATCCTGAACGATTACGTCGATCAGTACCTGATGAACTATCTGACCGTCTCGGTCACCCTGATTGTCTACGGCGTCCTGTTCCTCGTCATCGAGCTCTATCTCCATCTGAAGACCCAGGCGAACAAGAAGAGGTTCCACCTCGAAGGGGAAATCTCTTCCATCAGCAATTCCCCGAGGGATACTTACGGCATCTTCCGCGTCCATTCGGTGAACCGGATTACGCCGCAGATGGCGCTTTTAATCGGTCTGGCGGAAGTCCTCGCGATCATTCCGGGAACCTCGCGCTCGGGCGTCACAATCTGCATGGCCTTGATCCTCTCGATCGACCGCGAAAGCTCGGCGGAATTCTCGTTCTTCTTAGCGATTCCGGTCATGGTCGGAACGAGCCTCTATCAGAGCGGAAAATTCATCGCTTCGGGCTCGAAGATCACGGGAGTCCAAATCGGGATGCTTTTAACCGCCTGCGCGGTCGCCTTCGGAATCTCTTTACTGGTCACCAGGGGATTCTTGAAGTTCCTGCGTTCGAATTCCTTCGTCGGATTCGGCATTTACCGCATCGTCTTCGGCATTGTCCTGTTAATCGTCTATTACGCGTATCTGAGGAACCGGGCGGATACGACGTCCCTGTTCTACGGGCTCGAAAGCCTTAGCGAACAGGCTCCTGTCCTGCTTCCGCAGGGAAGGCCGGCGTTCCTTTCAAGGTAGATTTGAAAGCCAGGATTGCATATAATGAAAAAGAAAGTTGCCGGAAGATAAGGAAGATGGATTTATGACGAGAAACACCAACGAGAACTTTGAAGAAACCTACGCGGACGAGGAAGAGGAAGGCTCCAAGAGCGGAGTGACTTTCAAGGATATCCTCAAGATGATCGGGAAACACTGGATTGCCCTGGTCATCTGCGCTCTAGTCGGCTTAGCCGCCGGCGTCGTTTATGGCACGGCGATCAAGAAGCCGGAATATGTATCGACCGGCACGGTCACGGTCTCCCCGAACGACGGGAGCGACACCGATCCGTACAGGAAGACGCCGGACGTCTGCCTCTACATGCAGCAGAGCCAGGTCCGCAACGCGGTCTGCGAGGACCTCGTGAGCCAGGGATACAGCGACTATCTGATGAAGGACAGCTCGGGCAACCTCGTCACCGACGAAGGCGGGAACCAGGTCTATGACGTCGACGCCTTGGCCAAGCAGTATACCGCCTCGGTCCGGACTACGCTCTCTTCGACTTCCGGTTCCATCTTCATCACCGTCACGTCCACGACCGACGACGCCGTCCTTTCCCAGACCATCGTGAATCTGGTCATGAACGATTCGAAGACTCTCGTCGAAGGCGGGGATTCGGTCATTGCGAAGGCCCTGAATGTCTCGCTCCGGTGCGATTCGGCCACCTATCCGACCGACCAGTCCACGAACAACGTCGTGATTGCCGTCATCGGAGCGCTGATCGGCGTGCTCGTCGGAGCAATCTACGGCATCGTCCGCGAGCTCACGAACACCCGCGTCAATTCCAAGAAGGAACTCGAGAGCTACACCGGCTTCAAGGTCATCGGCATGATTCCGAACTACAAGAAGCAGCTCGAGGAAGACGAAGCGGACGATGAATTCAAACCGGCCGCTAAGAAGGAGAAGTAAAGGTTATGGCTGAACTCGAAGAAAAGAAGGAAGTGAAGGAACAGGCGCACCGTATCAACGACGTCGAACTGGTCGAACCGGATTCGGACGTCGCCGACGCCTATCTCCGTCTGCAGACGAACATCTCGTTCTCCTCGGTCGAAAAGAAGATCACCTGCTTCGCATTGACCTCCTCGGCGGAAGCCGAAGGCAAGACAACCACCGCTTGCAACCTCGCCTATCTCTACGCCCAAAAGGGACTGAAGGTCCTCCTCGTCGACCTGGACCTCCGTCTTCCGAACGTGCACCATTTCCTGCACATGCAGAACAAGTTCGGCCTGGTCGACGTCGTCAAGGGCGAAATCCCGGATTACCACGACGCGATCCAGCACTTCAAGAAAGGGAACTTCGACGTCCTGACGCCGGGCTCGCACACCCCGTTCCCGGGCAAGATCCTCGACTCGAAGGAAATCCGCGACATCTTCGCTTCGGCGCGGAAGGAATATGACTACATCGTCGTCGACACCCCGCCGGTCTTGGTCGTCAACGACGCGCTCTCGGTCGCTCCGTACGTCGACGGCTTCGTCCTCATCACGGCCCAGCACGTCGGACGGAAGTCGAACGTTCGCGACGCTCTGAACAACATGGTCTCCAAGGGCATCAACGTCATCGGCATCTGCATGACCATGTGCGACAACTACGAGGATTCCGGCAACGGCTACGGGTACGGTTACGGCTACGGATACGGGTACGGCTACGGTTACAGCAGCTACCACAAGAACCGCAAGGACCGCTCGAAGAGAAAGTAAACCGGATTGAAAATTCATCCAATGAAAAACGGAGGCTGTCCCTCCGTTTTTTAGTGCACGAGCGTTTTGACCATCGCGTCGACCCCACGTTTCAATTCCGCGTAGGCCGTTTCGAAGTCGAGGGTGTAGTAGGGATCCTCGAGATCGTCCCTTTCGCCGGCGTATTCGAGCAGGAGACGCACTTTCTCCATCCCTTTGCCGGACACGGCGCGGGAGAGCAGGATGCGGTTCGAGCGGTCCATGGCGACGACCAAGTCCGCCCCGACGAACTCGGGAATCGTGATCTTGTGCGCGCGGTGCGGTTCGTGCGCCTCTTTGTCCCTGTCGAGCAGGGCGGCCATCCTGGGATCGATGTCCTCCCCCTCGGTGGAACGTTCGAGCCCGGCGGAAGAGACTTCGAATTCGCTTTCCTTCCCCAAGGCCCGAATCCGGTTTTTGAACAGAGCTTCCGCGGCGGGGGAACGGCAGATGTTTCCTTGGCAGACGAAGATGATTCTTTGCATGCTGATGTTTTCTTCTTTCTAAAGATACTCTTATTGTAAGACGGACGGGGGCGGGCGGAAACCTCCGAAGTGAGTTTTTTTACGAAAACCGGGCGCAGGGCCCTTTATCCTTAATATATATAGGCTCTCCGGACACCAATCTTTGCCCTTCAAAGGGAAGGGTGAAAGCCCCTTTGAAAAATTTTCACGAAAGAAGTTTTTCCTGTTGACAGTGGACGGGCCGTTCTTTAGAATAATAAAGCCGTTAATTCGGCCCGCGTTGAAGTGTGAGATTGTCGATACGCCCATTAGGGTTGTCATGTTATCGAGAAATTCACACGGAGCGGCTGCTGCCAGCATTGACACTTATAGGAGGAAAAAAAGCATGGCAAAGACAAACAACATCCGTGTTCGTTTGAAGGCTTATGATCACAAGGTTCTCGACCTGTCGGTCGCCAAGATCATCGAAGCCGCAACGAAGACCGGCGCTACCATCGTCGGCCCTATCCCGCTTCCCACCGAGAAGCAAGTCTATACGATTCTTCGTTCTCCGTTCGTCGACAAGGACTCTCGCGAACAGTTCGAAATCCGGACTCACAAGAGACTGATTGACATCGTCCGCCCGACCAAGGCCACGATCGATACCTTGACGCGCCTTGATCTGCCGTCCGGAGTCGATATCGAGATCAAGTTATAAAGGAGTACACGGAAATGAAATCAATCATTGGTAGAAAGATCGGAATGACTTCGGTCTTCGCCGAAGACGGGACCCAGTATCCTGTTTCGGTCATCGAAGTTCTCCCGAACGTCGTTCTCCAGAAGAAAACCGTGGAGAAGGACGGGTACGAAGCCATCCTCGTCGGTTATGAGCCTAAGAAAAAGAACATTACCAAAGCGATGCAGGGAATCTTCGACAAGGCCAAGGTCGAACCTCAGGCCTACACCTTCGAACTGAAGGGCGACGAAGATTACAAGTTCGAAGTCGGTCAGTCGCTCACGGCTTCCTTATTCGAAGCGGGCGATAACGTCGATGTCACGGGCACCTCGAAAGGACGCGGCTATAGCGGCGTCATCAAGAGATGGCACAAGCACATCGGTCCGAAGGGCCATGGTTCCGGCTATCACAGACAGATCGGTTCGTTAGCCACCAACGGACGCTGCAACAACAGAGTCCATCCGGGCAAACCGATGTCCGGCCACCACGGCAACTACACCCGCACGACCCTCAATCTGACCGTCGTCGCGGTCTATCCGGAAAAGAACGCCATCCTCATCAAGGGATCCGTCCCTGGACCGGACAAGTCCATCGTGAAGATCCGCACCGCCGTCAAGGCTCCTGCCCTCAAGCACGAAGTCAAGAAGATCCTCGTCCGCGAGCAGCCTGTCGCCGCCCCGGCCGAAGAGAAGAAACCGGCTGCGGAAGAAGCGAAGTAAGGAGTTAAGGAAATATGGAAATCGTTAATCAGAAAATCGAACTCCCGGTCGTCGATTATTCCAACAAGGAAGTCGCCAAGATCTCCCTTCTGAGCTCGCTCTTCGGTGTCAAGCCGAACGAATACGCGGTTCAGAGAGCTGTCAAGGTCGACTTAGCCAACAGAAGACAGGCCACCGCCAAGACCCGCACCATCTCCGAAGTGAGAGGTACCGGCCGCAAGCCGTGGAAACAGAAGGGTACCGGCCGCGCCCGTGTCGGCACGCACCGTTCTCCGCTGTGGAGAGGCGGCGCCGTCGTGTTCGGCCCTACCGGAATCCAGAACTTCAAGCTGAAGATGAACAAGCAGGAACACTATCTCGCTCTTGCTTCGGTCTTAAGCGACAAGGTCGCTTCCAAAAAGCTGACCGTCGTCGAAGCCGCGAAGTTCGACTCCGCGAAGACCAAGGATTTCGCCGCTGCGCTGAAGACCCTCGGTCTGAACGGGAAGACGCTCTTCGTTATCGACGAATTCGACGATAACTTCTTAAGAGCTTCCGCGAACATCCAGAACCTGAACGTCGTCACTTCCGACAACGTCTCGGTCTACGATGTCCTCAACGCGGACAACGTCGTGTTCACCAAGTCGGTCATCGACGACATCAACGCCCAGGCGGAAGCCGAAGGCTGCGACTGCGATGATTGCAAAGAAGAGAAGGAGGCCAAGTAGTTATGGCGGAAGAAGTGAAGGAAGAAAAGGTCGAAGAAGTCAAGGCGGAAGCCAAGACCGAGACCAAGAAGGCTGCCGCTAAGAAGCCGGCCGCCAAGAAG
>CAYUFI010000015.1:19770-26545 GCA_964444175.1 uncultured Clostridiaceae bacterium | reverse complement strand
GCCAAGAAGGCTCCTGCCAAGAAGGCGGAAGACAAGGCCGAAACCAAGAAGGAAGAAGCCGCTCCGGCGAAGAAAGAGGAGAAGGCTCCGGAATTCAAGGAATTTAAGTACCGCGCGGCCACCGCGTTCGATTACGACATCCTCCGCGGACCGTACGTGACCGAAAAGACGCAGATCCTCAGCCAGAAGGAAAACAAGCTGGTCCTGAGAGTCGCCCCGAACGCTACCGCGTCCCAGGTCAAATCCGCTGTCCAGGCGGTCTTCAACGTCAAAGTCGACAAGGTGAACATCATCAATGTCCTCCCTCGTCAGAAGAAGTCCTACCGTCACCCGGGACAGGTCTCCGGATTCAAGAAGGCCATCGTCAAGGTGAACAAGGATTACGATCTCGGTAAGATTGCCGCTGCCGCCCAGGCGGAAGCCGCAAAGTAACATCGGGAACAGATTGCAAATTATAGGAGAATAGGAAATGGCTATCAAAACATATCGTCCGACTTCGGCCGGCGTCCGTCACATGGCGTCTACCGATTACTCGGTCTTAACGAAGAAAGCTCCTGAAAAAGCTCTGCTCGCTCCGCTCCCGCACAAAGGCGGACGCAACAATCAGGGTTATATCACCTGCCGTCACCGCGGCGGCGGGAACAAGAGACAGTACAGAATCATCGATTTCAAGAGAAACAAGGATGATCAGGAAGCTACTGTCAAGGCGCTCGAGTACGATCCGAACCGCAACGCGTTCATCGCCTTGCTCGTCTATCCGGACGGCACCAAGAGCTACATCATCGCTCCGGGCGCGCTCAAGGTCGGGGATAAGGTCGTCTCCGGTCACAACAAGGATCTCAAGCCGGGCAACTGCATGCCGCTCAGCGATATCCCCGAAGGTACGATGATCTACAACATCGAGCTGACCCCGGGCAGGGGCGGCCAGATGTGCAGAGCGGCTGGCGCTTCCGCGCAGACCCTCGGCAAGGACGGCAAGTACGTCATCTTACGTCTGCAGTCCGGCGAAATGAGAAAGGTCTTAGCGACCTGCCGTGCGAGCATCGGAGTCGTCTCCAACGAAGACTTCAACCTCGTTTCCCGCGGTAAGGCCGGTAAGAACCGCTATCTCGGCTTCCGTCCGACGGTCCGTGGTTCCGCGATGAACCCGAACGACCATCCGCACGGCGGCGGTGAAGGTAAATGCCCTGTCGGCCGCGATGCTCCTCGTACTCCGTGGGGTAAGAAGGCCATGGGCGTCAAGACCAGAAAGGTCACCAAGCCGTCCACGAAGCTGATGATCCGCAGAATCAATGACAAGTAAGGAGAATCGATAAACTATGCATCGTTCAATTAAAAAGGGACCGTATTGCGAAGAAAGACTTCTGAAGAGAGTCAACGACATGGTCGCCTCCGGCAAGAAGTCCATCATCAAGACCTGGTCGAGAAGAAGCACGATTCTTCCGCAGTTCGTCGAACTGACCATCTCGGTCTATAACGGCAAGACCCACGTTCCGGTGTACATCACCGAAGACATGGTCGGCCACAAGCTCGGCGAATTCGTTCCGACGAGAAACTTCCACGGCCACGGTTCGAACGTCGATACCGCCGCGGCACCGGCCGCGGGCGCCGCTCCGGCTGCCGCCCCTGCCGCGAAGAAGTAAGGAGTTCTAGAAAATGGCAAAGAATACTGAAAAAGAAGAAGTGAAGGAACCGTTACGCACCGAAGCGAGATGCTTCGTCGACGGGATCCGCATCACTCCGCGCAAGATGAGACTCGTTGCGGACCTTGTCCGCGGCAAGGATCTTGACGAGGCCTACGCGATTCTCGACAACCTCGTCAAGGCCCCGGTCGAAGTCATCGCCAAGGCGATCCGCTCCGCGGAAGCCAACGCGGTCAACAACTTCAAGATGGACGCCGCCAACCTCTACATCGCCGAAATCTTCGTCGGCGACGGTCCGCGTCTGAAGAGAATGTTCCCGAGAGCCAAGGGATCTTCCTCTCCGTACATGAAGAGAATGAGCAACCTCACGGTCGTGCTCAAAGCGAAAGGAGCGAAGTAACTCATGGGTCAGAAAGTCAATCCGAACGGATTAAGAATCGGTATCAACAGAGACTGGTCCTCCCGCTGGTACGCCAACGACAAGGACTATTCCAAGTATCTGGTCGTCGATATGAAAATCCGCAACTTCCTTGAGCCGAAACTCGAGGCTGCCGAACTCTCCCACATCGACATCGAAAGAATCAAGGGCACCATCACCGTCTCGATCTTCGTCGCCCGTCCTGGCGTCGTCATCGGACAGGACGGTGCCAACATCAAGTCCCTGAAGGAACAGCTCCTGAAGCTCTTGAAGGTCGACGACGTCAAGCTGAACATCGTCGAAATCCGCGATCCGAACCTCGACGCGACGCTCGTCGCGAAGTCCATCGCGAAGCAGCTCGAGGAACGCGCCTCGTTCCGTATCGTCCAGAAGAAGGCGATTCAGAACATCATGCGCTCCAACGCCAAGGGCTGCAAGACCATGGTCAAGGGACGTATCGGCGGTGCCGAAATCGCCCGTTCCGAGTCCTACCGCAGAGGCACTCTGTCCTTACAGACCCTCTCCCAGAAAGTCGACTACGGCTTTGCCGAAGCCAAGACGACCTACGGCCGTCTGGGCGTCAAAGTCTGGATCGCTCTGCCGAGCAACTTCACTTCGAACACGCTCGCTCCGGGCGAAAAGAGACAGCCGTCCGACCGTTTCCGTCGCGACGGACGCCGTTCCGACCGCAACTTCCGCCGCGCTCCGCGCAGTGAAGCCGCTCCGGTCCCGGCCGAATCCGCTTCTCAGCCGAAAGGAGAATAGTTATGTTACAGCCGAAAAGAATTAAATACAGAAGACCTCAGGGTCTCTCTTACGAGGGACTTGCCAAGGGCGGCACGAAGGTCCAGTACGGCGAATACGGGCTGCAGGCCACGACCGGCAACTACGTCACCAACCGTCAGATTGAAGCCTGCCGTATCGTTCTGGCGAGATACACCCGTAAGTCCGGCAAGGCTTACATCCGCATCTTCCCGTACTTAGGGAAGACAAAGAAACCGGCCGAAGTCCGTATGGGTTCCGGTAAAGGTTCCATCGACAGCTGGGTTTGCCCGGTCAAGAAGAACAAGATTATGTTCGAAATCGGCGGTCTGGACGAAGCGACGATGATCGAAGCCCTCCATCAGGCTTCCTACAAGCTTCCGCTGCAGTCCAGGATCGTCAAGAAAGGCGAGGAGGACAGATAAAAAATGAAAATCGAAGAAGTAAGAAAGCTGTCCGATAAGGAATTAAGCGACAAGGTCCTTGAACTCAAGGCCGACTTAATGACCCTCCGCTTCCAGCAGAGAAGCGGTAATCTCGACAACGGAGCCAAGATCCGCGACGCGAGAAAGTCCATTGCCAAGTGCTTAACGGTCAAGAAAGAACGCGAGTTAGCCGCTAAGCAGGCGAAGTAAGGAGGAGAAATACCATGGCAGAAGAAAAGTTACAGCACAGACGTCAGCTCACTGGTGTTGTCGTCTCCGATAAGATGGACAAGACCATCACCGTCGAAACCGCTTCGTTCAAGAACGATCCGAAGTACGGCAAGAGAGTCGAATACCGCAAGAAGTACAAGGCCCACGACGAACACGAAGAAGCCAAGGTCGGCGATACCGTCCTGATCGAAGAGACCAGACACGTTGCCGCGACCGTCTACTTCCGTCTCGTGAAGGTCCTGAAGAAGGGAGAAGCTAAGTAATTATGGTTCAGAATGAAACCAACCTCGTCGTCGCCGACAACTCCGGCGCGCAGAGCGTCCGCATCTTCCGTCTTCTCGGCGGATCCCACAGAAGAAATTCCACTGTCGGCGACATCGTCATGTGCGCCGTCAAGAAAGCCATCCCGAATGCGAAAGTCAAGAAGGGTGACGTCGTCAAGGGTGTCATCGTCCGCGTCAAGAAAGCGTATCAGAGAAAGGATGGCTCGACCATCGCCTTCGACGACAACGCGATCGTCCTGCTGAACGACGACGGCACTCCGAAAGGCACCCGTGTCTTCGGACCGGTCGCCCGCGAACTCCGTGAGAAGGGCGGAGACGGATTCATGAAGATCATCTCCCTCGCCCCCGAGGTTCTATAAAGAAAGGACAATGAGAATATCATTATGAAAATCAGAAAAGGTGATACCGTCGTTGTCGTCACTGGTAAGGACAAAGGGAAGCAGGGCGTCGTACAGCGCGCCTTCCCGCGTCTGAACAAGGTTGTCGTCGACGGCGTGAATCAGAAGAAGAAACACGTCAAGCCGTCGCAGTCCAATCCGGACGGCTCGATCGTCGACATCTATGCGCCGATCGACGCTTCTGACGTCATGCTGCTCGATCCGAAGACCAAGAAGCCGACCCGCGTCGGATTCAAAGTCGACGAGAAGGGCAAGAAGGTCCGCGTCGCGAAGAAGTCCGGCACGGTCCTGGAGTAAGGAGTGAAGCAACATGTCAGAATGGAATAACAAAGGTTTCCACAAGCCGCAGATCGAAAGCCGCGTCGCCGTGGATTACAAAGAAAGAATCGTCCCGGCTCTGATGAAGGAATTCGGGTACAAGTCGGTGATGGAAGTTCCTCATCTGGAAAAGATCGTCATCAACATGGGCGTCGGCGAAGGCGCCTCCAATGCCAAGGAAGTCGAAGACGCGGTCGCTGATCTGACGCTCATCGCCGGACAGAAACCGGTCGTCACCAAGGCCAAGAAGGCCATCGCGAACTTCAAGCTCCGCGAAGGCGCTCCGATTGGGTGCAAGGTGACCCTCCGCGGTCTCCGTATGTTCGATTTCTTCGACAAGCTGGTCTCGATCGACCTCCCGCGCGTCCGTGATTTCCACGGCGTCCCGTCTTCTTCCTTCGACGGCAGAGGCAACTATGCCCTCGGCGTCAAGGAACAGCTGATCTTCCCGGAAATCGACTACGATAAGATTTCCCATTTACGCGGCATGGACATCATCATCGTGACGTCCGCCAAGACCGATAAGGAAGCGTTCGCTCTCTTAAAGGCTATGGGTATGCCGTTTGCGAAGTAAGGAGGAGAACATCATGGCAAAACAGTCACTGATTGTTAAATGCAATAAAGAACAGAAGTTCAAGGTCCGCGAGTACAACCGCTGCTCCCGCTGCGGCCGTCCCCACGGCGTCATCCGCAAGTTCGGCCTCTGCCGTATCTGCTTACGCGAGATGGCGTACAAGGGCCAGATCCCTGGCCTGAAGAAGTCTTCTTGGTAAAGAAAGGGTAAGGATTTACAAAATGGTTAACGATACAATTGCGGATATGCTTACCCGCATTCGCAACGCGAATGCCGTCAAAGCTGAAAAGACTTCCGTCCCGTACTCCGTTGTCAACAAGGAAATCGCCGACATCATGGTCCGCGAAGGCTATCTCGCTTCCGCGAAGGTCGAAGGCGATCTCAAGAAGGAAATCGTTGTCGTCTTACGCTACCGCAAGGACGGC
Source organism: uncultured Clostridiaceae bacterium (assembly GCA_964444175.1). Classification (GTDB taxonomy): domain Bacteria; phylum Bacillota_I; class Bacilli_A; order RFN20; family CAG-288; genus Scatoplasma. The sequence continues at coordinate 21,067 of CAYUFI010000015.1, read as the reverse complement.
TCCAGAGTCATCAGCGGCCTGAAGAGAATCTCCAAGCCGGGCTTAAGAGCCTACGCGACGGTCGACTCTCTGCCGAAAGTCCTCAACGGACTCGGCATGGCCGTCCTGACCACTTCCAAAGGCGTCATGACCGACAAGGAAGCTAGAAAGGCCGACGTCGGCGGAGAAGTTCTCTGCTACGTCTGGTAATCAGAGGAAATAAAACAATATGTCAAGAATCGGTAAAAAACCAATCGACATCCCCCAGGGTGTCGAAGTCAAGGTCGAGGGCGACACGGTCACTGTCAAGGGACCGAAGGGAACCCTGACCCAGAGCTTCAGTACGCGCATGACGATTGAGCAGGAAGATGGCAAGATCATCGTCAAACGTCCCGATGATTCTATTCAGAACAAGATGATCCACGGCACCACCCGCGCCATCATCAACAATATGGTGACCGGCGTCACCAAGGGCTTCGAGAAGACCCTGACCATCCAGGGCGTCGGTTACGAAGCCGCCATGAAGGGCAAGCAGCTCCAGCTCAAGCTCGGATACGCTCTGCCGGTCATGGTGACCCCGATGGAAGGTGTCGAGGTTTCCTGCCCGGACAACGTCACGATCGTCGTCAAGGGCATCGATGCCCAGCAGGTCGGGCAGCAGGCCGCGATGATTCGCGCCCTGAAGAAGCCGGAACCGTACCACGGCAAAGGTATCCGCTACAAGGGCGAAGTCGTCGTTCTCCGCGTTTCCAAGGCGAAGAAGAAGGATGCCGGTGCTAAGTAAGGAGGCAGGTGTTAAACTATGTATAAAGTTATTGATAAGAACGCAGCGAGATTACATCGTCATCTGCGTCAGAAGTCTAAGATCGTCGGCACGGCCTCCCGTCCGAGAGTCAGCGTCTTCCGTTCGAACCGCCAGATCTATGTTCAGCTGGTCGACGACACGAAGCACGTCACCCTCGCTTCCGCGGATTCCAAGTCCATGGGGCTTGACTGCGGCGGCAACGTCGAGGGAGCCAAGAAGGTCGGCGAGGCCTTAGCCGAAAAGGCGAAGGCGCTCAACATCGAATCGGTCGTCTTCGACCGTTCGGGCTATGTCTATCACGGCAGAGTCGAGGCGGTTGCCGAAGCCCTGCGCGCGGCCGGACTGAAGTTCTAAGGAAAGGGAGTACATTTCTATGGCAAACGAAGAAGAAAAAGTTGTGGCTAAGGAACCGGCTCCTGTCGCTTCCGAGAACGCCGAAAAACGGCCGGAAGAACGTTCCGACCGCCGTCCGGGAGACCGTCGCGGCGGCAGACGCTTCAATGGTCCGAGAAA
>CAYUFI010000015.1:0-19760 GCA_964444175.1 uncultured Clostridiaceae bacterium | reverse complement strand
CGAAGAGAGAGTCGTCCGCATTTCGAAGGTCACCAAGGTCGTCAAGGGCGGTAAGAGAATGAAGTTCTCCGCTCTGGTCGTTGTCGGCAACGGCAAAGGCAAGTACGGCTACGGACTGGCGAAGTCCGGCGAAGTCCCTGAAGCGATCAAGAAGGCGATTGCCAGCGCTGAAAGAGACATCCACGTCCTTCCGATTGCGAAGAACGATTCGATTCGCCACGAAGTCGAAGGCGAATACGGCGCGACCAAGGTCTTCCTGAAGCCGGCCCCGGCCGGTACCGGAATCGTCGCCGGCGGTCCTGTCCGCGCCATTCTCGAATTGGCCGGTATCAAGAACGTCTATTCCAAGGTGTACGGTTCGAGATCTTCTCTCAACATCATCAAGGCGACCGTCCTCGGCCTCAGCCAGCTGAAGTCCGAGACTCCGAAACAGGAGCTGGAAGCCGAACAGAAGGCCGCCGCTCCGAAAGAAGAGAAGGCCGACTAACGGTTGAAGGAGGATTAACGAATTATGAAACTTAGCGAACTCAAAACCAAGAAGGGTTCTACCCATCTGCCGAAGAGAGTCGGTCACGGCATCGGCTCGGGCATGGGCAAGACTTCGACCCGCGGCGTCAAGGGTGCCGGTGCCCGTTCGGGCGGCGCCATCCGTCCGGGATTCGAAGGCGGCCAGAACCCGATCTACCGCCGTCTTCCGAAGCGCGGCTTCAAGAACATCAGCCGCAAGGAATACGCGGTCGTGAACCTCTCGACCATCGAACTCCTCCCGCTCAAGGACGGAGACGAAGTCGATGCGCGCTTATACGTCTCTGACGCCAAGGACGGCGTCAAGGTCTTAGGCGAAGGCGAACTGACCAAGAAGCTGACGGTCATTGCCGATGCTTTCTCCGCTTCCGCGAAGGAAAAGATCGAAAAGGCCGGCGGCGTAGCAAAGGTTGCCGAATAGTATGAAGAAGCTCAGCGCGATACTTCACAACAAAGATGTCCTGAACAGAATCATGTTCACGTTCGCCATCTTTCTTGTCTTCCGTATCGGCTCGGCCATTACGATTCCGGGCGTCACCGTCTCGGATTCGTCGTTCCAGAGCGGAGACATTCTCGGTCTGATGAACCTGATGGGTGGCGGCGCGCTGCAGTCTTTCTCTCTATTCGCCCTCGGTGTCTCGCCGTACATTACGGCGCAGATCATTGTCCAGCTCTTGCAGACGGACGTCCTCCCCTCCCTTACCGAACTCAGCAAGGAAGGTGAGAGCGGACGCCACAAGATCGAAATGACCACCCGTTACCTGTCGATCCTCCTCGGGATCGTCCAGGCGTACGGCATCATCGTCACCATGCAGAGCACGCAGGGGATGACGGTCCAGGATTCCTCCGTCTGGGGGACCATCCGCATCATCGTCTACCTCGAAGCGGGCTCGATGCTCCTCATGTGGCTCGGCGACAAGATTACGGAGAAGGGGATCGGGAATGGTATTTCCATGATCATTTTCGCCGGCATCGTTTCCGCCCTGCCCACCCAGATCTACCGCGCGGTCCAGCAGTATCTGGGAGAAAAAATCCTGACCGACGACCCGTCTTTGATCCTCGAGGGCACGATGCAGCTCGCGCTGTACTTCGGAGCTCTCTTCGCCATCATCGTCGCGGTCACCTACGTCGAGATCTCGGAAAGAAGACTGCCGGTCAGCCACTCGGCGACCAGCCAGTCCCTCTCTTCCCAGACCGTGCAGAGTTCTTTCCTTCCGATCAAGGTGAACTCCGCGTCCGTCATTCCGGTCATCTTCGCTTCGTCTCTATTGATGGCGCCTTCTATCATCGTCTCGTTCATCGCCGGGAGCAACGTCCCGGGCTGGGCGCAGCAGATGGAGAACGTCTTCAACTATCAGATCATGACCGTCATGCCGGGGTACAACGATACCACATGGCAGATGCCGTGGGGTCTTATCATCTACCTCGTGCTGATTATCTTCTTCACGTATTTCTACGCGAATCTCCAGATCAATCCGGAGAAGATCGCGGAGAACTTCCAGGAAAGCGGCACGTACATCACGGGTTTGCGCCCGGGTGTCGAGACGCAGCGCTACATTTCCAAGGTCCTGAACCGGGTCACCTTCATCGGTGCCATCGGTCTGGCCGTGATCTCGGCGCTGCCGGTCGCCCTCTCCCTTGCGCAGATCGTTCCTGCCTCGCTCTCGCTTGGCGGAACCGGTCTGATCATCGTCGTTGGCGTCGCGCTTGAAATTTCGAATCAGGTCGACGGCCTCTTGGCCGGGAAGCGTTACGAAGGAGGATATTAAAGAATGCCGGAAAAAACTCTGAACGTCGTCTTGATGGGCCCGCCGGGAGCCGGAAAAGGCACCCAGTCCGAGCTCATCGTCAAGAAGTATGGGATTCCCCATATTTCGACCGGGGATATGTTCCGCGAGGCAATCGCGGAAAAGACTCCCGTCGGTCTCAAAGCGCAATCTTACACCGATAAGGGACTTCTGGTCCCCGATGAGGTGGTGATTGAACTGGTGAAGGAACGTCTCAGCAAAGACGACTGCGCCAAAGGATACCTCTTGGACGGTTTCCCGCGGACGCTCGTCCAGGCCGGGGCGCTGAAGTCCCTCACCGGTGAAATCGGCCGTCCCGTCAACACCGTGATTCTCATCACGGCCGACGAGGAAGCGCTGATTCAAAGAATTGTTTCCCGCCGCGTCTGCCCCGAATGCGGAGCGAGCTACAACCTGCTGACGAAGAAGCCTTCTAAGGAAGGCTTCTGCGACAACTGCGGGCATGAGCTCATCCAGCGCAAGGACGATACGAGGGAAGCGTTCTCGGTGCGCCTTCAGGCTTACCGCTCCCAGACGGAACCTCTCGCGGCCTATTACCGCAAGGAGGGCCTATTAAGGGAAGTGGACGGCTTAAAGGACATCGGTGTCGTCTTCGCGGAAATTTCGAAGATCCTTGAAGACTAGAAGCGGAGGTTAAGATAATGATTATCTTAAAAACCGCCCACGAGATTGAAATGATGAAGAAGGCCGGGGCCCTATTGGGCTCCGCCTTCGACTTCATTGCTCCGACCTTGGTTCCGGGCGTCTCTACCTGGCAAGTCAACAAGGAATTCGAAAAGTACGTGGAATCCCATGGCGGTGTCATGGCTGAAAAGGGGTATGAAGGCTTCCCGGGCTCGATCTGCGCCTCGGTCAATGAAGTCCTCATCCACGGAATCCCTTCCAAGAAGGTCATCCTCAAGGAAGGTGATATTATCAGCCTGGATGTCGTCGTGTCGAAGAATGGTTACATGGCTGATGCCTGCAGAACCTATGCTATCGGCAATGTCTCTTCCGAAGCGAAGAGGGTCATTCAGTGCGCCGAGGAGGCTTTCTGGCTCGCGTTCTCGCGGGTGAAGGAAGGCGTCCGAATCCGCGAATGTTCCCGCGCGATTTCCGAAACGGCCCGCAAGTACGGGTGCTCCACCCTCAAAGAATACGGCGGACACGGAATCGGAAAGGACATGCACGAAGATCCGTTCGTCCCGAATTACGCCGGGGAAGAAGGGTATGATGATTACTTCATCAACCCGGTGATCCACAAGGGTCTCTGCTTCTGCGTGGAACCGATGATTCTCGCCGGTTCCGACAAGATCAGGAACCTCGCGGACGGATGGGGAGTCGCAGCCGCCGACGGGAGATTGACCGCCCATTATGAAAACACGATTGCTGTCTGCGACGACGGTACTCCGATCGTCACAACAATCGACAGCAATGTGAAAGGACACTTAACGAATGTCGAGAGATAATTTCATCGTCGTAGACGCCATCGTCACGGAAGCACTTCCGAAGACGACGTTCAACGTCAAACTTGAAAACGGAGCCGTGATCAGAGCCACCGTTTCCGGTAAGATGCGTTTAAACAAGATCCGTATATTACCGGGTGATAAGGTCACGGTAGAGCTCTCGCCATACGATTTAACACGGGGCCGCATTACGTATCGGTTTAAAAACTAGTTATGGCACTAGGAATCCGGGAACGGATTTGCTATAATGAATCGGTTAAACCAGAGAGGAATCATTTAGATTTATTATGAAAGTAAGATCGTCTGTCAAACCCATCTGCGACAAGTGCAGAGTGGTAAGAAGAAAGGGCCGTGTCTGCGTCATCTGCTCCAATCCGAAGCACAAGCAGAGACAGGGCTAAACTTTAGAAAGGTAAACGAAGAAGTATGGCTAGAATTGCTGGGGTCGATATCCCGAACGACAAGCAGGTCGTCTATTCCCTGCAGTACATCCACGGAATCGGACTGACCACCGCTCAGAAGATCGTTGCCGCCGCCAAAGTCGAACCGACCAAGCGTGTCAAGGATCTGAGCGAGGAAGAGCTCACCGCCATCCGCAACGCGATCGTCGCGGGCGGCTACAAGGTCGAGGGCGATTTAAGAAGAGAAGTCTCCTTAAACGTCAAGAGACTTTCCGAAATCGGCTGCTACAGAGGCATCCGTCACAGAAGAAATCTTCCGTGCAGAGGACAGAGAACGCGTACGAACGCTCGTACCGTCAAAGGTCCGCGTAAGACCGTTGCGAACAAGAAAGCCGCAACGATGTAATGAGGGTTAGGTAAACATTATGGCTGAAACTACTAAAGTACCTGGCGCCAAGACGAAACAGCCCACCAAGAAGTCCTTCGGCCGCAAGAAGGCCGTGAAGCTGAACTTCACGAGGGGTGTCGCCCATATCCACGCGTCATTCAACAATACGATCATTTCTATCACGGATCCGACGGGCAAGGTCATCGCCTGGGCTTCCGCCGGCACCATCGGCTACACCGGTGCCAGAAAGTCCACTCCGTTCGCGGCTCAGGTCGCTGCGGAAAACGTCGCTAAGGTCTGCCTGGACCGCGGCTTAAAGCAAATCGATGTCTTAGTCAAAGGACCTGGTTCCGGACGTGAATCCGCCCTTCGCGCTCTTCAGGCCGCCGGCTTACAGGTCATGTCGATCGACGATGTGACTCCTGTTCCGCACAACGGCTGCCGTCCTCCGAAGCGTCCTAGAGGATAAAGAAAGGAATAGAACATGAGACCATTTGCAAGTCTGACATTTGAAGAAATCAAGTCCGAAAATCCGAACGAGGCCAAGTTCGTCCTGTCCCCGCTGGAAAGAGGGTTCGGAACGACCATCGGAAACGCGATGAGAAGAGTCCTGATCTCTTCGATTCCGGGCGCTTCGATGTTCGCCGTCGAGATTGAAGGAGCCCGCCACGAGTTCACCGCTCTGGAAGGGATCGAGGAAGACTGCACTGCCATCATCCTGAATCTCAAGGAACTTGTTCTGAAGATTGATTCGGATGACGATGATTCGGCTCGTGTCCTATCTCTTGATGTAACCGGCCCGAAGACCGTCACCGCCGCGGACATCGTCTGCCCGGCCGACGTCAAGGTCATCAACCCGGATCTCGTCATCGCGCACGTCGCCGAAGGCGGCCATCTCAAGATGACGATCCAGGCGAACAACGGAAGGGGATATCTCACCAACGAGATGAACAAGACCCTTCAGAATTTCTCGATCGGCGTCATCCCGACGGATTCGAACTACTCTCCGGTCGTCCGTGTCAACTTCACGGTCGAGCCGACGCGTGTCGAACAGGATACGCATTACGAGAAGCTCATCCTCGATGTCGTCACGAACGGCGGCTGCACCCCGCACGATGCGGTCGTGACCGCTGCGGACATCCTGATCGCCCACTTCGAGAAGTTCCAGGAGGTGTCCAAGGATGCCGAACCCAAGAACATCTTCACCCCGGGTCCGGTTGTCGATGACGAGAAGAAGCTCATCGATCAGACGATTGAGGAACTGGATCTCTCGGTCCGTTCTTACAACTGCCTGAAGAGAGCCGGCATTTCGACGGTCGGGGAACTGATCGCCAAGTCCGAGGACGAGATGATGAAAGTCCGTAATCTCGGCAAGAAGTCGCTGAAGGAAGTCAAGGACAAGATCGAATCGCTCGGTCTCCACTTCCGTAACGCTAAGTAGTAAGGAGAATCAATACCTATGGGTACAATCGGTCGTCACAATGTTCATGGCAAGGGCGGTGTCCGCTTCAAGGCCGGATATACTGCCGCTAAGAACAAAGCTATGCTCCGTAACGTCGTTACGCAGCTCATCATTTCTGAACAGGTCACGGTCACGAGCATGACTGCCCGCGAACTCCGTCCGCTCGCCGAGCGTCTGGTCACGTATGCGAAGAAAGGCGATCTCGCCGCCCGCAGACAGGCCGCGCGCATCGTCCGCGACGTCTATACGGACAAGAGCGAAAAGCAGACCGCTTTACAGAAGCTCTTCACCGTCATCGGTCCCCGTTACAAGGATCGCAACGGCGGCTACACCAGAGCTCTGAAGCTCGAGAACCGCAAGGGTGACAACGCTCAGAAAGTCCTGGTCAGCTTTGTTGCCTAATCCTCGTTCAATAAACTCAGGAGAAAGAACGGCGCCCCGGAATGTTCCGGAGCGCCTTTTTAGTGCCTTGAGGAAGGGGAAGGGCATAGAAAGAAGAACTTGAAAGACTTCGCCGGATTACCGGAATACGAAAAAAGCGCCCGGGAAGAGCGCTTAAAAATTTTATAAATGGTGCCGCGTGGTGGAATCGAACCGCCGACTGACCCTTACGAGGGGTCCGTTTTACCATTGAACTAAGGCGGCAGCGTTTATAATAATACAGGATTGGGCCTCGTAAATCAATAGAAAACAGGAAGGAATCTTTTGCTGCGCTGAGATTCCGCTTGCGGGCTGGTTTCTTTTTAAGGAATGACTTTGAAACCATAAAAAAGAGACCGTTCGCGCGGCCTCTTCGATGAAACTTGAGAAGGGAAACTACTTGGCCTGCTTCTCGAGGAGATCCTTGATTTCGCGGAGGAGTTCGACCGGTTCGGCGGCCTTCTTGTCGGCTTCGGCCTTGGCTTCCGCGTCGGCTTTCGCCTTGGCGTCGGCGGCATCCTGAAGTTTCTTTTCGGAAATCTCGTCAATTTCCTTCCAGGACTTGCCCTGCTTGCGGAGCTCTTTCTTTTCCTTCAGGGTGAGCGCGTTCGCGACGGCCTTCGTGTGATCGGAGTACTGCTGGAAACGCATCGCGGCGCGGACGATGATGAACATGATGAACGCGATGACCAGGAAGTCGATTGCGGCGTTGATGACCGAGCCCCAGTTCATGACGTTGACGACGTCCTTGTTGTACATGACGCCCCAGTATTCGACGACGTTCGTGACGGCATCGCCCGCGGCGTTGACGTAGGTTCCGTCGGCGAGAGCCTTGACCGCGGCTTCGCTCGGATTAAGGACCGTGACGAATCCTTCCAGACCTCCCGGAACGGCGGCCGTGATGAGCGGCATCAGAACGTTGTTCGTGAGGGCGTTGACGATGTCCTTGAAGGCGCCGCCGACGATGACGCCGACCGCCATGTCGAGGATGTTGCCCTTCGTGATGAACGTCTTGAAATCGCTGAAGAATGATTTGACTTTGTTTGCCATAGATTGATTTTAAACCTCCTGTTGGCTTATTCGAAATTATTATAAACCATTCGAATCTTTAAAAAAGAGGGAATCGGAGCGCGAATCAGAACTCGAACTCCTCGGGTTTGCTCGTGAAGGAGGAAATCACGGCCTTCGCGTTCTTCAGATAGAAGACGGCCGTGTTCCCGTCGTCGACGGCGTACATTTCCTTTAACTCCGGGAAGGACTCCAGGACGGCCTTCTGCGCGTCGCTCGACGGGTCGTAGACCGCTTCCGCGGTGATGCGGATCCACTTTCCGTCGCGGAAGGCGCAGATTTCAATCTTCGGATTGGCGAGCATCTGCTTGGCCACGTTCTTCCTTAATCCGGTCTGAATGTAGAGTCTTCCCTTGTAGACGAGCTGCGTTCCGAAGATGCGGACGTGTGGCTGTTCGCCTTCGGCAGTAGCCAGATAATACATTTTCGCGTCGGATAAAAACTGACAGGCGGTACGGACATCGTTCATGATTTGAATTCTCCTTTACTTCAAATATAGCATTCTCCTGCGTTTTCGGTAAAAAGATTCGGAAGATTCCCAAACATTTAAAAAGGCCGGACGGGCCGGCCTTGAATAAGTTCCGATTTATTTTACGCAGTCTTTTAAGAACGAGCGCAGGGCGTTCCTGTAGCCTTCCGGATCGACCAGGAAGGACATGCCGTGCCAGGCGCCTTTCCCGACGAAGGTCGATAAATACGTTGAGGAAGGGACGTTCTTCTTCAGCGTTTCGAAATCCGAGAAGGGGACGTACGTGTCCTTGTTCCCGTGGATCAGCAGGAGAGGAAGCGTGTCTTTCTTCACGGATTTCAAAGGAGTGTAGCGCGTGTAGGAGAAATGCGCCAAGAAGAACGCGGCGAACCTCGAGGAAGCAGAAATCCAGAAGTATTCCTTTCCGTACTTCCTCTTTCCGACGTAGGCGAGCTCGTTTCTGGTCGAGACGTAGGACGAATCCGCGACAATCCCTTTGACGTTCTTCGGGAGGGGAAGGGAAGAAGCCATCAGGACGGTGGCCGCGCCCATCGAGAAGCCGTAGAGGACGATCTGCGCCTGAGGATCATTCGAGACGAGATACTCCGCCCAGACGAGGACGTCTTCCCGTTCCTTATATCCGAAGGTGATGTACTTTCCTTCCGAGCCCTGGGCGCGCTGCTCAATCATTAAGAGGCTATATCCGAGTTCCTCGTTCAGGTAACGGCACTGGTGGGATAGTTCCTTGTAGTTTCCGCGGTAGCCGTGGACGGAGAGGATGTAGCGGTGGGAGGAGTTCTCTATGAGAAGATGGCCTTTAAGATTCAGCCCGTCTTTGCTTTTGATGGTGACTTCCTGAAAATCGTGTTTCTTAAAGAATTCCTCGTCGTAGGTCAGGACCTGTTTCTTGTCCGGGGAAGTCAAGAACTTCCTCTTTCCTTCCTTGGGATTGTGCCGGTACGAGAAGAACAGGTCGGCGTACTTATACCCTGAGTACAGGAACAGAATCAGCAGGACGAGAAACAGGAGGGAAAAGACGACAATCAGAGAAAGAACAAGAGGGCTCATAAAAATTCCTATAAAAAAATCCCTTGATCGAAGGGAAAATGGAGCAGGCGACGGGAATCGAACCCGCGTGGTCAGATTGGGAATCTGAAGTTCTGCCACTGAACTACGCCTGCGTCGCTTAAATATTATAAGGGGGAGAAGGGGAAATTTACAACCGAAAATCGCACGGAATCGACGAGTTCCCTATATTTACTTAAAAATAAATGTTATTATAAATAAAGAGTTGAAACCCCTTTAATACGGACGGGGAACTCCGATAACCCTAACAGAAAACAAATGAACGGCTTATACATCCTCGAAGGAACGCTCAGCGCGACGACGATCGCCGAAATCAGCGTCTCCTGCTTCCTATCCGCCCTGATTCTCGCCATCTGCATCGTAGTTTTCCGCGAATGGATCTTCTGGACGCTCGTCGGTCTCGAACTCGTCGCGATTAACCTGTTCTATTTCTTCGGGCTGGAAATGCCGGCAAACCTTTCGATCCTGTGCCTGATGGTCACGATTTTGGTCATGCTGATACTCAGCAAGAGCGTCGTGCGTTCCTACGTCATCGACCTGATGAGCCTCACGAAGCTTTCGAACAAAAAGCGGAAGTCCAAGAAGAACATCCAGGACGAAAAGCTCTACGACGACATCACGACGGCGGTCCACTGGCTCGCCGATTCGAAGACCGGCGCCCTGATGACCTTCGAGCGCAACATGAGCCTCGACAAGTATATCCGCTCCGGCACGGCAATCAACTGCCCGGTCACGCCGGAAATCCTCGAGACGATCTTCTACGAGGGGACGAGGCTCCACGACGGGGCGTGCGTCATCCGCGGGGACACGATTATCGCGGCGGCCTGCTTCTTCCCGTCCACGAACCGGCTTCTGGTCGGAAAATACGGCGCCAGGCACCGCGCGGGACTCGGGATTTCGGAAGTGACCGATTCGGTCACGGTCATTGTCTCGGAAGAGACGGGACGCATCTCAATCTGCTACCACGGCGTCATCGAGGCGGTCAAGTACGACGAATTCCGCAAAGTCTTCGAAACGTTCATGACCACCCACGTCAACGACACGGATCTTGTCGACGAGGAGAAAGGGACGTCCGAGGACGAGACGGGCGATTAAAAGGGACTGAAGGAAAGTCTCTTTTTTCTCGGAAGGAAAACGGATGCTTTTCATTTTCGGAAAAGTCCGCTCGATTAGGTATAAAACGCGTTTTGTTATATAATTTCAAAAGGAGGATTATCGATTCATGTCTACACCCCACAACGAGGCCGAATTAGGCCAGATTGCGAAGACGGTTCTTCTGCCGGGAGATCCGCTTCGCGCCAAATTCATCGCCGAGAACTTTTTGGAAAACCCGGTCCGTTTCAACACGGTCCGCAACATGTTCGGCTACACGGGAACCTATCAGGGCAAGAAGGTCTCCGTCATGGGCGGGGGCATGGGCATGCCGTCCTTAGCCATCTACGTCTCGGAACTTTTCAAGTTCTACGGCGTTGACCGCGTCATCCGCATCGGGACGGCCGGTTCGTACAACAAGGACGTCAAGGTCTTCGACCTGGTGCTCGCCGAAGGGGCCTGCACGGATTCGAACTTCGCCTACCAGTACGGCCTGCCGGGAACCTATTCTGCCATCGCCTCGTTCAATCTCTTGGAAAAAGCGAAGAAGAGCGCCGACGAACTCGGATTCGCCAACCACGTCGGGAACATCTTCTCGAGCGACCTGTTCTATTCCGCCCAGCCGGACAACTGGAAGAAGTGGGCGGATATGGGCTGCTTAGCCGTCGAGATGGAGACGTATGCTCTCTACTGCCTCGCCGCGCAGTACCGCAAGGAAGCGCTGACGATCCTGACGATTTCGGATTCGTTCATCACTTCGGAAGTCACCACGAGCGAACAGAGACGCACCGGATTCACGAACATGATGAAGGTCGCCCTGTCGCTAGCCGAATAAACAGAAACATTCAGAATTGCCGTTTGCCGTTTTCGCCGCTGCTGGGAAAGGAGAAAGGGAAGATATGATCGGATTGCCTGTTTACGAAGAATCGCCGTCTTCCTACGCCTGGATCTACTACCTCATCGGAGGGATCCTGCTTCTGGCCGTCATCGCCCTTCTCGTCCTTTTCATCGTGCACCACAAGTATGCGTCCCGCTTCTTAAAGCACCGCGTCTGGAAAAAGTTGTACCGCCTTGTCCAGAACCAGGACTGGTACCTCTTGAACAACGTCGCGATCCGCACGGAGAACGAATCGATCCACATCTCGCACCTTCTGGTCGCGGACAAGTTCGTCTATGTCATTTCCTCGCGTTACTTCGAGGACGACTTGGCCGGCGATTCGTATTCGGCGCGGTTCTGGCAGGTCGTCGATAAGGAAGGCAGGCCTTTAAGGACGTGCCACAATCCGGTCGTCTTCAACGAAAACCGCACGATGCTTCTGGCCGGTTTCCTCGGATGGAACCAGTCGAAGACCCCGATGTTCGTCTCGATCGTCGTCATCAACGACTCGACCGAGCTGCACATCCGCAATCCGAAGCTGTCCCCGTATTCCTATATCGTCCACGCCAAGGACATCTACCGGTTCATCAGGAACATGGAGAAGAACAGCAAGCTCCCGCGGTTTGACCAGGCGACGCTCGACAAGATGATCCCGAGACTGCACCGCCTCTCGGAAGAAACGTGGGCCGAAGAACGGAAGCAGGCGGAGAAAGACGGCTATTCCTCCGACAAGAAGGCGGATTAGAAAGAAGGTTATCCCTATGGTCAGCAGAAAGATCGCGGACGGCATCCGTTCGCAGATGAAGAGCATCGTGAAGCAGGGCGGAGTCTATCCGTTCCTCATCTCGCTCGCCGGCATGTTTTTCGCCGGCGTAATCGCTTTCTGTTTCGCCCCGATCCAGACCGACGAGCTCTGGTTCGATCTGGTCATGCTGCTGCTTTTGATTCTGAGCGTTTCCCTGGTCGCTCCGTTCTTATACGGTGCGTCGATCTGCGCTTCGGACGGAACGCGTTACCAGGGGAAGAAGAAATACGGCATCTCCCGCCTCTTCGGGGCCTATTACAAAGGGAATTACGGGTTCTATAACGTCTGGACGGTCTTCTGGAAATCGTTTTTGATCGTTCTGGCGACCGAGCTTCTCATCGGGATCGTCCTCGGGATTCTCTTCATGACCTGCTATAAGCAGACGTACGGGCACCTTTCGGATTTGCTCAACGCCTACTTCAACCTGAAAGAGAACGAGTCGATTGCAATCGGCGACTATCTGACCGAGTCGGACATCCGGCTCGTCCGCACGATGTCGTACTTCACGAACGCCTCGGTCCTATTCACCGTGACAATCGTCGCCTTCAGGAACCTGTTCCGCGACGACGAGGTCTTCTTCGCAGCGAACGTGCTCGTCGGGGAGAACAAGATCAACATGGTCACTCCTCCGATCCGCCTGTTCTTCCGGAGGGAGATCCTCCCGAGCGTGAGAAAGGAACATTTCTCGCTCGAAATTACGGTCTTCTGGCCACTGTACCTCGCTTCGGCTCTGATTTACGCCCTATTCCTCTTCGTCTTCTATTTCGCCTGCCGGAACAGCGCCTTCATGATGTACGCCGGACCGTACATCGCAATCCTGATTGCGTATGTTCTGTCGACTCCGCTCTATTTTTTTCGGAAACTGTTCGACGCCCTCTTCTACATCGCTTATTCGCACGTGATCGAAGGGCGCATCTCCGAACGCGCGAAATCCGTTTTGGAGGAAGGAAGAAGGGCAATCGCTCCGGCCCTGGCGGAAGCAAAGAAGGAAGAAGAAGGGGATTCTTCCGGCCATCATTCCGACGGGGACGGTTCCTCTTCGAACGGAGAAGGCGGAACCGGAAACACGAACTCCGACTACACGGAGGACGAGGATGGGACGCTCGATTTCACGCACGAGTCCGAACAGGACGAAAACCATAAGAAAGACGAGTAAAGGCCATGAAACTTCTACCGCACGTCGATAAAAAGGATTTCTTCACGATTCCGAACCTGCTGACCTATTTCCGCTTCCTGATGGTTCCGGTCTTTTTGGTCCTCTATCTTTTGGGGACATACCAAGAGAACCGGGTCTTAACTGTCCTGGGGATTGCCGCCATCGCGCTTTCGTCCCTTTCGGACATGTTCGACGGGATAATTGCGAGGAAGTTCAACCAGGTCACCGAGCTCGGGAAGGCGCTCGATCCGGTCGCCGACAAGGTGATGCAGTTCGCGAGCTTCGTCGCGGTCTGCCTCGTCTACCGCCGCATCACGGGCAATTATTATCTCTGGTTCCTCGTCGGGTTCTTTCTCATCAAGGAATTCGTCCAGCTCGGGTTCATCTGGGCCGCGTGGCGACACGGCCAGTACCTCAACGGGGCGAAATGGTACGGGAAGGTCTCGACCTTCGTCTTCGACGTCGTGATGATCTTCTTACTTGTCCTGCCCTTATTCGTCACGAAGGAGGAATTCGGGACGGGATGGAGAATCACGCTCGACGTCCTGATCGGATTCACGTTCGCGATGCTGTTCTTCGCCTTAATCATGTACATCGTCGAATGCGTGAAACAGATGAAGGAAGGAAAAAACAGCGTCCCGCCGTCCTTATACAAGGACTGGTACGCGCGCTACGGAAAAGACGCGAGGAAAAAGAAAGGAGATCCTTCGCAAGATGATTAAACTCTACATATCCCCGTCCTGCTCTTCCTGCCGGAAGGTCAAGGACTGGTTCACCAAGCAGGGCATCCCGTTCAAGGAAAAGAACATCCTGAGCGGGGAACTGACCCAAAGCAACATCCGCGAGATCCTGACCAAGTCCCTCGACGGGACGGACGAAATCATCTCGAAACGCTCGAACGTCATCAAGGAGAACAAGGTCGACTTATCCGAACTGAGCCTCAACGAGCTGATTCGCTTCATCAAGGAGAACCCGTCCTGTCTGAAGCGCCCGATCATCGTCGACGACAAACGGATTCAGGTCGGATACAATTCCGAGGAGATCCGTCTCTTCATCCCGGCCGAGCAGCGGAAGCTGATGGCCAGAGGATGCCTCTCCTGCTCTCGATTATCCGAGTGCCCGAATCCGATGGAGGAGGAAGGGACGAAGTACCGCGCCAAAGAAGAGGACGCGAAGTAGTCCTTCTTCTCTCCGAAAACATACGAAAAAAGGTCCTTCCGCGCATTTGGGAAGAACCTTTTCGTTTGTTTCTGAATCCGAATTAGTTCTTGAACCCGTTCTTTTCAGCGAGCGTGAGCGCTCTAGTCGCTTTCGAGAGGGGATTCATCTTGTAGGAGATGTGATTCGCCTTCATGATTTCGTCGACCTTCTTCTCGGCGGAAGCCATGGAGGTCTCGTCGACTTCGAGCTCGAAATCGACCGTGCCACCGTAGGAGTTCATGTCGAGCGAGATGGTCTCGTCGTTCTCCGTGTTCTTCAGTTCGGAACGGAGGGTCGTCATCTTCGCGAGGATGACTAAATCCGCCGTGTCGATGTCGAAGATTTCGAGGAATTCCTTGATTTCGCCGCTCGGGAAGTGGTTGAGGTTGATCATCTCCAGCGCTTCCTTGGCGGAAAGATCCTGGTTCTTTTCGAGCAGGCCTTCGGATAAGGGGGTCTTGAGCGTCATCTCGTAGGATCCGCGCTTCTCGCGGATGCGGAGAGCGATGTCGTTCGCCTTCAGGACGCGGCTCTTCGAGTCGATGTAATAGTTGACCTGGGTGTAGGAGTTCGCGTCGCTGACGCCGAGATAAGCGGAAAGCTTTTCGTAGTCTTCTTTCTTCAATGTCCTTCTTTACCTCTGATATTCTACACGAAATCGGACCGTTTAGAAAGTCTGCCCGGGGAGAATCGGAAAGAGAAAAGGAACGGGGAATGTGGTAGACTGATATAGAAATCAGAAAGAAAAGCGCCATGATCCGTTACAGTTTCTATAAGAACAACCGTCACGCATATCTGAAAAGCATCCTTCCAGAGTTCGGAAAGAAGCTTTTGGACGCCAAAGGCATGGTCTACGACGAAAAGCATCCGGACATCATCTTCGTCTTCGGCGGGGACGGAACGCTTCTGCACGCGGTCAAGGACCTCTATAAGAAAAAAGCCCCGTTCATGCTGATTAACGACGGGACCTTGGGATATTACAAGGAATACGACCTGAAGGAACTCGATAAGCTCGTCGCGTCCTTCGATTTTGACAACCTGACGCTTGAACGCCACCACTTCATCCGCCTGCAGGACCAGTACAGCCACGAAAGCCTCGCCTGCAACGAATTCCTGTGCGCTTCCTCGATCCGGACGCTGAACTTCGCCGTCTACGTCAATTCGTCCTACTTCATGGAAGTCCACGGCAGCGGCGTCTGCATCTCTTCCTCCTTCGGCTCCACTGGTTACAACCACTCCCTCGGCGGGACGCTCTTCACGGACGATTCGTCTCTCGAACTGACGCTCATCGCCCCGATTCGGAACAAGGTCTACCACCCGCTCGTGAGCTCGTTAGTCACTTCCAAAGGCGACCATATCGGGATCGAAGTCCTCAACGACATCGAGTACGATCTGGCCGGGGACATGGTCGACATCCCGGCGATGGTCGGCAAGAAATTCAGCGTCGACGTCGCCAGGGAGACCTTCACAATCGCGCACGTCAAGCCTTTCTCCCCGTACCAGCGGATGCGGAAAGGATTTATTGAGGACTGAAAAAAACGGCTTCTCAGCGAGGTGAGCCCCTCCAGTTGGAAGTCCAACTTTTGGGTCTCACCTAACTCAGAGAAGCCGGATTTTTTCTAGCGCTTTTTTTACTTCGTGAATCGGCAGGCCCATCACGTTCTCGAACGAGCCGCTCAGGAGATGGTAGTCCTCATCCTTTTTGAGGTCCTGAATGCCGTAGCCTCCGGCCTTGTCGAACGGGGAACCCGTCAGGATGTACCTCCCGATTTTCTCTTCGGTCATCCCGTCGAGGATCAGTTCGGAACGGACCGTCTCCCCGTGGAGTTCCTTCCCGTTCAAAAACAGGTGAAACCCGGTCAGGACGGTCTCCTTGTCCTTCGCTTCGAGCAGGAGCATTTCTTTGGCTTCCGCGGCGTCCTTCGGCTTTCCGAATTTCTTCCCGTCGATGAGGACGAGCGTGTCGGCGCTCAAGACGACGTCGTCAGGATGTTCCTTCGAGATCTTTTCGCCCTTGGCGTACGAGATGAGGAAGGGGTACTGCTCCAAGGAAGGAGAGACGATTTTCGACTCGTCGACCGAGCTCGGCAGGACGAGGAATTCATGAGGATAAATCCGCGCGAGGAGTTCCTTCCTCCGCGGGGATTTCGAGGCCAGGATCAGCATGGTTTATTCTCCCACGAGCACCGGCACGATGCGCGGATGGCGGTGGGTCAGATGGAAGAAGAAGGTCGAGCAGAACTGTTCGACGACGTCTTCGACCTTGTCGTAGCGGTAATCCTTCGAAGCGAGGTAATTCCGTAATTCGACGTTGAGCTTGATCTGCGCGTCCTTGATCGCGGTCGAGGAAGTCGACGTGAAATACGAGAACCCGCGCGTATTCATTAAAGGCGGGAAGAGCAGGGAATGCGTCTTCTTATCGATGCCGACGGTGACGCAGACGACGCCGTCCTCGCCGAGGACCTTACGTTCCTTGATGACTTCCGTCGAAACGCCGTAAGCGTCGGTCGAATCGAGGTACTGCACGTCCGCGTGCACGGTTCCTCCGTAGGAGCAGACGTGGTTGTTCAGTTCGACGACATCGCCGTTCTGGCAGAGGAACACGCGGTCTTTGGGCAGACCGCATTCCACCGCGACGTCCCCGTGCAGCTTCAGCATGTGGAATTCGCCGTGGATAGGCATGAAGTAGTGCGGACGCACCATCTTCTGCATCAGGCGGAGTTCCTGGCGGCACGGATGGCCGGAAGCGTGCAGCTGGTTTAGAACGTTATTGACCAGGACCGTCGCGCCGGCCCTCGTCAGCTGGTTCACGACCTTGTTGATGGCCGCGTTGTTGCCCGGAATCGGGGAAGAGGAGAAGACGACCGTGTCGCCCCAGTTGATCTTGATTTGGCGGTGCAGGCCGTTAGCGATTCTAGAAAGGGCCGCCAGAGGCTCGCCCTGCGAACCGGTGCAGAGAATCAGCGTCTCGGACGGATTCACCTTGCGGAGCTCGTCCGGACGGATGATGGCCGCATCCGGAATCTTGATGTATCCGAATTCGCGGGCCGCCTGGATGTTTGATTCCATCGAACGGCCGAAAATGGCGATGCGGCGCCCGTATTTGATGGCCGCGTCGCAGATCTGGCGAATACGCGAGATGTTCGAAGAGAACGTCGCGATGATGATGCGCGACGGAGCGGAACGGAAGATGTCGTCAATCGACTGGATGACCGATTTCTCGGAAGGCGTGTAGCCTTCCTTCTCGGCGTTGGTCGAATCGGCTAAGAGCAGATCGACCCCTTCGTCGCCTATGCGGCAGATCTTCGGGATGTCGATGTCGTGGTCGACCGGCGTGAGGTCGATCTTGAAGTCGCCCGTGTGGACGACCGTGCCCTGCGGGGTCTTGACGCGGATGCCGTAGGAATCCGGAATCGAGTGCGTAACGTGGAAGAAGTCGACGATGAACCCGTTCATCTTCACGACCGTGCTTTCATCGTATTCGACGAGCTTCGTCTTGTTCGAGCGGAGCTTCATCTCGTCGAGCTTGTGGCGGATCAGAGCCAAAGCGAGCTTCGGCGCGTAGATCACCGGGATTTCGACCTGCTGGAGCAGGAAGGGGATGCCACCGATGTGGTCTTCGTGGCCGTGCGTGATGAACAGGCCTTTGATCTTCCAGTTGTTTTCCTTCAGATACGTGTAGTCCGGAATGACGTACGAGACGCCCGGAAGATCCGCTTCCGGGAACTTGACGCCGGCGTCGATCATGATGATCGTGTCATTGTTCTCGAGGCAGTAGGTGTTCTTGCCGACTTCGCCTAAGCCGCCGAGGGCGTAGATTTTGACGGGATTCTTGCCGTCTTGAAATGTATTCTCCATAAAAAATTCTCCTGACGAGCGAAACAAATTGTTTCAGCGTAGAAAAGCCGTAAGCGACAGCCTTCTAAGTTGGACGGAATTTGACAGATTTAATATAAACTAAAAGACTCCGCCTTTCAATAGCGAAGTCCCGCGTAAAATAAATTTTTTTATCAGACCGCGATTGCGCCTTTGGCCGGTTCGAACGGATGCTCTTTGTCGATGCGGTCGTAGAAGAGGACCCCATCGAGGTGGTCGATCTCGTGCTGCAAGCAGATGGCCAGGTAGCCGTAGGCCGTGATCGTGACGTCTTTTTCGGTCAGGACGTCGTAGGCGCTCACGACGACCTTGTAGTAACGGTTCACGATGCCCGGATGCGGTTCGTTCACCGAGAGGCAGCCTTCCCCTCCGCGGAGATAGGCTTCCTTCAGGGAAGTCCTTTCGATCTTCGGGTTGACGAGCCCGAACTGGTAAAGCGTGTCCCCGTCTTCGAGGTAGATGGCGATCATGCGCTTGGCGATGCCGATCTGCGGCGCGGCCAGACCCACGCCGGAACGGAGACCGTGTTTTTTGGCGTATTCGTCGTCCTGGGAGAGGCGGAGGTAATCCACCATTTCCCGCACGGTCTTCTTGACGTCTTCCGAATAGGGCTTTTCCACCTCGGAACAGACGGTTCTCGTGATTTTCTGATGGTCGGTATAGATTTTAAACATAGTGCAGATTTATCCTTTTTTAGTTTATCATAATATATTGGAAAGAGATGGAAGACGCTGTGAAAAAAGCCTCTGACGGGTCGACGGATCTATCCGGCGCAGTCCTAACGTACTGCGACTTTTTCCTGCGCTCGGAAGAAGTCCGGACGCTGAAGGAGAAGGAAGAGCTCCTGCATAAGGATCCCGAACTTCTGGCTTTAGCCGGAGATAAGAAAAAGCTCGAGGACGAGCTCTCCTTTTCCGTCCTGCAGAAAAAAGGGGATGCTCAGG
This sequence comes from uncultured Clostridiaceae bacterium, assembly GCA_964444175.1. Taxonomy (GTDB): domain Bacteria; phylum Bacillota_I; class Bacilli_A; order RFN20; family CAG-288; genus Scatoplasma. The sequence goes on along the minus strand of CAYUFI010000015.1, from coordinate 738 downwards.
AACTTTTGGAACGCTACAACGGGCTTTTGGGGAAAATCAATTCCCTCCCTTCCGTCCGGGAATACGATGCGGCGTTTCAGGCGGTCAAGGCCGTAAAAGTTCAGATTGAAAAGGGTATCTTAAGGAAATTATGAATCCGAAAATCCGAATCGTGGGCGGGACATACCGCTCGCGGAACCTCGCTCTCCCGCCTCTGGACGCTTCTGTTCGACCCACTCAGGAAATCGTAAGGAAGGCCGTTTTCTCCGCTCTGGGGGAGAACGTAAGCGGGACCGTTCTCGACCTCTTCGCCGGCTCGGGGGCATACGGGTTCGAAGCCCTCTCGAGAGGAGCGGACAAGGCGTACTTCAACGATCTCAATAAGAAATGCGCTGACGCGGTGAAAAAGAGCGCTCAGACCCTCGGCTGCTCCGGGAAGACCGTGATTACGAGTCTCGATTACCGTATCGCCTTGGAACGCTACGCGCGCTTAGGCGTCAAATTCGATTACGTCTTCCTCGATCCGCCGTATAAAGAAGAAATCAATGCGGAGATCGTCTCAAGGATGGAAGAACTTTCCCTCTTAAGCGGGACGGCCGTCCTCGTCCTCGAGCAGGAGGAGGAAGTCCGCCCGATTGAAGGATATTCGTTCCGTTCCTACGCCTATTCGTACAAGAAAGTCGGTATTTACAGGAGGATAAAAGCATGAAAATCGCGGTGTATCCGGGATCGTTCGATCCCATCACGGAAGGCCACATT
>CAYUFI010000014.1:0-31989 GCA_964444175.1 uncultured Clostridiaceae bacterium | reverse complement strand
CTTCGACCCGTCCGGTCGAAGACTACACGAAGTACATCGGCAAGAAGGACGCGCCCAAGCGCGTCGGCTATTTCCAGTCGGTCCTCGACGCGATTCCGGACGAATCCATAAGGACTTCTTTCGCCAAGCTTGCCAGCGAACTGCGGAAGAAAGGCTATACGGTCGAGAATTATGATTATCCGATCGATCTTCTGAACGCTTTATATCCGGTCTATATGGTCATTTCCTGCTCGGAAGCGACCAGCAACGACGCGAATCTCGACGGCGTCAAGTTCGGCATCCGTCCGACCGGGGAAGCGAAGACCTGGGAAGAGTACATGAAGGACGCCCGCACGAAGGGATTCTCCTCGTTGATCAAGAGACGTTTCATCATCGGTTCGTTCTCGTTGCTCGCGGAGAATCAGGAAGAGCTCTTCCGCCGCGCCCAGAAGGCGAGAAGGCTCATCGTCGACGCGATGGACAAGTTCTACGAATCGTACGACTACCTGCTCTTACCATGCGCCAAAGGCATGCCTCCTTATATCAAAGACGTCACCGACGCCTGGGATCCGCATCCGGATTTCGTCGATAACCACCTCGGCATGGCGAATCTCGGCGGCTATCCTTCTTTGACTTGCCCGCTAGGCTACGAGAAGGGACTGCCGTATGGGGTCAACATCACCGGCCGCCGTTTCGAAGAAGGAAACGTCTTCAGCCTCGGCAAGGACATCGAGGACATCACGTCTTTGGTGAACGCGACGGTTTCTTCGCACAAGGAGGGAATCTAATATGAATTTTGAACCTGTCATCGGCATCGAGATCCACGTCCAGCTCAAGACCAAATCGAAGATGTTCTCCGCGGCCCCGACTTCCTTCGGCAAGATGCCGAACACCGAGACCGTCCCGTACGACCTTGGCTGCCCGGGAACGATGCCGCGCGTCAATAAGGAAGCGGTCCGTTATGCGATCCGCATCGCGAGCGGTTTGCACATGACGATCGATCCGCTGATTCAGTTCGACCGCAAGAACTACTTCTATCCGGATCTGCCGAAAGGCTTCCAGATCACCCAGCAGCAGTACCCCATCGGTTCGAACGGCTACCTCGATCTCAAAGATTCGGACGGCAGGACGCATCACATCCGCATCGAGCGTGCCCACATGGAGGAAGATACGGCCAAGCAGCTGCATCTGGCCAAGGAATCCCTGATTGACTATAACCGCGCGGGAACCCCGTTAGTCGAAATCGTCTCCATGCCGGATATCCGCTCGGCGGAAATCGCCATGAAGTACGTCGAATCCATCCGCGAAATCGTCACGTTCCTCGACGTCTGCGACGGCAAGCTCGAGAACGGCTCCATGCGCTGCGACGTCAACATTTCCTTGCGTCCGGTCGGCTCGGACAAATTCGGGACCAAGGTCGAAATCAAGAACCTGAACTCTATCGCGAACGTCCGCGCTGCGCTCGAATACGAGGTGAAGCGTCAGAGCGATATCCTCCTTTCCGGAGGGCAGGTCGTCCAGGAGACGAGACGTTACGACGAATCCAAGAAGCGCACGTCCCTGATGCGTGTCAAGACGAATGCGGTCGACTACAAGTACTTCCGCGAACCGAACATCGTCCCGATCCGGATTTCCCAGGAATTCATCGATAACGCGATCAAGACCATGCACAAGCTTCCGTCCGTCTATAAGGACGAGCTGATGGAAAAAGGCCTGAACGAGAGCGAGGCGGAAGCCCTCTTAAGCTCGCGCGAACTCGCCGATTACTTCGAGGAGACCTGCGCGAAGGGCGTCAAGAACATCAAGACGCTCTGGAACTATCTGATGGGCGACATCACCGCCTGGATGAACAAGGACTACCTCACGCTGAAGGATCTGAAGTTCACGCAGGAAAATCTCAAGGATTTCGTAAACCTCATCTCCGACGGGAAGATCAATTCCAAGCAGGGAAAGGCCGTCCTCGAGAAGATGCTCGACGAAGGCGCCGACCCGAAGAAGGTCGTTCAGGACCTCGGACTCGAACAGATTTCCGATACGGGCGTCCTTGAGAAGCTCGTCGACGACGTGCTCGATGCGAACCAGCAGTCGGTCACGGACTTCAAAGCCGGACACGACCACGCGCTCGGCTACATCGTCGGACAGGTCATGAAGGCTTCGCACGGAAAAGCGAATCCGGGGCTGGCCAAAGAGATGATCTTGAAGAAGATCAACGGATAAAATCCCTCAAGAAGAAAGCCCCGGGGCAAACGCGCTCCGGGGCTTTTTTGACGGATGTTTTCTTCTACTTCCCGTCTTGGAAGCAGGTGAATTCGCGTTTTTTCTCGCGGACGGGTTTATCGATGCCGCGCTCTTTTCCGAGCTCGATCAGCTTCATGAGATACGCGATGTTGTCCGCGAGCGTCCGCATGGTCTGCAGGCCTTCGAGGTCTTTTTCGACGTCTTCCTGATCGAATCCGTGGACCATGTTCCAGTACTGCGAACCGGGGACGATCATGTTCGTCATGAGGAAATACTGGTTGATGCGCTGGAACGAGGCCGTGTTCCCGCCCCTGCGGCAGGAGACGACGCCCGCCCCGATTAGTCCATCGAAGGCGCCCCCGTAGGCGTAGAAAAGACGGTCGAGGAAACTCGATAGACGTCCGCTGATTCCGGAGTAGTAGACCGGGGAACCGGCGACGAGGGCGCCGTACTCCCCACTTAAGAACTTCTTTCCGACCGCGTTCACCTGATCCTTGAAGACGCATTCCCCGTGGGAAGAGCAGTATCCGCAGTCGGTGCAGTCGGCGAGCGGACTGTTTCCGATGAAGAGGATGTCCGAAGAGATTCCGTCTTTCAATAACTGCGTTTGAATTTCTTCTTCGGCCCTCTCTATGCAGCCGTTTGGATCCGAGCTGCCGTTCAGGAGAAGTACTTTTTTCACGGTTCCGTTTCCTTCTTTCTTTTCTATCATTATCGCTTATTTTTTCTTTTTTCAGCACCGAAAGATTGTGAATCTTTCTTTCATTCTGGCGTTTTCCTTCTTTGTAAAGCCTTTCTTTCCCATGGGATAGTAAAGGTCTGTTATAGTAAGTCAGTTACCCGATGAGGAAGAGAATTCCTTAGACGCGGTACCGATGGTCTTATAAAGAAGTTTTGGCGGGACACGATATTAATAATTAGCGTATAATCTTTATATCGATTAATGTTATATCTTGCTAAAACCATATTTATGAGTATCCTATCTGTGGATAAGCGCATCCAACTGTCAGGGGAAGAAACGGGAAGCCGTTTCTTTTCTTTTTGCGGCGGATAAAAAGAAACGGGAAGAAATCCCCGCCCGAAGGATTTTCCTTGAGTCCTCCTCCCCGCTTCATTAAAATGGTAAAGGCTATAAGAGGAAGAACAGACCATGAGCGAACATTTCGGAATTGAGATCCTTCATCAGGACAAGAACTGCGGGGCGAGATACGGCGTTTTGCACACTCCGCACGGGGATGTCGAGCTGCCGATGTTCATGCCGGTCGGAACGCAGGCGACCGTCAAGTGCCTTTCGCCCGAGCAGGTGAAGGAAGTCGGAGCCGGCGTCATTCTGGCGAATACGTACCATCTGGCTTTGCGTCCGGGAGCGGACATCGTGGCCAAGGCGGGCGGAATCCAGAAGTTCATGAATTACGACGGTCCGATGCTGACGGATTCGGGCGGATTCCAGGTGTTCTCGCTGACGAAGTTCCGCAAGATCACCGAGGAAGGCTGCACCTTCAAGAATCCGCTGAACGGGGACAAGCTTTTCTTCTCCCCGGAGACGGTCATGGACACCGAGGAAAAGATCGGGGCGGACATCGCGATGGCGTTCGACGAGTGCGCGCCGTATCCGGCGACCCGCGCCTATATGGAAAAGTCCGTGGCGAGGACCCTGCGCTGGGCGGAGCGCTGCAAGGCGGCGCATAAGCGCCCGGACCAGGCTCTTTTCGGAATCGTGCAGGGCGGGGATTATCAGGATTTGCGCGAGTACTGCGCCCAAAAGCTCGCGGACATGGACTTCGAAGGATATTCCATCGGAGGGACTTCCATCGGGGAACCGAAGGAAGTTGAGTACCGCATGGTCTCGTACGCGGTGAAATACATGCCGTTCAACAAGCCGCGCTATCTGATGGGAGTCGGATCTCTCGATTACATCTTCGACGGGATTTCTAAAGGCGTGGACATGTTCGACTGCGTCCTCCCGACGCGCATCGCGCGCCACGGGGCCCTGATGACCCATCACGGACGCATCAACATCCTCAACGCAAAGTACGCCGAGGATTTCACGCCCATCGACGACGAGTGCGACTGCTACGCGTGCAGGCATTACACGAAGGCGTACATCCGCCATCTGATGAAGGAGAACGAGGAGTTCGGGAAGACCCTCTGCTCCATCCATAATCTCCGCTTCCTAATCCAGACGATGGAGGAAGCGCGCGAGGCGATTAAGAACGACCGCTTCACGGAATTTGCTCAAGAGACCCTCGCCGCATACGGGGGAACGAAAGGATTTTAGTCCATATGGAAGAAAAGAAAGAAGAACTGACGGAAGAAATGAAGGAGAAGGTCGCTAAGGCCATAAAGGAATTCGGGTACAACGTCTACGATCTGAACGAGTACGACTACGATCTCCCGAAGGAACTGATCGCCCAGACGCCGGCGGAAAAGCGCGACGAGTCGAGGCTTCTCGTCCTCAACAAGAAGACGGGCGAGCTCGAGGACAAACACTTCTACCAGATCGTCGATTATCTGAAGAAGGGCGATGTCATCGTACGGAACAACACCAAGGTCATCCCGGCGCGCCTTTTCGGCGTCAAGGAAGGGACCGGAGCGAAGGTCGAGGTGCTCCTTCTCGAACCGGACAAGACCAAGAAGGATGTCTGGACGGCTCTCTGCGGCAATGCGAAGACGATCAAGGTCGGAATGGTCATCGACTTCGGGGACCACGCCGAAATGAAGGCGACGTGCTTGGAGGTTCAGGACGAAGGGCTGCGCGTGTTCCGCCTCGACTATCAGGGAATCTTCTACGAGGTGCTCGACACGCTCGGGAAGATGCCGCTTCCGCCGTACATCCACCAGCAGGAAGGACAGAACGACCGCTATCAGACGGTCTACGCGAAAGTCGAGGGCAGCGCCGCGGCGCCGACCGCCGGCTTCCACTTCACAAAGGAACTGTTCGACAAGATCGAGAAGATGGGCGTCGAAGTCATCGACGTGACGCTGAACGTCGGGCTCGGCACGTTCCGCCCGGTCAAGACAAACAACATCCTCTTACATCACATGCACTCGGAATATTTCGAGATGGACGAACACGCCGCGGAACGCCTGAATCTCGCCAAGAAGGAAGGGAGAAGGATCATCGCGGTCGGGACGACTTCCGTCCGCACGCTCGAGACGGTCTACCACCAGTACGGGGAATTCCGTCCGACGAAGGAATCGACGTCCTTATTCATCTATCCGGGCTTCCAGTACGAGGCGGTGGACGAGCTCATCACGAACTTCCATCTGCCGAAATCGACCCTGGTCATGCTCGTCTCGGCTTTCGCCTCCAGGGAGATGATTATGAAGGCCTATAAGCACGCGATCGAGGAGAAGTACCATTTCTTCTCGTTCGGGGACGCGATGTTCATCCACGATTAAAAGGGAATCAACAAAGATTTCAGCAATACGGACGGAAAAGGGAAGTCTCCCTTTTCCGTTTTTTTAAAGGGGACTTTATAATAGGAAAGGTAGGAAATCCGGCATGAAGGAAGAAAAGAAGAAGAACGCGAACGATCTCTGCATGGAGATCCTGCATTCGCTCGATCTCAGCAAGGGAAAACCGAGCCTGTTCCTGCACGTCTGTTGCGGGCCGTGCTCGACGTATCCTTTGACTCTTCTTTCGGAGTATTTCGACGTGACGGTCGGATATATCAATCCGAACATCTTCCCTTTGGAGGAATACGAGCATCGGGAGAACGAGCTGAAGCGGTTCGTAGACGGCCTCAATCAGGAAAAGGGGACGTCCATCCGGGTCGTCGCGTACGATTACGACTACAATCTGTATTTAAAAACAATCCGCGGACACGAACAGGATCAGGAAGGCGGGGAGCGCTGCACGCTCTGCCATCGCCTGCGTCTCTCCTTGGCGTACAAATACGCTTCGGAACATTCGTTCGATTACTTCGCGACGGTGATGACGGTGAGCTCGAAGAAACCGAGCGATCTGCTGAACCGGATCGGATACGAGCTAGAGAAGCTTTATCCGAACACGAAGTATCTCCCGAGCGATTTCCGGAAGAAGGACGGAACGCTGAAAGGAATCCGGATCGCCAGGGAATATAACCTCTACCGGCAGGATTACTGCGGATGCTCCTTCTCGTTACAGGCGAGGAAGGAGTACGAGGAAAAGAAGAAGGAACTGCTGAAAGAACAAGAACTGGAAGAATCAACGTATGGAAATCAATAAGATCATCGCCGAAGAACTCAAAGTCAAGGAAACCCAGGTGGAGGCCGCAATCGGGCTCCTCGACGAAGGGGATACCGTCCCGTTCATCGCCCGTTACCGCAAGGAGAAGACCGGCGGACTGACCGACGCGGACTTAAGGACGCTCGAGGAACGCCTGACGTATTTAAGAAACCTCGACGAACGGGAGAAAACCGTGATCGAGTCGATCGATGCGCAGGGAAAGCTTACACCGGAATTAAAGGAGAAGATCCTGAAGGCGCTGACTTTAAGTGAAGTCGAGGATCTCTACCGGCCGTATAAGCCTAAGAGGAAGACCCGCGCCAGCATCGCCAAGGAGAAAGGACTCGAGCCGCTCGCGCTCTATTTAAAAGCCGGGAAGAAGGAAAAAGATCTGAAAACCTACGCCGAATCCTTCATGAATAAGGAAAAGGGAGTCCTTTCTTACGAGGACGCCTTAGCCGGGGCGAAGGACATATTGGCCGAAGAAATCTCGGACAATGCGGATTACCGCGCCTTCGTCAAGGATGAGATTAGGACCTACGGGTTCATGACTTCGAAGGAAATCAAGAAGGAGGAGCACGACACGTACGGGCATTATGCTTCGTTCAGGGCGCCGCTTCCGCGTTTACGCCCCCACCAGATTCTCGCGATGAACCGCGGGGAGAAGGAAGGATATCTCAAGGTCGGCCTCGAGTACAAGACGGACTTCATTAAGAGGAAAATCGCGAAGGATTACACGTTCAACAACGTGTATTTCGTCGAGATGAACGAAGCGATCGACGACGCCTTGAAGCGCCTGATTCTGCCTTCGGTCGAGAACGAGATCCGTTCGGAACTGACCGAGAAGGCCGAGGACGAATCGATTGAAGTCTTTAAGAAGAACCTGAAGTCTTTACTGATGGTCCCGCCTTTAAAGAACAAGCGGGTCCTCGGGTTCGACCCGGGCTTCCGCACGGGCTGCAAGTACGCCTTCGTGAACGAGAACGGAATCCTCGAGAAAGTCGGGATCAGTATGATCACCGCGAACTCGAAAGCGACCGTCGAACGTTCGAAAGAAGAACTGACGGAACTTTTGAAAAAGAATCCGGTCGATTACATCGCTCTGGGAAACGGGACGGCGTCGCGGGAATCCGAAGAGATCCTGAGGGACATCGTCGAAAAGAACCATCTCCCGGAAAAAATCTTCATCGTGAACGAAGCCGGTGCTTCGGTCTATTCCGCCTCAAAACTCGGGGAAGAGGAATTCCCGGATCTGACCGTCGAGAAAAGAAGCGCGGTCTCCTTAGCGAGACGCCTGCAGGATCCGCTGAACGAGCTCGTGAAAATCGACCCGAAGTCGATCGGGGTCGGTCAGTACCAGCACGACATGAACCAGAAGAAACTCGGGGAATCCCTGTACGGGGTCGTCGAGAGCTGCGTGAACGAGGTCGGGGTCGACGTAAACACGGCGTCGGTCTCCATCCTTTCGTACATTTCCGGAATCTCGTCGTCCTTGGCGAAGAACATCGTCGCCTATTTAAAGGAAAACGGACGGTTCGAAGACCGGAACGAACTGAAAAAAGTGAAACTGATGGGCCCGAAGGCGTACGAGCAGTGCGCGGGCTTCTTGCGCATCTACGGCGGAGACGAGGAACTCGATACGACCGCGATCCATCCGGAGTCCTACAAAGTCGCTAAAGACGTCATGAGACTCGCCGGAATCGACTTGCTGAAGGACGTCGAATCCGTTAAGAGCGAGAAGCTGAAATCCTTTGACGAGGCCTCTTATCTATCGGACCACCCGGAAGTCGGCAAACCCACGCTCGACGCGATTCTCGAAGAAATCGTCCGTCCGGGACGGGACATCCGCGAGGAAGCGAAAATCGTCGAACTGAACCGCGAAGTGAAGGACATCAAGGATCTGAAACCGGGCATGATTCTGAACGGGACGGTCCGGAACATCATGGACTTCGGCCTGTTCGTCGATATCAACGTCCATAAGGACGGGCTCGTCTACATCAAAGAGGCGAGCAAGGAACGGGTCGACGATCTGACGTCCTTGTTCTCCGTAGGAGACATCGTCAAAGTCAAAGTCCTTTCGGTCGATCCGGAAAAACAAAGGATCTCCTTATCCATCCGCCAGGCGGAGGAGTAGGTAGATCCGAGACGGAATGGATTCCGTCACAACCGGATGAATGGAGCGTTCCTGGCTTCCGTTAACTGTTCGGGAAAGAGCGAACCGGCCGGATTCCTGAGGGTTCAGAAGCGGAAGATCCGGAATGACGGTTCATCCCATCACAGCCTTTCCGTTTTCCTCTTAGGGTTTCCTAAGAGGATTTTTTTCTGTCGAAAAAAGAGAGGCCCTTGAAGAGCCTCTCCTCCGTATGAGTTTTCGGATCGGAAGATTAACGGTCGAACGCGGCTTTCGCGGCGTTGATGTAGTAATCGTAGGATTCGATGGTCGCGCCCGAATCGGTCTTCGCCGGGGTCGTCGAATCGAGATTCTTGCCGACGAGAGCGGCTTCGATCTTGTCGATGTTGGTGAGCCAGACGTTCGCCGTCGGAGTGGTGTAGGAATCCGGCCAATAGGCGAAGTTGGTGACATCGTTCTTGTAGAGTCCGCCTCTCTTCTGGACCGTGCCGGTGACAGAAGAAGCGATCTTGTTGCCCGAGGCATCCGCCAGAGCGACGTTCTTGGAGACCATCGCGTCGAAGTACCAGGCTAAGTTCTCTTCGCTCGAAGTGACATAGGCGAAGAGGTCGTCGATTCCGTCCGCGGAATAGACCGTGGTCGTTTCGCCTTGTCCTTCGCGGGCCTTGCCCGAGAAGACCTTGCCGCCGACATAGATGTGCTTGGCGTGGACTTCCTTGGTTTCATTGCCGGACCAGTCTTTCGCGGTGATTTCGAAGGTATCGGTGCTGTCCGCCTTCTGGGCGTTCGCATCCTTGATGAGGCCTAAGTCATCGGTGAAGTACATCGCTTCGTTGATGTTCGCAACAACGACCTTGCCTTCCTTCTTTAAGACTTCGACACGGACATCGTTCTGTCCGTCCATGACGTAGGAGACGCCGAAGTATTCGCCTTCCTTGCCGTCGAACGCGGCTTTCGCAGCCTTGATGTAGTAGTCGTAGGATTCGATGGTCGCGCCAGCAGCGGAGGTCTTTAAGGTCAGGGTATCGGTGTCGAGGTTCTTGCCGACCAGATCCTTTTCGATCTTATCGGCGTTGGTGAGCCAGACGTTCGCCGTCGGAGTGGTGTAGGAATCCGGCCAATAGGCGAAGTTGGTGACATCGTTCTTGTAGAGTCCGCCTCTCTTCTGGACCGTGCCGGTGACAGAAGAAGCGATCTTGTTGCCCGAGGCATCCGCCAGAGCGACGTTCTTGGAGACCATCGCGTCGAAGTACCAGGCTAAGTTCTCTTCGCTCGAAGTGACATAGGCGAAGAGGTCGTCGATTCCGTCCGCGGAATAGACCGTGGTCGTTTCGCCTTGTCCTTCGCGGGCCTTGCCCGAGAAGACCTTGCCGCCGACATAGATGTGCTTGGCGTGGACTTCCTTGGTTTCATTGCCGGACCAGTCTTTCGCGGTGATTTCGAAGGTATCGGTGCTGTCCGCCTTCTGGGCGTTCGCATCCTTGATGAGGCCTAAGTCATCGGTGAAGTACATCGCTTCGTTAATGTGCGCGGAAGTAATCTTGCTGTCCTTGACGGCGACTTCGACGCGGACGACGTTCTGTCCGTCCATGATGTACGAAGCGCGGATTCCGTCACGGATTCCGGAAGTCTTTTCGGAAGTCTGTTCGGACTTCTGTTCGGACTTCTGTTCGGAAGCAACGACCGAAGACGTGTTGCCGCAGGACGCGAGCATCGCGACGGTCGCCAGAGCTAACAAACTGGTAACGATTCTTTTCTTCATGCTGTTCAATATCTCCTTGTTTTGATGGGAAACCGAAGAGAGTTCCCACTAGTGAAATTATAGTAACAATTTGATAAAAGGGCAAACGCTATGAGAGGGGAAGGTTCACTATTGAAACATTTCTTGCCTAACGAATCGGTTTCCTTAGCCCTATAATAAATAAGGACTCTATGAAATTTCTCCTTTCTTTCGATAAATACAAATCCACCTTCACGCAGGAAGAGATTTCTTCCTATGTCTTTCACGTCCTGAAAGAAGAAGGAGTTCCGGAAGAAAACATTCGGATCCTTCCTCTTTCCGACGGCGGGGAAGGAAGCCTTTCGGTCTTGGAAAAAAGCGACCCGTTCCTGAAACGGAAGAACCTTTCGGTTTCCGGACCTCTCCTATTCCAAACGGCCGCTTTTTATCTCTTCGATCCGGATTTACAGACCGCTTATATCGAGCTGGCTTTGGCTTCTGGCCTCGGGCTCGTCCCGAAAGAGAAACGGAATCCGCTTTTTACGTCCGCCTACGGGACGGGGGACCTGATTCGCGACGCGGTTCAGTCCGGAAATAAGGAAATCGTCCTGTTCTTAGGCGGAAGTTCCACCGACGACGCCGGAACGGGAATCTTGGAGGCCCTTTCGTTCCGTTTCTTCGATCAAAAAGGGCATGAGCTCCACTATCTGTCCGGAAAGGACTTAAAAGACATCGCGAGAGTCGAAGTCCCCAAGGACCTTCCGGATGTGCGCTTTACGTTCCTGACCGACGTGGAGAATCCTCTTTTAGGACCGGACGGGGCGGCTTCCGTCTTCGCCTTGCAGAAAGGCGCGTCGGAAGAGGACATCGGAGAACTCGAGAAAGGGACGGAATCCTACGTAAGGGTCCTCAAGGAAATGACCGGGAAGGATTTATCAGAGGAAAAAGGAAGCGGAGCGGCCGGAGGAGCTTCTTTCTCCCTCTCGTATTTCTTTCCGCACCGCTACGCGAGCGGAAGCGAATTTCTTTTTAAAAAGCTCGCGCTTGAAGAGAAAATCGGAGAATGCGACGTTCTCCTTTCCGGGGAAGGAAAGATCGACGGGTCTTCTTTGAAAGGAAAGGTCTTGTCCGCCTTCGTCCCGTACGCTTCGAATAAGAGAGTCGTCTTTCTTCCCGGATGCGCGGAAGAATCCGCGCTCAGAGAATGGGAGAAAAAAGGAATCGAGGTGTATCCTCTGTTCGATCAAGCCCCTTCTTTTCAGAAGAGGGAAGAGTGGATCATAGAAAGTAAGAAGAGACTGAAAGATGTATTAATTCATAAGGTTTTAAGGAAATGACGGGAAAGGAAAAGGATATGCAAGAAAAGAAAGAAAAAAAGCCGGTCTTATTCGTCGTCGGGGATTCGACCGTATGCGAGTTCCCTGGGGAGACCATCGCCTATCCCCGTTGCGGATACGGGACGAGGCTACAGGATTATCTCGATACGTCGAAAATCGATATCAAGAATCTCGCCTTAAGCGGGCGCTCCTCGAAGTCCTTTTTGAAGGAAGAAAACTACGCGTATCTTCTATCTCATCTTTCGGAAGGGGATTTCCTTCTGATCGGATTCGGACATAACGACGAGAAAGCCGAGGAGGAACGCTTCACGGACGCGAACGGAGACTATAAGACGGAAGGGAGTTTTGCTTATAACCTCTATACGAACTACATCCGTAAGGCCTTAGATAAGAAAGCTCACGTCGTCGTGTGCACCCCGATCTGCCGCTACAATCCGGACGGGGATTATTCCGCTCAATCCGGGCATGTGACTTCGGACGCTTTCGCTAACGGCAAGCTTTATAAGGGCGGAGACTATCCCGCCTCTCTCCGGAAGCTATGTTCGGAACTTTCCCTTCCTCTGATCGATCTGACAAAAGAGACGAAGGAACTGTATTTACATCTCGATCCGAAGATCGCGCGGCGTCTATTCGCCTTCACGAGCGAAGACGTCCAGTACGATAAGACGCACACGTCCTTTTTCGGGGCGTCCTACAACGCGTATTTCGTCGCGAAGGACCTCTTGAAGACGTCTTCCCCGTTAAAAGAGTACGTTCGGAAAGAGAAGCTCGTCCCTCCGACTTTGGAGTGTCTGAAGCTCAATCCGGCCTACCGCCCGCTTTCGAAGAATTCGGAGGTGCGCGTGTCGGATCTGTTCCCGTTAAAGGAACCGGTCTACGGGACCGAATACGGGAACTTAGGGGAACTCTCCGTCTCGAAAGGGGATTTGGGGGATATAACAGAACTCGCCGAGGACGCGTACATCGTCCGGATGGGGAATCCAAGGAAGAATCTCTATAAAGGCGGAATCGACGAAGAACAGGACGGATTTTTCGGCGTCTTCGCGTTCAAGGATATCGATAACGATTATCTCTTCACTTCGAAGGCGACCCTCCTTTCCTGCGGGGCGGATAAGACGCGCGTCTCGTTCGGACTGATGATTCGGAAAGAAATCAAGACGGACGTTCCTCTTTCGACCCATACGGATTACGTCTCGGCCGGATTCGTCTCCTTACACGGAAAGACGTACGCGAACTTTTCGCGCCAGAAAGGGAAGCTTGTCCCGGGGGAGGAAGTCCCTGTATTTCACGAAGGGGACGTCTTTATATTCTCCATCGAGAAATCCTGCACGGTCTACGGGCACGTTGCGGACTATACCTGCATCGTCAAGACCAAGGATTACGAGAAAAGGACGGTTTTTTCCGCACTGGATTTAAAAAACGGAGAGGACACGAAGATCTATTTCGTCCTCTTCGCTTCCACTTCGGCGGAAGTGAAGTTCGAGCACGCGGAGATCTTGACTCTGAATTAATTTCTTTTCTTCCCCTTCAAAACACGTAAAATAGAAGCATGGACGGCGGTATACGTAAAGACGAGTATTCGTTTATCAAAGGGTACAAGGCGAGTAAGGAGGATCTGATGGTCCCCGCTTCGGCGTACTGCGTTTTGGACGCGGAGACGACTGGGCTCAATCCGGACAAGGACGATCTAATCCGCCTTTCACTTTTCGATCCATTGACCGGTCTGACCTACGTGCATTCCTTCCCTTTGGAGAAGCAGGAGAACGTGCCGGGCGAAGCGAAGAAAGTGAACGGGCTCAGTAGGAGAAGAATCAACCGCTCGAATCCGTTCCACTTTGTTGACGGGGACGTTTCGTATCTGATCGAGACGTTCCATCTCGAGAAGAGGAAGATTCTGATCTACAGCGATTTCGACTCGCTGTTCGTCAAACGCTATTTTAAGGATCACCATTTAGCAGGTTACAGGACTCTGAACTTTTTCTCTTTGAAACGGAAAATCGCGTATAACCCATTCGACAGCAAGTTCAACAAGGAAGATTTGGCCGAAGCTCTCTTCGTTCCGTACAAGAAGAAAGAGCAGGGTCTTGCCGAGTGCTTCCTGGTCTGGCAACTCTTTAAAAAAATCGCCCCGTATCCGTTGATCACAATCCTCGGGGAGAAGATTTACGGCTATACGGAGAGGTATCTGATTCCGGCCTCGGAGCTGATGAATTACGTCAAGACGGACATCTTCCCTTTAAACAAGGCGGTCGAGTCGAAGTTCGAGGAAATCTGTTCCTGCTCCATCGCGTACGACGTGTATTCTTCCTCGATCTTAAAGGAAGCTTTGAAGAACGACTTGAAAGCCGAGACGGAGAAAGATAACGAGTTCTCTTTGAAGAACCATTATCTTCTGACGCTTTTAGGGAAGTTCAAAGAATCCGTTAAGAAAGAAGAGAAGGACGCTTCTTTTTCTCCTGAGGACGAAGAGAAGATCTTCCGTCTCGAGAAGGATTTAAAGAACTTCTTGCCGTATCTAAAAGGAAACGTCTTCCACGGCGGGAAAGTGACGTACCGGGAGCTGGTGAAGATGGAGTCCTTAAAGAGTTACGGGTACTGCGATTTCTCGTCAATTTCGTCTTCGTTGACCGTCAAGGTCAGGAAGGTCCCGTATAGAGAAGAGAAGGAGAAACAGATGTCGGACCTCTACACGTACCAGATGTACGTGACTTCGAACGTGCGCTCAACGTATCTTCTTCTCGCCTACGACCAGAAACTGACGCTCTATAAAGTCTCGTTCTATCCGTACGGAACCGTTTATAAGAGGGATTAAGGGATTTCCTCTCTGTTAGCGTTTCCTAACCCTTCGCTTTCTCCTATACTTTTTTCCGTATGGGTATCGACTGGATCAATACGTTATCCGTCTCCGTCTCGATGGCGGCCGACTGCATGACTCTCGGAGCCGTGGACGGAATCGAACATCCTTCCTTGAAGAAGAGGAAGATTTTTTTTACGGCGTTCCTCTTCGGACTGATGCAGGCCCTGATGCCGGTCCTGGGGTATTTCATCGGGTACCGCTTCAAGGACGCTCTGAACGCGTACATCCCCTGGATCGCTTTCGCTTTATTATCGTTCCTCGGACTCAAGAACCTAATCGAATGGATTAGAGAGAGGAAGGAAAGGAAAGAGATTCATAAGAAAGAAGAGGAAGTCCGAATCCAAAAGGAAGAGAAGGATCTGAAGATCCCGGAGATCTTCGTCCAGTCGGTCGCCACTTCTATCGACGCGCTTTGCATCGGGTTCGTCTATCTGAATTATGGGATTCCAGAGGCGATGACCGTGTTCGGAATCATCGGAGGCGTGACGTTCGTCTTGTCCTTAATTGCCCTGTTCCTCGGGAAGAAGATCGGTTCGTTCCTCGTGGACTGGGCGGGACTAATCGCTGCCGTCGTCTTTTTCGGCATCGGATTAAAAATTCTTCTGGAGGGGATTCTTCCTTCTTCCGGCGGGGTTTCTTCGCTGTTTTCCGTCCTCTCTACCGCCTTCTAGATTTTCCTTTTTCGTTCTCTTTCTTTTAAAATACCGTTAGAGGGAAGAAAGAAGGAAACCGAAATATGTTCCTGAACCCGTATCTGCCTTTGAACGAATACGTCCCCGACGGGGAACCGAGGCTTTTTCATCACCGCGTCTATATCTACGGATCCCACGACGTGTTCGGGAAGTTCCCGTTCTGTTACGGGGATTACGTGACGTATTCCTGCCCCGAGGACGATCTTTCTGACTGGCGTTACGAAGGCGTGATTTTCCATAAGAAGGACGATCCGAAGAACCGGAAGGGAAGAAAGAGCCTCTTCGCCCCGGATGTCATCGAAGGGAACGACGGGAAATACTATCTCTATTACTCCTCCGCCTGGAGTGGAATCATCGGGGTGGCGGTCTCGAGTTCCCCTATAGGCCCTTTCCGCTTTCTCCATTACGTCCGCCATCCGGACGGAACTCTTCTCGGGAAAAAGAAAGGGGATCCGTTCCAGTTCGACCCGGGAATCTTCATCGACGACGACAGAAGAATTTATCTCTATTCCGGATTCGGGGCCGTCTCTTATTTTCCTCAGATTCCGCTGAACCACCGCCCTCAAGGCGCGTTCGTCTACGAACTCGGGGAAGATATGGTCACATTGGTAGGAAATCCCGTCAAAATCGCCTCGAAAGCGGATGAGAAGGAGAATCTGAATCACGCCCCTACTGGACATTCCTTCTTTGAGGCGAGCTCGCTCAGGAAGATCCGGGGAATCTATTATTTCATCTATTCGTCTTTAGAAGGCCACGAGCTCTGTTACATGACTTCGGAGTCGCCTCTAGGTCCTTTTACGTACCGCGGCGTCATCGTCTCGAACGGGGATGTCGGAATCAACGGGCGGGAAAAGAAGGACGCCCTCTATCCTCTAGGGAACAACCACGGATCTCTTTTGGTTTTGAAAGATCGGGCGTATATCTTCTACCACCGCCACACGAACTACACGAATACGGACCGCCAGGGCTGCATCGAGCCGGTCACGATCCTAGAGGACGGAACGATCCAACAGGCGGAAATGACGAGTTCGGGAGCGTCCTTATCCCCGTTAAAAGGGGAGGGGAGATTCCCCGCTTCCGTCTGCTGCGTCCTCCTTCCGAAAAAAGGGAACGTCTTTTACCCGTTCTTCAGGACGCCTTTCAAAACGCTGAAGGAGACCTACATCACTCAGAAAAAAGACAGGGATTCGGGGGAGAACGTCCAATATATCCATAACATTCAGGACGGCTGCCTCGTCGGATACAAGTATTTCGATCTCGAACACACGCGGAAAGTCGTCCTCGATGTTCAGGGGAACGCGCACGGGAAGATTTCCGTCCTTTACGAGGAGGACGGAAAACCCGTCTCGAGCGTGAATTTCGTTTCTTCGGATAAGAAAAAGAGCGGAATCGCCCTCCCGCTAGTGAACGGGAAGAAGAAATCCGCCCTCTATTTCCGTTTTGAAACCGAAGGGAAACTCGACTTCTTTTCCTTCGATCTGGTCACGAAGATTTAGAAATCGATCTTGACCTTCACGACCGCTTTTTCAATCGGGTTTTCGTCGACCTTGATGCACGGCTGGTGCAGATCGTTCGGGAAAACCAGAGCGAAATATCCGCCCTCGAGCAGAACGACCGCGTCGCGTTCGCCTTTGTAATTCGTCTTGTCCTTGACAGGATCGTACGGGACCGTGACGTTCGCTGCGCCGAACTTTCTCTTATCGACGTATCCGATCTTCTCCTTGCCCTTTAAGACAATCTGGATGTCGAGCCACTTCTCGTGCCCTTCGATCTTGGCGTCCTTCTCTTCCTTTCCGACATAGGTCGAACGGTTGAGATAGACTTCTCCCTTTTCATCGATGACGTGCTTCCCGCTCTGTAAGGCGAGGAGGCCTTCGACTCCTTTTTCGTTCAGGTACTTAAATGCCTTCCGAAGGTTTTCGGAATACGCGAAGTCCCTTTCCGAATAATCCGCTAAATTTCCGACGATCATAAATAAAAACTTCTCCTTTCAACGCTTATTATTCTACTCTTTTGCACACGGAGAGATTCATTCCCCGTGCACAGAGACGATCCTTTTTACTTCTGGATCAGATCCCCTACTGTAATCTTCTCGAACCGGATTAGGTCCTTGGGGTCGAGTAGGAGCTGCAGCCCTCGTTTTCCGGCGGAAATATAGATTTCCTGATACTGCAGAACCCCTTCGTCGATGAACTTGGGGAATTCCTTCTTCATCCCGACCGGGGAGCAGCCGCCCCTCACGTAACCCGTCAGATGTTCGAGATCCGCCACGTTCACGAGCTCGACGGACTTATTCCCGCTGATGCGGGCGACTTTCTTCAGATCGATTTCCGCTAGAGAAGGGATGTCCACGACGAGATACCCCGTCTTGTTTCCTTTCAGAACGATGGTCTTATAGACCCGTTCCTCCGGCAGATGGTTCAGTTCGCTTAAGCGTTCCCCGCTCAAATCCTTCTCGTCGTAGACGTATTCTTGGACCTTGTAGGGGATCTTCCCGCGGTCGAGCTGGCGCATCGCGTTCGTCTTTTCAATCTTTTCTTTCGACATACTTTTTTTCTTTCTTATCGGAACTTCAGAACTTCATTCTGTGATCCACGTCGAACTCGTCTCCGCGGATGTACGTGTTCTCGTCGGAGGAAATCGTCGCGATCGTCGCGATAATGATCTTTCCGACATCGACGGAGCGTTCTAAGACAATCTTCTTCGCGTCGAGGGAAGAGGAATCCTCGAGATTCCCCGTGACGGTCAGGATGGGCATGAACGACACGTTTTCCATCTGCGCGGCCAGGCACACGCCTCCGCACTCGCTCTGGAACGTGAAGCCCCCGCGGTGCAGGGAAGAGAACGACGGCGCGTCGAAATTCGTCAGATCCTTCAGACTTCTCGGAATCTGGTTCGAGGAGAGGACGCTTCCTTCCTGGTACTCGGAGAGATTCACCGAGGACGCCGCCTCCGTGAAGAGGTTATGGACCGGGGACGGAATCGTATAGACCGGAGGGAAGCCCGGCACGGCGTTTAAGACCGTGTTCGGATCCTTCGGGAGCTGGTTCACGTCGGCTAAGGCCACGTTATCCGGCAGCTGGATGCTGCCGACCCCGATTTCATGAGAGCAGGTCAACGCGTCTCCGAGATAAATCGTTAAATACGGCGAATATTTCTCCATCATGTGCGATGCGACAAGCGCGGCACGGTACGTCGATAGACCCGTCTCGGCGACTAAGACGTCCTGCCCGTAGAGCTTGCCCTGGTAGGACGAAAAGAAAGAGGAGCATTCCTTTTTCTCTTCGGTCTGGCGCAGCATCGTTTTGATGTAGAGCAGGGAGTCGGAGGAATTTCCCAGAATGAGGATCATAAGAGAACTCCTTTCTTTTCAAAGCTGTTCATGGATAAGAACACCTCGAAGTCCTTCTTCGAGAGCGGGGCGGAGTAGTAGAAGCCCTGGATGACGTTGCAGTTCATGTCCTTCAGGGTATCGACCTGTTCCTGGCTCTGGACCCCTTCAGCGACCGATTCCATGCCGAGCGACTTCGCGAGCCCGATAATCGTGCGGACGATTTCGCGGTCCTTGATGTCGCTGTTGATGTTGTCGATGAACGACTTATCGATTTTTAAAGACGAGATCGGATACTTCGCCAAGTTCCCTAGCGACGAGAACCCGACGCCGAAATCGTCCATCAGAATGCGGATCTGGTGGTCCTGCAGTTTCCGTAAGATGTCCATGACGTAGATGAAGTTGTTCGCCGCGGAAGACTCGGTGATTTCGACCTCGATGTAGTTCGGGGTGATGTTGTTCTTCTCGATTTCCCCGACGATCGACTCGACGAAGTTCGGATGGTAGAAATCCGAGGCGGAGAAGTTCACCGAAACCGGAATCATCCTCCTTCCTCTTCTCTTCCAGTCCCCGAGGTCCTTGCAGACCTGCTCGAAGACGTAGAAGTCCAGGACGTGGACGAGGCCGCTCTTCTCGCATTCGCCGATGAATGCGCCCGGGCTATATAGGCCCTTAGTCGGATGCTGCCAGCGGATCAGGGCTTCCGCCCCGACGTACTTCTGGCTCGCCAGATCAAATTTCGGCTGGTAATACACCACGAACTCGTGGTTCTTGATTCCCCTGCGGATTTCCTGCTCGAGGACGTCGTTATGGACGACCGAGGCTTCGAGCGTCTCGTCGTAATACACGTACGTCTGGAACGTCGAGGACGCCGTGCGCAAAGCCAATACCGAATTCTGAATCATCTTGTAGACGTCCTTGACCTTGCCGTCGATGACGTAGAACCCGAAGGACGGATACATGTTGACGTGCAGGTCCGTCCGGTCGTGAATCGTATAGATGTCCGACTCGATCTTGCGGATCAGCGAGTCCGCTTCGGCTTCGTCTTTGGCTAAGAACGAGAGGAAGAAGATCCCGTTCTCGAAACCGGCGTGCAGGCGGTGGAGATATTCCTTCTGCTCGATGAGTTCGAGCAGGTACTTCATGACGTACCCGTAGAACTTGTTCATCTGTTCGAGCTGGTAGTACTGGTAGTTCTCCGAGATGTTGAATAAGGATAAGGCGATATTGATTCCGTACGGCACCTGGATCAGCTTCGGGCGGAGCTTCAGTTCCGGAGTCGTCGCGCCGCGCTTCTTATTGAGTTCGACGAGCTTTTCGTGCCCCTGGATCGCGAGGTTCCTCTGTTCGCATAGGACCGCGTTCTTAAAAAGCCTCTTGCGCACGTTTTCGGCGTATTCCGTGCGGCCGAAGGAATTGTCGTCGAGTCCATAGATGCGGTGGAAGTCCGCCCTCTTCAGCTTCAGCGACTTGTTTTGACGGTATAACCACGCCGTCAGGTACGACAAAACGACCAGCATGATCGCCATCGAGGCGGTCAGAATGGTCGGGAGATGGGGCGGGAACTCATAGATGTCGAACCAATAGAGAAGCATCGCGACGACTTCGGCCAAAAAGACCGAGCCGACAGCGACGATTCCGACGATGATCCTTCTTTCTAGATGCCGCATACCTAGTCTCCTTTCTTACCGTCCGACTTGCCCTTATGGAGCATGGACGCGAGCAGTTCCTCCTGCAGGCGCTTCTTATCTTCTTGACTGAGCCCGGCCAAAGGATCGTCCGGATTCACGGACGTCCCGTTCTTTTCGGACGTTCCTTCTTCTTTTCCGTCCCCGTACTTCGCCTCGACTTCCTCGTCGCTCATCTTATGCACCTTCACCATATCGACGATCGTCGAAATCACGATGATCGCGCACGGAAGCAGAATCACCAAAATCAGACCGTACGGCTGTTCGAGGAACGAATAAAACCCGCCGACGAAATCCGAGTGTCCGACGACTTTTCCCATGTAGATGCCCGAGCCGTTCACCGAATACGAGGCGAATGGAACATCTTCCGAAGACGAATAATACGCGTGGAAATCCGGAAGGGACACGTTCGTCTGATTCGAGAGCTTTTTCATCCCGTCTTCGTCCTCGAAGACGTACTGGACCTGATACGAGGAATAGTGTGTCGAGATGCCTTCCTTATTCGAAACGTTCGCCCCCATCACGATGTAATAGGGAACCCCGTAAGGATTCGAAATGTTGCAGGAATAGGTCTTCCCGCCGAACGAAATGCTGTCCGTCCCGTCGACAGGGACGTAGGCGATCACGCGGTGGACGAACAGGGCGTACGCCTGATTCGTCTCGCTCGCGGAGAACACGTGGTTATAGAACGAGACGTCGTCCCCTTCCTTCAAAGAAGAGTACGCGTCTTTATGTGAGAAAATCGCCGTGCCGACCGAGTAAAGTTTGTTCCCGTTTTCGTCGTAGGCCATCGAATCGGTTTGAACGACCGAAACCTGGTTCCCGAAAAAGGACGGAACCCCGTAGTTGCTCCCTTTGGTCGCGAACGCCGTGATCTCGATCGCCGCGATGAGCACGATGAAGATGCCGACGATCCAGTCGATCACCGTTCCGGCAATCTGCAATGGCGTTTTTTTCTTCTTGTTCTTCTTCACTTTCTCTTCTTCCATACCCCTTTACTTCCTTTCCTCTTCGGACTCGAGCGCCTCGACGTCCTTTTGGACCGTGTCCTTCTTTTCTTCTTCCATCCTCTCTTCCTTACTGATAAAAGGACTCTCCGTGATGTTCGGACGGTTCTCGTCCTTAATCTTCCTCTTATCCGACAGCGCCTGATTCTTCACCTTCTGACGGAGCTTTTCGAGCTCGTAGAGGCGTTCCTTCTCGTACGCTTCGGCTTCTTCCTTGGCCCTCTTTTCGTCCTCGAGGCGCCTCTTTTCCTCTTCTTTCTTGAGGAAAGCCTCTTCTTTTTTGGCTTCCTCTTCCTTCCGGAGGCGGAGTTCCTCGGCGGCTTCCTTCTGTATCTCCAGCTCGTCCTTTTCTTCTTTTTCTTTCTTGAAGGCGGCCTCTATGACCTTTTCGGACTTGCCTTCGAGGAGCTTCTTCCTCTTCTCGATCAGAGCGTCGTAATACGCTGAATCCGCCCTCACGAACGCGAAATCCGTGAAGCGCCCGTTCAGTTCGAGCGTCTCGTCCACCGAAGGGAGGACGCGCGATACGAACTCATTCTTGGTCAGGCGCATATCCGGCTGCTCCCCTCCGACATAGAGGTCGAGCGCGACTAAGTACTGGATGAAATCGATGCGCTTCTGTTCTTCTTCGTTCAGGTACTTCACTTCCTCGTTCACCGTGAAGTTCATGCTCTTTCTTTCGTCGAGATTGAGGAAGTTCCACGCTTCGTAACAGGCGTGGTAGTCCGGCTGGGTCCTTAACAGGTTCGTCATCAGGATCGGGGGAGTGACCGCCCTCGCCCCTTTCAAGTCGACCTTCATGAAGTTCGACGTCATGAAGTAACGCAGGTATTTCCGCGCGGTCTCGATTTTCTCGAGAGAGGCCTCAATGACCCTCTTCATTTCCTCGGTCATCTCGGTCGGACGGGCGATTTTCATCTCTGTCCGGTACGAGATCTCGTCTTTCCCGACGTGGAACCTGTTGTCGAGATAATAGATCTCCTGGTCCTGCAGCTCGGCGAAATGCTTCAAGAAGGCGTAACGCCTCTCGACGTAGAGGTTGAGTCTCCGTAAGAGCGTCATGACGAAGCGGTTCTCGTAGATCGCGACGTCGATGTCGCCTTCGCTCGTGAGAATCTTGGACGGAATGACGTTCCCGTCCTTGTCGATCTCCTTGACGTACTGCGAGTGGGTCGCTAAATGCTCCACGGATTCCGGACCGGTCCTTTTGGCCAGTTCGGCCGGGACGATGTACGAGACCGTCTTGATGAACGAGCGGGGATTAGAGACGATGTTGCTCAGATGCGGAATCAGGTTATAGACCGAATCGACCCAGGAGACGTCGTGGTTCGTATCTTCCTGGCGGTAGACCTTCGCGTACGTCCTTTCCCCGTTCCGTAACGTACGGAAAAGCTCCGCGGCGTCCGGATCGTCCTTAAACGCCTCGTCGGAAGGACGGTAATAGGATTCAAAGGTCTTCTTCGGGTCTTTCATATCTCAGGAATCTGTTTTCCTAGTTCATCTTGATCAAATCCGCGATGTAGTCTTTCGACATGGTGAAGCGGTCTTTTCCGAAGAGCTTGGACAGTTCATCGATCAGAGCCGCGAGCTCGTCTTTCAAGAACCCGATGTTGAGGGACTGGAACTTCCTTAAGATCTTCGTGCGGAAGAAGAAATCGAGTCCGTCGACGTCCGTCCCGCCGCAGCCGACGTAGATCGGAAGGAAGATGTTGAGTTGCTTCATGATACGGTTACCGAAGATGAGCTTAAAGTTCTTCATGCAGAAATCGTCGAGCTCGGAGAACTTGGCTAAGAGGCTCGGCTGGATTGGGTTGTTGATGATGGCGTCCTTATAGAGCTGCTCGAGCTGCGAATACGGCAGCGGCATCGCGTCCTGGTATTCCGTCGTGAAGGCCTGGGCGCGCTCGTTGAAGATGATCGAAATCGCACGGTCGTAGACCTTATCGGAGATCGTGAAGGTCGAGTCGTCGTTGTTCGCGGTTCCGAAGAAGTAGAGGTTCTGCGGAATCAGGAGCTTTCCGTCCTTGATGTGGGCCGGATCGTTCGGATCCGGGGCGGAGACGAGCTGGATCTTCCACTCGGAGATGTTCGGCATTTCCATGATGGAGAGGAACTCCGCGAAGTAGTACTCGATGCGGGCGAGGTTCATTTCATCGAGGATGATGATGTTGACGTCCTTGCGGTAGGTCGCTTCGTAGACGGCGCGTAAGAAGTCCGTCTCGTTGAATTTCTTGGTGAATTCGTTGAAGTAACCGACGAGTTCCGTGCGGTCTCTCCACGAAGGCTGGACGGAGCAGATGGTCGAGTCGTTGACGAAGAACTTGCCCAAAGCGTAGGGAAGGGAGGTTTTACCGGTACCGGAGATACCTTCGAGGATCAGGAATTTCGAAGTCCCCATGCCGGCGAAGAGGCTGCGGATATCCGAAATCTTGTAGTAGAGGCCTAAAGACGACGCGGCGAAGTTGCGGAAACGGATGCAGAGCTCTTCGAGCGTCAATCCGGACACGTCGGCGATCGAGACGTCCTTGCCGCTGTACTTGTTATCGATCTGGATGAGACGGGAGAAGCGGGATTGCACTTCCTTCAACGTGTTCTTGGCTTCCTTCTGTTCCTCGTCCTCCTCTTCTTCGTGTTTCGGGGCGTCCGGGCGGATGCCGAGCTGTCCGACCTTGAGGTTCAAAATCTTGTTCTTTTCCTGGACGGCGTTATAGAGCTCGGTGTTGAGCTGCTCAATCTGTTCGGCCATCTTCTCCTTGTCGAGTTCCTTCTTGTTGAAGCGGATGTACTTCCGTAAGAAGAAGAAAATCAGCCACGATAGACCCGCGACAAACGCCGCGACGAAGATCCACCATAGGACGAACAGGATCCAGTCCCCGGGTCCGAAGTCCGGCGAGTACTGGGAGAACAGATCGTTGTAGATAGAAAAATAACCCGGAACCTTCGTCCATTTGTAGACGATCCAGTTCGAGAAGTATTCGACGAAGCTCGCCCAGAATTCCGCGAGCCACTCCCTGAGATAATTGAAGAACTGATTCATGGCTTTCTCCCTTCCTTAATGAACGGTTCAGGCGTTCCGGTAATCGGTGTATTCGCCTTCGAGGCCGAACGTCGATAAGAAGGCTCCGTAGCCTTCCGCCTGGAGGTTGTTGTGGTCCCAGCCTTCTAGGTAATACGTCACGACGATCCTCTTCGTCTCGCCCGGCGTCAGGCTCACGAGCGGGACGTTTCCGTCCGAGCCTTTTTTGTACATCAGCTCCGAGAGAGGAACGTACGTTCCTTCCTCGTTCTCTGTACATAATCTTACTCCGGTCCAGCCTTTTTTAAAACGTTCCGCGTTCTTCGCGAGCGTCTTTTCGAAGCTGAACGCGTAATTTCCTTTCCTGGTCGTCCCGTAGGTAATCCCGTTATAGGAGTTTTCCGTATCTTCCAAGACCGGTTCGTCGCTCCAGGCGAGGTACTGCAGCGGATCGTGCCTGTCGGCGAAGTACGTGTTCGGATTGATCACGCTGTAGCGCGTTCCCGTCCCGTCCTCCTCCGCTTTGACGAACGTCCCGTCCGTTTCGTTATAGACGAGGCTTCCGTTTTCGTCGGGGACCATCACCTGGAACTCCCCGTAGAGGGCCTCGCGGTTCTTATACTTTTCTTCGCCCTTATAGAAATCCCTGAGGAATCCGGACGGATACGTGTCGAGGTAGTCTCCCTGCCACGCGTCATCGGAAGTGAAGTCCATCGGACCGCAGAGATACGTCTTGTGCTCTTCGGCCTTATACGGATTGACGATGTAGTACGTGTCCTCGGTCAGGATCGAAATCCTCATCGACTGGGCCAAGGCGTCGTAGACGGCCTGTTCGGATTCGTCCCCGGCCTGATCGACCGTGAAGGTGGTGTTGCTCCCCAGATAGAGATTCACCCCGAGGGACTCCTGGGCCTTCTCGGTGAGATAGAGGTTCATCTGCAGATAGTGGCTCTTGTCGGCGTCCCGTTTAGCTACGTACATCGGCGTCTGTTTTCCTTTCGAATCCGTGAACGTGTTGTGGCGATAAATCGACCCGAATGAAGGCTCGGCCGTCTTGTAGTCCGCCCCGACTTGCCAGCGGTAGGAGAACGCGGACGTCACCGGATAGAACTTGTACTCGAGTGGATCGCTTTCATCCGAGCTCTGGGTATATTCCGCCCCGAACTCCTTCTTCATGACTTCGTTCGTGACTTCCTCGTACTGCGTCCCGTTTTCGCTGAAGGCGATGGTGACCTCGGCCGGTTTTAAGACCGTGACCGGGATGTCCTTTAAGGACGCGAAAGACGCCGCGTTGAAGAAAGCGACCGTCGCGGTGATAGAAGACGATAGCGAGGCGATGAGAAGCAAGCTGAAAGAAAGGAGCACCAGCTGCTTCCTCTTGAGCGATCTTTTCTTTCCTTGTACCCGTTCCGCCATAAAATCTGAAAATTTCTATTTGTTGCTTCCCAAGACCGTGAAGCTGAACGTCGCCCCGACTTCCGCCCCGACGGTCTGGTTCACCGTGTGGGTGTCCCAGCCCTCGAGATAGATGTCGATGTTGAGTAAGGCGATTCCGTTGTTGTCCGAATGCGCGATCGGCCGGTTTTTAGAAGCCTTGATGCTCGAATCCACGACGAACTTATCGAGCGTGTCGTAGAAGCTCGTCGCGGCGTAATCATCCACGTTGACTAAAGGCTCTACGCCCGCGTCGTGGTTTCCTCCCTGGAAGCAGTCGTAGTTCGGTACGGCCGTAACGCCTTTGAGCGAAGAAGCGTACTTCTCTCCGTACTGCACGTCCGTCCCGTCCTTTTTCTGACCGTAAAAGACTTCCTTCCCGTTCAGATAATCGTAGACCCCGTCCTGGTCGAGATCGAGCGGCCCGCCGACCCTCGTCGTCCCGGCTTCCGAGCTCGCCGGCTTAAAGACTTCGGCGAGATTGAAATCCCCGATAGGCGATTCGAAATAAAAACGCACCGCCTCGTTCGCGTTCTGGGTCGCCGAGAAGGCGTAATCCTCGAGATACACGTTCGAAGGGACCGGATCCCCTTCGTTCGTCAGCGTTAAAAACGCGAGCCCGAGATGGATGTATTCCTTCTTGGTGGCCATAGGATGGTACGACTCGAACGTGGACTTGTAGCCCGGCGGTTCGTAGAACGCTTCGATCTTCTCCCCGGCTTCTCTTGCGCCCGGGGTAATCGGATAGATGTCCGAAGACGAGTATCCCTCAATATTCAGGACCCGCGAGACGATGTCCGACGTGAGGGACTGGTTCTTGTTCTTGTCCTGATCTTCTTGACTGGTGTTCAGAAAATACAGGCTTCCTCCGTAATCGACGGAGGCGTCTTCGGGTGTGTACTTCGTTAATTCGGTGACCGAACTCAGATCCGCGTCCGTGACAAAACCGATCTGCAGACCCGCAGAATGCCCTAAGGAAGTGCCTCTTAACGAGATAGACTTCGTCAGGTTCAGCTGATACCACGCGTAGGTCGCGCTCGCCGATCCGAAGCCGACTAGAACGGTCACTAGAGACAAGGCGAGTAGAATCTTGAAACGGTTTTTCATGGACAAAAGAAACGGATCAGGCGGTCTTTTCGGCCGCCGCGACGAAGAAGGAAAGACGGAGCTCGGCGTCGCCCGGGAAGTCCGCGTAGCCGTCCGGATCGTATCCTTCGACCCAGACTAAGAACGTGATGCGGTCGATCTCGTTCTGCCCGAGGCTGTAGCTCGACTCGGACTGGATGAGCGGGCTCTTTTCGGAGAAATAGGTGAAAGGATGCTCGGTCGAATTCACGTCGCAGTACTCGTTGATGTAGGCGTTGATCTCGTCGCACTGCTTCTGGGTGTAACGGTGTTCGGAATCGTAATAGTCGTCGGTCGTGTAGAGAATCTTGTTCCCGTTGGAATCCGTTTCGCCCGAGGCGTCCTCGAGATCGCGGTGGCTTCCGTCCTTATAGACGTTGTGCGCGGCGTAATCCATGTACTTGTGCTCGCCCGAACCGACCCGGTTGTCGTAGATGCGGACGCGGATCTGATCGGACAGCTTCTGTCCGGTCGAGACCGAGTTCTGCTGGCCGGTGATGTTCAAAGCGTAACGGTAATACGCGCTCGTCTCCGAATAGTTCGTGACGTAGAAGCGGTAGACGAATAACACCGTCGCGTCGTAGGAGACGCCTTTGTAGGAAATGTTCTGCCTCAGCGTGTGCGGGGAATCCTCCTCGGTGGACGGAAGGTCGTTGTCGTAGGTGTACTGGCCCATGTGGGAACCGGCTTCAAGAACCGCGTTCGCGTCGACCTGATCCACGGAATACTGCATGGTCGTGCCCATGCCCGTATTCTGTAAGAACGTGGTCGAATCCGGAAGGGAATACTCGGTCGCTACCGTACCATCGTCCTTGGTGACACTCGTAGCGTCGATGTTCTGGGCGATGGCCAAATGCGTATCCGAGTTGCGGACGCGGATTGTGAAGTTTCCGACGTAACTAGAAAGGTACGCGACGAGGACGAGCGTCACGATCAAAAGGCTGGACGTCGCCGTAATCCAGATGACGCGTCTCCGTTTCCTTTGTTTCTTATGGGCTAATTCCGCTTGGGCCTGCATGCCTTATGAATTCCTTCTGCCGTTATAGGGACATCGATCGACTCGTCCGTTCCGGTCCCGTCATCCCCAAAAAAGCGCGGTACCCGAAACGGCCGTTTTTTCCGACCCTCCCTTCTGCCAGGAAGCGAACGCCGGAAAAAGCAAAGAAGAAACCCTAAGGATGAACCGGCCGGAAGATTCCGAGTGCATGCGCCTTCCTCTAAGCGAAGGAAGACGCGAGGAGACCTTCCGAACGATCTTTCCCCTGCGGTAACTGGCTGCCAGGGAAGAAGGCTTACGCCTCTTTCTCAGGCCCTGTAGCTTTGCGGCGTCGAGGTTTCCCTCGACTGTGCTTTTCACTCATAAGTATATTAAATCAATTGGAACGAAAAGAAAAAGAAAACAGCAAAAAGAATGATAGAAAAGGACCGTAAAGTCGAAAAACGGGGGTTTCCGAATGCACAATAATAATAGTCGGGCTCTAAGGGCGTTTTTGAAGAAAAAAACCGGCCGCTCACTAGATATGAAAAAAGGCGCGTCCGTTCTCCTTTTTTAGAGAAACGGGGGCGCGTCTATATCGGATTTCTGAGGATGCTTTTAAAGGTGCGCGGTCGCGTTGCTGATTAAGGATAAGACCGCCGTGACGAATATGTCCGCCCCGCCGTAGATAGCGAACAGGATCCAGTTCGTCTTGGAAAGACGGAACGTGCGGTAGTAGGCGCACTGCAGCAGATAGAACGGGATGAGGAGACTGAAGGACAGGGTCAACAGATACGCCGGATTCAAAAAGCCCACGGAGTAGATGAGGGCTCCGGTCCCGCCCATCGTGTAGTTCGGAAGGAAAATCAGGAACGCGGACCCGTAGAAGAAGTGGAGAATGATCCTGTTTCTCGGTCCGAAGCTGCCGCTGTACTCCCCGGAAGGCTCTTTGCGGAGCATCAGGTAGACGACGGCCCCGACGGCCAAAAGGAAGTAGGCGATGCAGAGGATGTAGCAGAAGGGGTCGGTGATCCGTAAGCCCTCGCTGATCGAGGAGTAAAGCATCTGTCCGACAGCGGCCTTGTAATGGGTACCGATCAGGATCATGAAGAAAATCGGGGAGAAACCGGCCGAGGTTTCGAACATGTACTTGTTTAAGAATCCCATATCCCCGTGGAACGCCTGGATCCAGAGCGCGACGCCCGGAATGAGGACGTATAAGGCCGAGAAACCGACGCCGAGGGAGATGACGGAAGTGACCAGATTGTTCCCGAGGGAACAGAAGAAGGCCGAGATGAAATACGTTAGGGCCGTAAACGCCAGCATCAATAGCTCGAATAAGACGAGCCTTCCGTACGGGAAGAAGACCATGTAGATGTGTTCGTGGACCGGGGAAGGGGCGGAAGCCTGGCGGATCGCCAGGACCGCAATCGCTAAAAGGAACGAGAGGAATTCGGCAATCAGGTAATAGGACAGAGTCGTCAGCAGGCGGAAACGCCGGTAGGTCCTGTTCCCGAGCGGGAGCTGGGAATAGAAGTCGGCCTGTTTCTTTCCGTAACGGTACGAGAAGACATACAGAGGAAGGATGACGGCGACGATGAGGGAGAGGATGAAATGCGTCAACAGGGAGGGATCGGCGTAGCGCGTGATTTCCGTCGCGCTTGACCCGTAGGAATAGAGTTCCGACTGGATGTTGATCAGGAACTGCGGCGCTCCGATCGCCAAGAAGATCGTGAAGAAGAGAGGGAGATATTCCTTGAAGGAATGTCTGATCATACGCTTAATCATGGCTTTCGCCCTCCTTTTTGGCGTCTTCCATCTGGATCTTCAGGATTTCTTCGGCGTCGAGACCGACTTTCTCGAGAAGGGTCGGATGAAATGCGCCCCGGATCATGTCCTCGAGCCCGTCCTGATCCTCCAAGACCAGCTGGACGATCGAACCGACCTTTTTGATGGAGAGGACGCGGATTCCGTAGGAAGCGAAATCCCCGACCGTGACAGGACGTTCGAAGATGGCCTGGTATTTGACAAGGCTTTGCCCGATGTCCTTCGATTCGCCTTCTGAGGAGAGTCTCCCCTTGGAGAGGACGATGAAACGGTCCGTGATGTTCTCGAGCGTGACTAAGTTGTGCGAGGAAGCGACAATGGTCTTGCCTAGAGCGGCTTTTTCCTCCATCTCCTTACCGATTAAGGACAGGATCAGAGGATCGAGTCCATCGAAAGCTTCGTCGAGTAAGATATACGGAACGTCGATATTCAAGGCTAAGGAAAGGAAGAACTGGCGTTTCATACCTTTTGAGAACGAGGAGATTTTCTTATCCGTGGGAAGAGCGAGCTTTTTCACGAGTTCCCCGATGTGTTCCGCGTTTAAGGAATAGAAGACGCCGTAATAGTCCAGTACGTCCTTGATCTTCATATTTCCCGGGGCGTAGGGATCGTCGGCTAAGAAAAACACTTTTTCCTTGGCTTCCTTTTGAGAACAGGGAATGCCGTCGATCAGGATTTCTCCCCGGTCGGCGTAAAGGACGTTGCTTATAAGACGGAACAAAGTGGATTTGCCCGCCCCGTTTTCTCCGACGAGCCCCGTGATTCCCGGCTGGATAGTCAGAGAAAGGGAATTCACCGCGACGGTCCTGCCGAAGGTCTTGGTCAGGTTCTTGATTTCAATCATCTTGTTTTTCCTTTCTGCTTCCGATTTTAGACGGGAAGGAAAAAAAGAGCAATAAGCGCAGGGGAAAGATTGTCGGAAAGCGAGGAAGAAAAAGATAAAAAAAGAATATTTTAAAAAAACAAATTTATTTTCTGAATCAACCGGAAAATAAGCCTAAATAATGCATAAAAAAAGCGGCGGGCTTTGATAGCTCACCGCTTTATGAACGAATAGAATCCAGACTAGGCCTTGAGCGTATAGAACTTCAGGTTCAGATTGAAGGTAGCTTCGGAGTTGCCGGCAGCTGTTAAATCCGCAGCGGCATCCGTATTCGCCGAAACATGACCTTCGACCCAGACGTAGAAGGTAACCGTGAGGCTTCCGTCGTGCGCAATGTTGCCGAGATAGTTGTTATCCTTGGTTGTGAACTCGGAACCATCGGTTCCGGTGAAATACTCGCTGGTTAAGACGCCCTGAGTTTCAGTTCCTCCGGTGATGGTTGTGGCCTCAGACCACTTGGAATCGGAAGTGGAATAAGGGTAGTAGCCGGTGTCCGTGCCATTGATGTTGGCATAGACATATCTCGATCCGTTGACCGCAGACAGTCTGACCGTGTCCGCGACGGTAGTGGCCTCAGCGGTATCGGCCAGCGTGCAGGACTTCGAGAGCAGCAGGCCGTAGTTTCCGTCACCTCCGCTGATGGAGAACTTCAAATCGAAGCTGTAGTAGAAATAGGCACCCGTATAATTGGCCTGATAAGCGGACTCGCTATCCCAATGTCCGACCATGGTTGCGGGATTGGATTTTGTCACGTAGAACGGCTTGTTGAACGTTCCGTCGCCGTTTCCGGTGACATCGACCAGATAAGCACCCGTATTCGGAGTGATGGTTAAATCCGGGTCGGTCGTAGCCTTGGTGGAATCTTTCGGCGTAATCGTTACGCCGTGTGTGGTATCGGTTACGCCTTCGATTTTCAAGGCACCTTCGGTGGAAGTCGCCGTCATCTTCGTTACTTTCACTTCGGCCGCGCGGTTTGCCGTATACCAGGCGAAGACGCCGGTAGAAGCCGCGGCACCGCTTAAGACCAGCAAGGAAGCGGAAGCTAACAGGATCTTATTCTTGAATTTCATAATCGTTTATTCTCCTCTCTTCCATTAGGCCTTTAAGGCGACACCATAGAAACTGATGTCGAGTCCGAAGCTCTTGCTGAGGTTGGTGCTGCCGTTGCCTATGCCGCCGCAGGCATCATCCGTACCTTCGAGCCAGATTCTTTCAACGACGCTTAAAGTACCAGTACCATTCGAGCCCGCAGTCTTTCCGATATAGCCGTTCGTCTTAAAGGTCCAGGACTCCGCGGAAGCGAAATCCGCATCGGTCACCGGGGTGAAATCTTCCGTTCCGAGGTGGACGACTGGTTTTTTGGGATCCGTGTTAAGATCGGAGACAGGGGCTTCGTCATAAGAAGTCTTAGGATCAGACTCGGAAGGCGTTCCTTTCACATACTTCGGAGTCGTGTCGGGAGACGCGCCGGCGTCTTTCTTCCGAGTCGCGGCGGCGCCGTTCGGAGTGGCATATCCGAGCCGGGTTGTTTTCTCGGA
>CAYUFI010000013.1:0-34162 GCA_964444175.1 uncultured Clostridiaceae bacterium | reverse complement strand
CGCCCGAACCGAAGAACACCATGTAGAGGATGAACGCGGCGGTGATGCCGTAGTACAGCAGACCTTTCCCAATCTGCTTTCTAGCTAAGAAAGAAGTTCCCGGCAGGACGAACGAAAGCCTCGTCCAGATGTCCCCGTGTTTGAACGCGTAGGCCAGCCCGAGGACGAAACGGACGAACCGCTGATAAAGATGAACAAAAAAGAGCCCGATTTTCCGGAAGAAATTCACGAATCCCCTCTTGAAGGATTCGGTTCTCTTCTCCCGCATGTACGCCTGTTTTTCTTTCGGCGATAGAGCGAGGTACTCCACGTAGGTGAGCTTTCTGAACGGAGCCTTTTTCTCGGCGGTCGGGGCGCTGTCTTTTTCCAAAGGAGCGCCGTTATTCGCAGTGTTCGGCATAAGATTCCCCTTCCTATTCTATAAAAAGTAGAAACGGCTGGTGAGAAGGTTTTTCCCACCAGTCCTTTCTACGTGTATGAGTTGTCGGATCGGAAACGGCTGGGCGGAAGCAACGTTTATTACTTCGCTAGCAGAGCCGTCTGAAGGGTGTTCAGGAGCGCGGTCAGATCATCGTCCGAGACCTCGTTCTTAGCCGTTCCGTCTTCACCGGTGACAGCGGTATATAAGCTGCCGGTGAAAGCGGTCGAAGCATCCCACCACTTGCCGAACTGGGTCGAAGTGTTCTGGGCGAACGTGCCGTGGGCCAGGGTGGCTAAGACACCATTGATGGCCGGAGTTCCCTTTAAGTAATCCGCGGAAGCGGCAACCTTGGCGGAAGTGACGACCGTTCCGGAGTTCGCCTTCCAACGGGCAAGCTGTCCTTCGGCGGAATCCATGTAGAGGGCGACTTTCTTCGCTAAGGCCGCTTTCTTGGAAGAAGCGGCGACCGCGACGTACTTGTTGTCGCCGATACCCTTATGGGTGACGGTCTTTCCGCCGACAGTCAGATCCGGAATGTGAGCGAAGCCGACGTTCTCGGCACCCCAGGCATCCGCAACCTTCTTATAATCCCAGGCGCCGGAGATAAACGCGAAGCACTTCGTGAAATCGGTCGTGTTGGTAGCGTTCGAGACATCGCCGGACTTATAGATGTTGGCAATCGTTCTAGCGACCGGGAGACCCTTGGTGACGACGTTGGTCTCGGTGGCAGAAGTGCCGTTGTCCGCGAAGATGCCTTCGTTCGACATGAAGTAGGACTGGATGTACCAGCCGTTGTCGAGCTGCGGAGCGATGGCGCGGTTAGAAGCGTCTAAGCCCTTAGCGGCCTTATAGGTATCGAACTGGGTGAACAGCGCGTCGTAGGTCGCGACCTGTTCTTCGGTGTAGACCGCCTTGTCATAGTAGAGGAAGTAGGTGTTCGCCGCATACGGCAAGCCGTACTGGACGCCGTTGGCATCCTGGCCGCCCGCTAACGCACCGGCGGAAATATCCGATCCGATGACGGACTTGACATCCGCGGAGGCGAACGAAGAGACGGAACCGGAAGCTTCGAGCTTGGTGAGGACGTCGCCCGGTAAATGAACGATATCAGGAACGCTTTCGGGGTCGGAGGTGAACTTGTCGCCGACATCGCCTTCCTCCATGGTCGTGAACTTCAGCTTGACCGGAGAGCTCGGGTTGGCCTTATTGAAGCCGGCTTCCCAAGCCGTGACAGCCGGGGAATCGGCCTGCGAAACCCAGAGGCTGATTTCGGTGGCTTCGGCCGGTTTTTCCGACGTGACCGACGTGTCCGGCGTGACCGGCTTGTCCGACGTGACCGACGTGATCGAAGAAGTCTGACCGCAGGCGGTGAGGCCGGCAATCGCTAACAGAGAGACCGTAACTAAAATGTTCTTTTTCATCTTTCCAATATCCTTTCCATTTGATGAGATGAGCAACGGGAGAAGCCGGATAACAGGACGTTCATGACGGCTTTTCCAACTGCAGTTTTAATTTAGTACACAGAAAGTTTAAGTTTCAAGTAATTTGTGTAAAGGCTTACAGGTACTTTGAAAGCCCTTTTATAGAAACCAATACGGATTTTTATATGAAAAGTGCCGTAATATCTGCACTTTTTATATATATTTATTTCTTTTTTATTACACAAAAACTGCCCCTTCGGGCCAATGGTGGCTCCCGGAAATCATCATTATTTTTGTGTTGTTTTTATTACTCTATTTCCACCCTATTGGGCTTCCACTATTAAAATAGAGCCGACTTTGTCACGAAATGAGCTCCGCGTAGGAACTTAAGGCGGCTTTGGAGAAGGCATGGCTCATCCCCGCGTAGGACAAGGAGGCGTAGAAAGAAGTGAGGTCCGTCGCGTAGGAAACGTATCCGAACGGGTTCACTTCCCCGCTCTTTCCTCCTCCGGAAAGGAGCTTTTCCATTTCCGGGACGGAGAGGCCGAACAGATCCGCGGCCGTGTAGAAGCTTCCTCTTTCGGCGTTAGAAAGGAACGTCACGGCGTTCGTCCCGTTGTTCCGCTGCAGGTCGACCTGCATGTTGTCGTATAAAGCGAAGAAATTCTCGTGTTTCTCCCTGTCGGACCTGCCGTCTCCGTCCCATTTCGAGGAGACGAAGAGTCCACTCGAAGGATAATGCGAATAGCCGGATTCAGAAAGTTCGTGGACGGTGCTCGCCTGAAGGAAGTCCTTCGAGAACGGGCGGATATAGGAATAAGAGGAATCGGACGAGAGGAGCTCACTTACGTACGGCTCGCTTAAGAACAAATAGTCCGCGTCCTTAATCCCTCCTCCGCTCACGGCCTGATAGAGTTCCTTCGAACTCGCGTATATCTTCCGATAGGAAAGCTCCTTTCCGTAGGTATACTCCATCAGTTCGAAAGTGAGGTCCTTTCCTTCCGGGAGGTTCCTAAAAGCATAGACGGAAGAAGAAAAGAGATCGCTTCCGTCCTTTCCTTCTTTTCCCAATAAATAAAGGTTTCCCCACGTCTGGATCCTGGCCAGGCGGTAATGCGCGTGTTTTTTCTCGATGAGGTCCAGTCCGTCCGTCACGTCGTAGACGATAGCGTCGTATTCATCGCTGAAAAAAGCTTCCCCGGCTTCTTTGTAATCCTTTAAAAAGACGTGCGTTCCGAACTGGTCGTAATAGGAAGAGAACGGAAGGAAGTTCTCCGCGTCCGGGACGAGCAGTTTGAACGAAAGCGGTTCCTGGTACCAGCCCGAGCAGGAAGAAAGGACCGTCAGGAATAAAGAGGATAAAAGAGAGAATGCTTTCCGTTTCATCCCTTTCAGTCTAAAAAGTTCACTTTTCTTTTTCAACAATCCCAAAACACTTATAATGCTAAAAGAAAGAGGAGAAAAGAGCCATGGCGATGGATAATCTCGTACTGAAAAAGATTGTGAAGGAACTGGAAACCGAGCTCGTCGGGGCGTACCTCGACAAGCCCTTCGCGCTGGCCTTCAACCAGTTCGCCCTGCCTTTCCACGGTTCCTCGAACAAGGAGAACGGCGGAAGAGGGACGTTCATCCTGTCTTTGGAAGGCGGGAACCCCTATGTCACGTATTCGTTCGGGAAGTTCGCCAAGGTCAGCCTCAACACGCCGTTCTTCAATTCCTTACGGAAGATCGAAGGTTCGCGCGTCACGTCCGTCAAAAAGCTTCCGGGCGAACGCGTCCTCGTTCTGAAGAGCGAAGTCCTTTCGAATTCCCTCGAGCAGTTCAATACGGATTACGAGCTCATCGTCGAACTTTTCCCACAGACGCCGAACGTCTATTTCATCCCGTTTCCGGAAGGGCACATCCTCGCAATCTACAAGGAGACGAACGACGTCTTCAAGGAACGCTACATGGCCCGCGGGTTCGCCTATATCCCGCCCGCCCCGCGGAAAGAAATCTCTTTGGGAATGAGTCAAGAAGAAGCCGAGACGTATCTCTCCTTCTCGACAAGGAAGCTTTTCCGCGCGTACGCCGAGGAAGTCGGGTATGAAAAAGCCTTAAGCGATCTCCTGAACTCGGATTCGATCTACCGCATCGGGAAAGGGATCGAACCGTATTCCTTCGGGAAGAAGGAAGCCGAGAAGGTCGAAGTGAAGGACCTCTACTCCCTTTTTGTCACGAACCAGCGCGAGAAAGCCCACCAGCTCGAGGAGCAGGAACTGATTCGCCAGATCAAGAAGGCGGAAGTCGTCGCCAGGCGCAAGAAGGAGAATCTGATCCGGGATCTGAAGGCTTCCGAGCAGCGTCTGGTCTATAAGGATTACGGCCAGCTCCTTTACGCCCACGCGGATCTCTATCAGCCGAAGGACAAGAAGATGGTCATCGATAACATCTCCATCCCCCTCAAGGAAGAGTGGGATCTTTCGCGGAACGCACAGGAATATTTCCGGCGCTACAAGAAGGCTAAGACCGCTTCCAGCATTCTCGGTCCGATGATCGACAAGGCCCAGGACGAGATTGACTACCTCGCCCTCAAGGAAAAAGAGGCCCTCAAGGGCCGCGGGCAGGACATCCTCCAGCTCAAGGAAGAACTCGTCCAGGAAGGCTATCTCAAGAACAGGCAGGCAAGGCGCTTCTCCCCGAAGCATCTCGAGAAGGCCCAGCCGCATTATTTAGTCGGCGATTCGTACAAGATCGGATTCGGACTCAACGCCTACCAGAACGAGCAGCTCACGTTTCATATCGCCCAGAAGACGGACATCTTCGTCCACGTCAAGGATTATCCGGGTTCGCACGTCGTGATCCTGTCCGGCGACAGCGAAAAGACGCGCCTCCTCGCCGCCGAGCTCGCGCTCTATCTCTCCGACCTCGATTCGGGCGACGTCGTCGTCACGCCGGTCAGAGAAGTCAAGAAGAACAAAAACAAAAAAGGGCTCGTAACGTTCCATACGTACTCGTTGCTCACCCTTCATTCCGTGAACGAATCCGACAAGGAAATGTTCGCGAAGCTTCTGAAGCTTCAGTAAAACTTCAGTCTTTCTTTTTCACTTCTTCGAAGAGGAAGTCTTCCCCTTTGATTTCTTCCTGCGTGGCCAGTCCTTCGAAACGCTGCTGGCGCAGCGCTTCGCTTAAGACGATGGCGACCGAATTCGAAAGGTTCAGGCTTCTCGCGGCGGGGACCATCGGAATCCGCACCGTCTTTTCGTAATGCTTCCGCAGCGTATCGTGCGGAATCCCCGTCGATTCCCTCCCGAACATCAGATAGAGATCCTTCAGGACGTCCGAATAATCCGCTACGGAATAGACGTTCTTCGAGTAACGCGTCACGTAGAACGTGTTCTCGTTCCCGTACTTTTCCTCGTATTCGTCCATGTCTTGTAGGAACTCGATAGGAAATCCGATGAGATAATCCATACCCGCTCTGCGCAGGGATTTATCGGACAAATCAAAACTGAGGGGACCGATGATCTTCAGTCCCGCGCCGAGCGCCATGCAGGTGCGGATGATGTTCCCGACGTTCGCCGGTTTTTCCGGTTCGAACAGAACGACGTAGACCATTCTTTAACGGGAGACGGGCTTCGTCGCTTCCTTCAGATAGGCGAGGAGATCCCCGCCCACGCGCTTAGAGAGACGGTCGTAAACTTCTTGATGGTACGCGTTGAGCCAGGCGATTTCAGAATCGCTCAGTAACGACAGGTCGAGCGCCTTCGTATCGATCGGGACGAACGTGATCGTCTCGAACTTGTAGAACGTCCCGTCGGACGTCTCGAACGCCGGGACGCAGAGGAGGTTGTTCTCGATGCGGATGCCGTACTTGCCCTGTTTGTAGACGCCCGGTTCGATCGTCGTGACCATACCCGGGACGAGCTTGCTCTGGTCGTCCTTGCCCGGGGCGGAACGGTAACGGAAGCCGTTCGGGCCTTCGTGGACCATCAGGACGTATCCGACGCCGTGTCCGGTGCCGCACTTGTAGTCCATGCCTTCCCTCCACATGATTTCACGCGCCTTGATGTCGATCGCCGTGCCCGAGCAGCCGTCTAAGAAGACCGTGCTCGAAAGGTTGATCACCGACTTCAGCGTCAGGGTGTAATCGTGGATGTATTCCGGAGTGGGTTTACCGACTAAGAACGTTCGGGTCGTATCGGTCGTCCCGCCGTAATACTGGCCGCCGGAATCGACGAGCAGCTCGATGACTCTGTCCGGATCGACCACCGAATGGACCTTCGAAGTCGGCGCGTAATGCATCATCGCCGCGTTTTCCCCGCAGGCCGAGATGGTCGTGAACGAATCCTCGAAGTAGCGTTCCCCTTCCGCGCGGTACTTCCCTAACTGCACCGCGTAATCCCATTCGGAGAGCTTCTCTCCGGCATGTTCGCTTAAGAACTTCCCGAACTTCAGGAGGGCGACGCCGTCCTCTTCCTGGATGGAAATAATGTTTTCGATCTCGGTCGGTCCCTTGATTGCTTTCATCAGGTTCGACGGGGCGCGGGAGCACACCGGGTTCTTCAGCTCGTTGAAAAGACGGGCCGAGCACTTCGAATCGTCGACGAGCGTCGGGACGTCCTTATGCGCGGCCAAGAACGAGGCGATTTCCCCGTACGGATGAACCGTGATTCCCTTCAATTCGAAATGAATGCGGGAAGGATCGACGAAAAGATGCGTCCCTTCCTTCTTAGAAAGATAGAGGTAGGAATAGAAGACCGGCGTGCAGTTGACGTCGTTCCCGCGAAGGTTCAAAAGCCAGGCCACGTCGTCGAGCGTCGTGATGAGATGCGCCTCGGCTCCGAGCTTTTCCATCTCCTGATAGACGTTTAAGAGCTTCTCGTCGCGGGAGAGCGTGTTGTATTTCTTGTCGTTGAATTCCCAGATTGGATCCTTGGAAAGGGACGGACGGTCCTTCACGAGATACGAATAATCCTTGTCGAGGACTTCTCCGCCTTTTGAAAGTCCTTTTAAAAACCGTGGGGAAATGAGGTTTTCGTTGGTTCCTAACGGATACAGCTTCTTTTCGGCGACGTACTCGTCGAGCGTCGGATAGCCTTTCGTCTGCATCTTCATCAGACGGATCGTGGAGCCCTTCAGTTCCTGCTCGGCCGAGATGAAGAAACGGCCGTCGGTCCATAAGAGTGCGTCATCCGCGGTGATCAGAAGATACGCGTTATCGCCGGAGAACGGACAGAAATACGCGCGTTCCGCGGCGAAATACGGCGCCGGTTCCTCCGAATCGTGCGGGTCGCCGGTCACGACTAGGTATGCCTTCAGCCCTTCCTTCTTCATCACGGAACGGACTTCGGCCAAATGAGAGATGTCGAACATATGTTTTTCCTCCTAATACGGATACGGATTCATTATAGTACGAAGGACAGGCCTTTTGGAGAAACAGAGCATATAAATTAGTTTGAACTAACTTATTAACTGAATACTTCCAAAAATAGAAGAAAACCGCCGGGAATTCCTTCCCGGCGGCCCGTGTTTTCCTTCTCTTTCCGATTAATAGGCGCGGTCGAAGAGGACGACGTACTTCGCGTCTTCCCCGTTGATCGGATCCTTGTCGGCGAACTTGATCTGGTCGAACGGCATGCAGCGCGAAGAAGCGTTGAGTTCCTGCTTGATCTTCACTTCGACGTCGTCGCTTCCGGACCACATCATCTTCGCGTATCCTTTGTGGTTCTGGATGACGTCCTTCAGTTCTTCCTTGGTATGAACTTCGACGATGTGCGAATGCAGGTAAGCGTTCGCCTTGTCGTACATGCCCTTGGTGATGTTTGCCATCTCGCTAACGACCCTGTCGGCGAGCTTTCCGTCGAGCGGCCAGAATTCCTTCGAGGAATCGAAGCGGCGGACGACCATGACCTGGTTCTTCTCCAGATCGCGCGGGCCGACGTCGATGCGTAACGGAACGCCTTTCATCTCGTACTGCGCGTACTTCCAGCCCGGCGTCTTGTCGGAGGCGTCGATCTTGCAGCGGATGCCCTTCTCAGTCAGTTCGGCCTGAAGCTTTTTGGCGACTTCGAGAACCTTCGGTTCCTTATCTGCGCGGACCGGGATGATCACGGCCTGGACCGGAGCGACGTACGGAGGCAGGACCAGACCGTTGTCGTCGCCGTGCTCCATGATGAGCGCGCCGATGAGACGGGTCGAGACGCCCCAGGATGTCTGGTACGGAGTCTTCAGCGTATTGTCCGAATCGAGGAACTGGATGTCGTAGTGGCGGGCGAAGCCCTGTCCGAAGTAGTGGGACGTGCCCGATTGCAGCGCCTGGCCGTCCGGCATCAGCGCTTCGATCGTGTAGGTCTCCTCGGCGCCGGCGAACTTCTCGCGGTTCGTCTTTCTTCCTTTGACGAACGGAATCGCCAGAACTTCTTTGCCCAGACGGTCGTAGATGTTCAGCATCTTCAGCGCCATCTCGCGCGCTTCGGCCTCCGTGCGGTGAAGGGTGTGCCCTTCCTGCCAGAGGAATTCCGCGCCGCGTAAGAACGGACGGGTCGTCTTCTCCCAGCGCACGACCGAGCACCACTGGTTATAGATCAGAGGCAAATCGCGGTAGGAACTCAGGATATCGTGGAAATGGTCGCAGAAAAGCGTCTCGGACGTCGGACGGACGTAGAGGGGTTCCTTCAGGTCCTCGTTTCCGCCGCGGGTGACGACCGCGCATTCCGGAGCGAAGCCCTCGATGTGCTCGGCTTCTTTCTTCAGCAGCTCTTCGGGGATCAAAGAAGGCATGTAGACGTTCTGGACGCCGACCTTCTTGAACTCGGCGTCGAGCCAGTTCTTGATGTTCTCCCAGATCGCGTAGCCGTACGGACGGTACACGATGAAGCCCTTGACGCGGGCGTAACTCATCAGTTCCGCCTTCAGGCAGATCTCGGAGTACCATTTCCCCATGTCGGTTTCTCTTGGGGTAATCGCATCGTTCTTTTTCATAATTCTTTTCCTCGTTTCAGCAGATTTGTTCGCTTATCCTTAGATAAGCACAATTCAATATTATGCTCTTTTTCCTTTCCGTATGATATAGTCCCTGGCCGGTTTCAGTTCCCTTCCCCTTCAAATCCTTCCCGGTCGAGCGCTTCCTTCCACGAAGAATCGATGTACGGGAGCGACGAAGGGCCGTCAAGAGGCGGCGCCGTGAACGTCGTTACGCCGATCTCGGAAGCGTAGACGATGTCCGGGAGGGAGGCAAGCGACTGGATGACGACTTCCTTCCCGTAGGACGAGAACGCATCGAGGATCTTCTGGATGACCAGAATCTTCTTCTGCGAAGAAGCCAGCGGGGCGTCGACGTTCGTATCCACAAGGAACAAATCGAAATTCGTCAGGACTTCCGGCGTGATTGGAATCTCCGGGTCGGAGAAATAGAGCCCGATCCGGACCTTGTCCTCCCGGATCTTCTCGAAATAGGAACGGTAATCGAGCCGCGCTTTCAACACGTCGCGCACGTCCGTGGCGCGGAAAGCGAAGACCGTGCGGGACAGCAGTTCCGGCGCGTTCTGCATCAGCGCCTGCTGCACCTGCGGGGAAGAAGTGATGAGGCAGGGCAGGACGACCTCGGCGTCCGGGAAATGCTCGAGCGTCCTCTTCAGCTTGGCGAAGACGCCTTTGTAGAAGGGGACGACGGCTCCCTGTTTCTGGACCGTCTTCAGGAAATCGAAGAACGATTCCTGGCGGATTCCGTACGGGCGGATGTCGAGGAGGAACTGCGGCTTGCTTTCCTTTAAGGACAGAACCGGAACGTAGAAGATGCGGTAGGTCTGGTTCTTCAGCAAGAGGCGCAGATCGTTCTTTCCGGTCAAATCGTAATGGATGTCGCCCGTGTCGGCTTCCCCTTCAATGAGGTAAGAGATCCCTTCGGATTCCTGAGCGCTTTCGGACAAGGACTTCGCCCGCGCGACCGCGTCATCGAACTTCCCCGTCCCGTCGTATTTCGAGACGCCGATGGCAATCTGGTACATGTCCGAGAGCCCGTGTACGGAGAAGAAGCGGGAAATCTCGTCGAGGATCGTGTTGCACATGGCCGTAATCGTCTCCGAGTCGGTCGGGCGCATGTCGAAGATCATCGCTTCCCGGTCGTTCTCGATGACGAGCGCGCTCTTGCGGGAAAGATATTTCTGGATACCGTTGATCGGCTGGAGGATACTCGTGACGTAGAGCGTCTTTCCGTTCAGAACTTCCGCGGAGCCCGTAATGTACTGGGTCAGAGTGATGTAATAGCAGGCGAAATGGCGGTTCTTTTTGTTCTTGGAGAGGACGAGCGAACGGATTTCGTCGAGCTTATGGACCTGGGAGGACTCGCGGCTCGGCTTGGTCCGGAACGCGCCTTTGCGCACGCGGATGGCCGGCAGGGTCACCATTTCAAAATGGACCTTCTGCTTGGCCGTGTTCACTTCGTCGAGCTTGAGGACGGAGAGCGCGTCGCT
This sequence comes from uncultured Clostridiaceae bacterium, assembly GCA_964444175.1. Classification (GTDB taxonomy): domain Bacteria; phylum Bacillota_I; class Bacilli_A; order RFN20; family CAG-288; genus Scatoplasma. The sequence continues at coordinate 23,867 of CAYUFI010000013.1, read as the reverse complement.
CTTCTTATTGCCCTGCAAGGACGTGTGGACGGTCAAGAACGGGCGGGAGGTCTTCTTCCCCGACGCGTAATCAATCAGCCACTGTTTGACCGAATCGCTCTCTTCGGAAGTCGGCAGCTGGTGGAGGAAGCTCGCGAGCTTCGTCACTTTTTGGTCGCCGGACTTGCTCGTGGAGAAGCTCGTCAGATTCTCGGTCGAATGGTCGTAGATGTAATGCGTGACCGAAAGGGTATTCTTCTTGATTTCGCGCTCGTTCTTCTTTTCGCGGCTTTTCTGGACCAGGCGGAAAATCAGCCCGGCCAGGGCGGCGAGAAGGAAGGCGGCCATAAAGATCAGGAAGACGACCAAGATGTCCTTCCTGCCTTCGAGCCCTTCGTACAGATACATAGAATCCAACATTTTAACCGAGTGAAATAGTTCTTTCTTACGTTCCTTATTCTATCAGATTCAGCCTGTTAAAGATGAAAGGAAGGCCTGAAATCCCGTCTGAAAAGGAACTTGGGAGACAAAAGAAGAAAAACCTTGATTTTTTCCCTCGTATCAATGCTATAATCTAAAAGCGCCTGGAGCAGTACCCAAGTGGCTGAAGGGACTAGTTTCGAAAACTAGCAGAGGTCGCAAGGCCTGCAAGAGTTCAAATCTCTTCTGCTCCGCCAGCTGAAATACCGGCCCGAGAAATCGGGCTTTTTTTATACGTTTTCCTGTCCTTTCCGCCTCTTACTTCTCAAGCCGTTTTCCGGATATCGGCTCAATCACCTTCCCGGTTTCCCCGGGTCAAAGTTTCTTCCCCGTTTTCCCTGTTAGACTGATAAAGAAGGAAAAGCGGAGCATGGGCGAAAAAGAATTTGATAAAGAGCGGCTGAAGAAGGAAATCCTCGATATTTTCCTCATCGTCCTCGGCTGCGCCTTTCTGGCTCTGGGCGGAGGCCTTAAAGGCTGAGTTCTTCGTCCTCCTTTCGGACGGCGCAAATCATTTTGTGCCCGGAAAACAAAAACGCCTTCAAGCCGGAGGAAACGGGAAACCATAAAAGAAGAACAGAAAACTCTTCCTTCGGGAGGAGGGAAAAAGCCTGAAGAGCGGGCGCAGGAATCCTTCTTTCCGCATGCCGCTCAGTTTTACTTTTTTTCTTTCGCGACCCGGAAATTTTTAAGCGCCAGGACGCGGACACGAAAGTTTGAAAAAGTGCTTTGCAGCGGGAAATATCGGCCTTTCAGCGCTGTTTTTAAAATTGTATATTTTTATTTAATTAAAAAGGATTAAAAGTTATTTTAATTTCTTTTTCTTAGGTGTATTATCTTATTCGGGCTGTTCGGTGTTTCCCCTCTAAAAACAACAAACTCCGAGCAGCTCCTTTTTTATGTCCGGAAAATACTGCTTCCGTCTCATTTTTCGATTCTTTTAAGCGGCTTTATTGAATCCTACGAGTTTTAATCTAAAATATAATTAAGGTTTGTTCATTTTGTAAGCATTCTTCGTATCCGAAGTAGAATCGAGGGGAATATGAACATCTTCAAAGCCTGGGCCGAGCGTTTTCGCAACTTCTTCAAGGAAAAGAAAACGCAGACCTCGCTCTATAAGCGCTATAAAACCGAAGCAAGGGACGAAAACAGGAAGAACATCCTGATCCTTACGCTCGACTCCGTCGTCGTCAGCGGAGCGATCCTGCTTTCGCGCTTCTGGATTCCCTCTTACGACAACGGGAACACGTGGATCATCTACGGGACGCTGTTCGGTTTCGATTTTCTCTGCTTCTTCCTTTCCGAGCCGCTGATGAAGATCAAAGGGGTCTGGTCGCAGACCGTCTCGTATTTCTTCGTCGCGGTCAATCTCGTCCTCTCCATCCTCGGGGGAACGGTTTATCTTCCCCCTGGCACGGTCACTTTCGCGTTCTTCGTCCTGTTGATCGCCCTACCGATCTTTGTCATCGATACGCCGTGGAGAAAGTTCCTTTTCACGTTCGCTTTCATGTTCCTCTACGCCTATCTCGATTATTACCGGGCGGGTCTTCTAGGGGACGAAACGTATTACGCGACCTTCGTCTCGGACATGGCCCATCTGCTCGAATGCGGGGCCTCTTCGCTGATCGGCCAGTACGTCATCAGCCACCTGACTTTATCCGACGTCGTCTCGCGCGAAAAGGCCGAAGCCAGCTCGCGGAGGCACACGGTCTCGGGTTTATTGAACCGCAAGGCGCTCGTGGAGGACACGAAGGGATACGTCGGGGAACCGCTCTGTCTTTTGATGTTCGACATCGACCATTTCAAGGCGTTCAACGACACGTACGGCCATCTCTTCGGAGACGAATTGATCCTCGCGATGGGGAACGGGCTGAAAAAGACGTTCGGAGAGAAATACGCCTATTCTTTCGGCGGGGACGAATTCATCATCGTCACTCCGCAAATCGTGACCAAGGAGGAAGCCGAAGAAGCGCTCAAGACGTTTTATGAAGAAGGCGTCTCGTGCCTCTACCGGGGAAAGAACGTCCGGCTCGAATTCTCGTGCGGCTACGTGATCGGGCGTCCGAAGACCACCGACGAGCTGAACGACTCGATGCTCTTGCAGGCCGATAAGAACCTGTACTGGTCCAAGGACAGGGGCAGGAACTGCTTCACCGGCGGATATTACGAGCCGGAAGAGAAATGCCCGGAGGTCCTCGATCCGGTCTTCCACCCTTCCGACAAGGCCCTGATCGATCCGCTGACTTCTTTGCCGACGCCAATCTATTTCCGCACGAAGGCCGCCCAGATCAACGCCGCCACGTTCGAAAAAGAGAAGAAGCCGATGATCCTGTTCTGCTCCTTCTCGGATTATAGAGGCTATTCCTCCCGGCACGGGAAATGCGCGGGGAACGCGCTGTTGAAGAATTTCGCCGGGGCGTTAAGGATGTCCCTCCCGGATTCCTTCATCTGCCGTTCGTCCGGCTCGCATTTCTACGTCTACGGGAACGAGAAGGACATCTTCTCGGTGATCGTCCCGATCGTGGACGAGATCCATCTTCTGAGCCAGGGCGAGCTGAGCCTGAACGTGGGATACTATTACCTCTCTTCCCCGGAGGACGACATGAACGCGGCCTGCGATTCGGCCCGTCTCGGGGTCGAGGAGGAAAGCGTGTTCCTCAAGGAAATCCGAAAGGAAAAGCCGGACGGGGAGAAAGAATGATTCCCGCTCCTTTGCGGCGTATGGTAGACTGAATACAGAGTTATGAAGAAAGAAAAGAACGCGGGCGAAGGGGGAGAATCCGTCCTCAGCCTCGACCCGTACATTCCGCAATCCGTCCGTAAGTCCGCCAAGAAAGGGACGGTCTTTTATATCCTTTTCCTTCTGTTTCTGATCGCGGCGCTCGCGCTGGCTTTCGTCGGCCTGATCGATTTCCTCGGGACGGGCGGGATGACCTATTTCTATATAGCGGCGGGTCTCTTCGTCCTTTCACTCGTCTTCGTCTTCTTCCGCCGCCCTTCGAACAAAAAAGGGATGGAGAAGCTCGAACGGGACTACAGGACTTATTACCACAACCAGGCCGTCGCCCCTTCCTTCCCGGCCTGCGTCCTTGCGGAACTGGGGCGTTCTTTCATCGTGTTCAATCCGTCCTCGAAGACCTTCTCGTTCCATCAGGACGGCGCCTGCAGGAAGACGATCGACGCGGTTTCCATCGAAAGCACGGAAATCCTCGATAAACCCCGTTCGAAAAAGCGGATGTATCGTTCCGTTCCGGACTACGTCTCGCTGAAAATCCGTCTGAAGACGGGCGAAGACTTATATCTTTCCTTATCGAACCTCTATACGACTTCAGAGATGCTTTCCCCTTCCCCGACCAAGTCAGGCGTGAAGAGGATGCGGAAGAAAAACCTCCAGGTCTTAAAGAAAGCCTCCGAGTTCCTCGACAAGTACCGCGGCTGATTTTCTTCCTTTCTTCTTCCGCTTTTCCTATAATGGAAAAGCTGAAAGAAGGATAGAACATGAACGGAACGCCAGCTTCGGATTCGCAAAAGAAACCTCTTTTCGAAAAGAAAGAGCGCTTTTGGGTCGCCCTTACCATTTTGATATTGAGCTTGGTCTCGGGCTTCTTCTGTTTCCTTTATAAGACGCCGGAAGAAAGCGGACTCGCCCAGTTCCGTTTCGACGCGGCGAACGACCCGATCCTCTACGATCCGGTCATGATGGGTTACTCGCTCGGCATCAGTGCCGTAAGCGGAACCGTCCTCACCCTGATTTCCCTCCTCTGCCCGGTCCGGAGCGAAAAGCCGTCTTTGAACTCGGTCCGGTTCTGGATCTATTACGCCATCCTGTTCTTACTGGGCATGGTCGCGCACGCGGTCCTCTGTGTCGCCTTCGCCCTTCTTCATTCCCCGGTCTATCTGAATTTCTTCCTGTCGACGTTCATTTATCTATTCTACCTCTATCTGATGATCCGCCTCTATTTCTACGGGGACGTCAATAGCAAAGCGATCTTCTTCGAAGTCGTCCGCTTCGCCTTAGTCGGTATCCTCGCCTCTCTGGTCGATATCGCATTCGAGACGCTCGTGAATAAGATTCTTCCGGAAAGTTGGAATTCCCTTGTCCGCATCATTCTCTACGTCACAGCCGGGTTCTTGGTCGGCGTCGTCGTGAATTACCTCTGCTCCGTCTATATGGTCTACAAGGCCACGACGGATAAGGACATCTCCCGCACGGTCAAGGGGAAAATCCTCTTCCTCGTACTCTCGGCGGTCGGGCTCGCGATGAGCTGGGGACTCCGCTATCTCTTCCAGGACGTCTTCCATATCGGATTCGTCACTTCCTTCATCCTCCAGACGCTGATCGTGATGATCTGGAACTACCTCTCGAGGAAATACATCATCTTCAAGTAAGGAAAAGTTCAAAAAGACTGTGAAAAGCACGGAAAATTCCCGCTTTCCGAACAGGAAAGACGAACGTGAAATTTCCCCTTGCAAATGGGTTTTCCTTCTAGTATTATATTTACGCGGTCGGAAGACTGCGTGCATGCAGGATTAGTTCAGTGGTAGAACGCAACCTTGCCAAGGTTGACATGCGGGTTCGATTCCCGTATCTTGCTCCATTAAAAAGCGTCCGCCGGACTTGTTCCGGCGTTTTTTTATTGTCTTTAACCTCCCTGATCCGGAATAAAAAAAAGAAGAGGACACAAAGGTTCCCTTCTTCCGGACTTGGCGTATAAGAGGATTTCACTGCAGCTCGGCGCTGCCGGTATAGAGCAGGTAATACCGCCCTTTCTGTGCGAGCAACTCGTCGTGGTCCCCGCGTTCGATAATCTGCCCGTGCTCGAGGACGAGGATCGCGTTCGCGTTCCGTACGGTCGAGAGACGGTGGGCGATGACGAAGACCGTGCGGCCTTTCATCAGTTCGTCCATGCCTTCCTGAACGAGGTGTTCCGTATACGTGTCGATCGAAGACGTCGCTTCGTCGAGGATCAGGACCGGAGGGTCGGAAATCGCGGCGCGCGCGATGGCCAGTAACTGCCTCTGTCCCTGGGATAGATTCGAACCATCGGCCTGCAGCTTCGTGTCGTATCCCTGCGGCAGACGGCGGATGAAGTTGTCCGCGCGGGCGAGTTTGGACGCGGCGACGACTTCCTCGTGCGTGGCGTCGAGCTTGCCAAAGCGGATGTTCTCCTCGATTGTCCCGCTAAACAGGTGCGTGTCCTGCAGGACGTTTCCGATGGCGCTTCTGAGCTGTTCCTTTTTAATCCTGGTGGATTCGATCCCGTCGAAGGTAATCGAACCGGTATCCGGATCGTAGAAACGGTTGATGAGGCTGACCGCCGTGGTCTTCCCCGCCCCGGTCGAACCGACGAAGGCAATCTTCTGGCCCGGCTTGGCGTAGAGCGAGACGCCGCGCATAATCGGATGGCCCGGGACGTAGGAGAACGTGACGTCGTTGAAGCGGACGTCGCCTTTTAACGGAACGAGCCTGTCCCCGTCCTTCCAAGCGAATTCGTGCGTGTTTTCCTTGCATTCGACAATCTTCCCGTCTTCCTCACGGACACGGACGAGCTCGACCGTCCCGTGATCTTCTTCCGGCTTTTCATGGATCAGGGCGAAGATGCGTTCCGCGCCGGCCAGAGAGTTCAGTAAAAGGTTCGCCTGGCCGGTGAAGCGGTTGATCGGCATCGCGGTCTGACGGACGAAGACGAGGTAGGACGAAAGCGTTCCGATCGTGTCGATTTTTCCGGAGATGACCATCAGGCCGCCGAGGACCGTGACAATCCCGTAGTTGACGTAGGAGAGGAACATGACCATCGGGACCATCGACTGCGCGTAGGTCAGCGCGGCGGTCGAGGAGCGCTCGAGATCCCTGCTGAGTTCGGAGAAATGCTTCGAGGAAGCTTCCTCGTGCGTGAAGACCTTGACGGTCTTCTCGCCGCGGATGATTTCATCGGCGTACCCGTTGAGTTTCCCGAGCTGCTGCTGCTGTCTGAGATAGAACGACTTGGACTTCTTGGAAGAATAGATGATGTAGGCGAACATCAGGACGTAGAACGCCAGCACGATGAGCGAGAGCTGCCAGCTCAGGATGAAGATCACCGTCAGCATCCCGATGATCTCCGCCGCGTACTGGACGAGGGTCGCGAAGGCGTTGTTGAGCGCGTCGCTGACCGCGTCGATGTCGTTCGTGAATTCCGACATGATGTTCCCGTAGGAATGCGTGTCAAAGAACGAAATCGGCAGGTCTTGCATGTGGTCGAACATGTCCCTCCGCATCTCGTAGGTGATGTCCTGCGCGAGGACGGAGAGCATCTGCATGTAGATGAAGGAGCTGAGTGCCCCGACCGCGTAGAGGATCCCGACGGTCGTTACGACCCGGTAGAACCCGTCGATATCCGGGTTCTCCTTCGTCACGAGGTCGATGACCGGCTTGATGGCGTACGTTCCGTAGATTGTCGCCAACGACGGCATCAGGACGAGGATGGAAATCAGGATGACGCTGAAAATATGTTTTTTTAAATAACGGGAAAGTTCCTTTAACGTCCCGAAGAGATTCTTCGGGCGGGCCTGCGTCGCTCTATTCATGAGAGATACCTCCTAATTGGCGGTTATAAAGATCCTGGAAGATTGGGTTGTGCTCGAGCAGTTCCGCCGGCGTGTTGATTTCGTTGATCTTCCCGCCTTCGAGGATCATCACCTCGTCCGCTTCCAAAACGGACAGGACGCGCTGGGAAATGATGATCTTCGTCATATCCTTCAGTTCCGAAAGACCGTTCCGGATGTTCTTTTCCGTCGCGGTGTCGACCGCGCTCGTCGCGTCGTCGAGGATCAGGACCTTCGGATGCTTCAAGATTGCGCGTGCCAGAGAAATGCGCTGCTTCTGTCCGCCCGAGACGCCGTTCCCGCCTTCGCCGACCTGGGTATAAATCCCTTCCGGCAGGCGCGAGACAAATTCGTCCGTGCAGGAGATCCTCAGAGCTTCGTTCAGTTCCGCTTCGGTCGGGTTCTCCTTGCCCCACTCGAGGTTCTCGAGGACCGTCCCTTCGAAAAGGACCGCTTTCTGCAGGACCATCGCGATGGAGGAACGGAGACCCTTGAGGTCGTATTCCTTTACGTTCTTCCCGTCGATGAGGACGGCGCCCTTCGTGACGTCGTAAAGCCTCGGGATCAAGGAGACCAGCGTCGATTTCGCCGAGCCGGTCGCCCCGAGAATCCCCAAGGTCTTCCCGGATTCGAGCTTGAAGGAAATGTGCTGCAAAACGTCCTCTCCGGTCCCCTGCGCATAACGGAAGGAGACGTCTTTGAATTCGATGTCGCCCTTTTCGACCGCGGGAAGAGAGCCGGACCGAATGTCCGGAACGACGCTGAGGACTTCGTTGACGCGGTAGATGGACGCGAGCGCCTTCGCAATCGAGATGAAGACCGCCGAAATCATCATGAGGGAATTGAACGTCTGCATGACGTAGGAAAGAACCGCGGTCAGGTTGCCTTCCGTGATAGTCCCCGCGAGAATCAGCCTTCCGCCCAAGAGCAAGAACAGGATCGTCCCGACGTACATGATGAGCTGGAAGAACGGCAGGTTCAGATTCGCGATACGGAACGTCGATTTCACCGTGTCCCTATAGGCCGAGTTGGCTTCGTTGAACTGCTTGCACTCGTACGGTTTCCGTACGAAAGATTTGATCGCCCGGATGGCCAGGAGGTTCTCCTGGACCTTGTCGTTCAACCGGTCGAGCTTTTCCTGCAGGACGACGTATTTCGGAGCGACGTAACGCAGGACGAAAAAGATGAAAAGCGCCAAAATAGGCGTCAGCACGACGAAGACCAAAGCGAGCTGCCAGCTCGAAAGGAATGAGAAGACGATTCCTAAGATCAGCATGATTGGGGCGCGCGTAAAAGGACGGATGCCGCTCGAGAGCGTGTTCTGGAGCGTCATCGAATCGTTGACGACGCGCGTCACGAGCGAAGAAGGCTCGAACGAATCGAGCGCCGTGAACGAATAGTTCTGGATCGCGTCGAACTGGGCCTGGCGGAGCAGGTAGCCGTAGCGCGCGGAAGCCTTGGCGGAGAAATGGGAGTAGAACCAGCCGTTGATCAAGGACATCAGGGCACAGATTGCGATCATTCCGGCGGAGATGAAGATGGTCCTGTAGGCCGTATCCATGGCCGCCTGATCAGCGGCGGCCTTCGCGTCGAGGTAGGCCTTGACGCCGCTATCGATCAGATAGGACATGATGAACGGGATGACGAGCTCGAAGGAGGTCTCGATCACGACCGCGACCATCGCAATGACGATGTTCTTTTTTTCTCTGCCCAGGAAGGACAATACTTTTTTCATGGCGTTCACTTCGGCTACCTCCCGCGTAAAAAGCCCCCATTTCCCGAAGACTCGTACTTAGTATTATAAATATTGTCCGCGCGAAAACGGAAATATGCATAAAAAAAGCGGACGGAAAAAACCGCCCGCGGAACTTTCCTTCTCCGGGGATTATTCCATGTCCTTGCCCGTCAGGTTCTTATAGGCCCTTAACAGGTAGGAACGGAGATTGTTCTTCTCTTCGTCGGTAAATCCGCGCAGCATCTCTTCTTCGAGAGAAGCGGTGTACTGTTCCCATTCGCGGAAGGCCTTCTCGCCCTTCTCGGTGATGGTGATGCAGCTCGCGCGCTTGTCGTTGGCGACTTTCTCGTTGACGATGAGTCCCGCGCGGAGCATGCGCGCGATGATGAGGGAAGCCGTGGCGGCTTCGATGTCGCAGTTGTTCGCGATGTCCTTTTGCAGGGACTTCGGATGGGTCAGCAGGTAGCGCAGGACCTTCGGCTGGCCGGTCGAGAGTCCGACGACGGTCTTTTCGCGGTTGGACGCGTCCCAGACCTGGTGGGTGCGGTACAGCATGGTGTGGATCGGCAGATTGTTCTTTTTTTCATCCATAATCTTCAATGTTCCTCTTTCCAAACTTAGGGAATAATTCACAGACGAATTATTAACCTCTGAATTAATTATATATAATCGTTTCCTTTATTGTTCAACTAATTTTCGATTTTCGGATATCTTTTATATATTTGTCTATATGGACGGGCCCGATGAAGAACAAAACGCGATGAAAAAGGCGGCAGTGAAGCCGCCTAGATAGACCTTGTGCCGGAGAAAGGATTACTTTGCTTCTTCCTTAGGAGAAGAAAGCTTCTCGCGGACCTGCTGTTCGATTTTGTCGCGCACGTCGGTATGTCCGGCCAGATACGCTTCGACCGCGCTCATGCCCTGCCCGATCTTCTCGTCCCCAATCGAGAACCAGGAACCGGACTTGTGGATGAAGTCGTACTGCACCGCCAGGGCGATGATTTCGTCGTCCTTGGAAATGCCTTTACCGTAGTAGATCGCGGTTTCGGCCGTCTTGAACGGCGGGGCGACCTTGTTCTTGACGACTTTGATCTTGACGTTGTTCCCGACGATGTTGCCGTCGTTGTCCTTGATGGCTTCCCCGCGGCGGATATCGATGCGGATCGAGGCGTAGAACTTCAGCGCGCGTCCGCCGGAAGTGACTTCCGGATTCCCGTACATGACGCCGGTCTTCTCGCGGAGCTGGTTGATGAAGATGACCGCGCAGTTCGACTTGGAGAGCTGTCCGGCCAGTTTGCGCAGCGCCTTCGACATCAGTCGGGCCTGCAAACCGATGGAATTGTCGAGCATCGTCCCTTCGAGTTCCGCCTTCGGAACAAGGGCCGACACGGAGTCGACGACGATGAGGTCGAAAGCCCCGGATTCGGCGAGCATGTCGACGATTTCGAGCGCCTGTTCCCCGTAGTCCGGCTGGGAGAGGATGAGGTTATCGATATCGACCCCGAGCGCCTTGGCATAGACCGGGTCGATGGCGTGTTCGGCATCGATGAACGCCGCACGTCCGCCGGCCTTCTGGGTCTCGGCGATCGCCTGCAGGGCGAGAGTCGTCTTACCGGAAGATTCCGGTCCGTAGATCTCGATGATTCTTCCTTTCGGGTAGCCTCCGATTCCGAGCGCGTTATCCAGCAACAGCGACCCGGACGGGATGGCTCCCGTCTCGACCGAAGGATGGTCCCCTAAGCGCATGACCGCGCCTTTTCCGTACATCTTCTCGATGTTGCGCAGCGCCGCCTCGAGGTTTTTGTCGGTCTGTTTGACATCGTTATCCTTGTTTTCTGCCATAGTTCTTGTTCTCCTCAATAATTATAAGTAAAAAACGGAGGGACTTTCAGAAATTTAATTCTTCGATCAGGTCGCTTATGACCGAAATCCCGAACTCGATGGTTTTTCTTCGGATCGCCTGGCGATCCCCGTCGAAGATGTTCCCGTAGACGAACGTCCTGTCCTTGATGGCGACGCCGATATAGACCATTCCGACAGGCTTATTCTCCAAGGCGGTCGGTCCGGCGTTCCCCGTAAAGGAAACCGCGACGTCCGTCCCGAAGAACTCCTGCGCGTTCAGAGCCATCTCCAGAGCGCACTCCTTCGAGACCGCGCCGAATTGATCCAAGGTGGCCTTGCTGACGCCGAGCTTGCCCTTGATCTCGTTCACGTAGGTGCAGATTGTCCCTTTGAAATAGGAAGAGGATCCCGGATGCGACGTGATCTCGTATCCGAAACCTCCCCCGGTCAGGGATTCCGCGGCGGACAACGTCCATCCGCGTTCTTTCAAAAGATCTCCCAGGACGTATTTTTCTTGTTCTTCCATTGAGAATTCCTCCGTCCTTCCATTAATGTTCCTCGGTCGAGAAAATCAGGTTTCTTCCCGAATAGAGGTAGATTCCTCCCGAAATCCAGGAGAGAGCCAAGGCGACAGCGACCAGGACGATGCAGAAAATCCGGCTCGCCTGAATCGAAACATAGGTGAACGGGAACCCGTTCAGGAACACGAAGGGAAGAGCGACCATCTGCGCGACCGTCTTGGCCTTGCCGAAGATGTTCGCGGCGATCACCGTCCCTTTCCCCGCGGCGACAAAACGCAGCCCGTCGACCGCCAGATCCCTCACGATGAAGAGGCAGACCATCCACGCGGGCATCAAGGCCGGCTTATAGACCGCTAAAAGGATCAGAGAGACATTGACGAGCGCCTTATCGGCCAACGGATCCATGAACTTCCCCAAGTCCGTCACGAGATGGCGGCTCCGCGCGATTTTCCCGTCGAGCATGTCCGTAAACGACGCCGCGACGAAGAGGACGCAGCAGATGAGGTCGATGAGATCGAACCCAGTGTTCCCTAAAGGCATCCGGTCCCAGTTGCAGGCGCCGTAGGGGAAGACCGCCAAGAACAGCAGGATGAACGTCAAAAGGAAACGCAGGAGCGTCAGTCGGTTCGGCAGGTTCAGTTTCTGTTTCATACGGTACCTCTTCTTAAAAAACAATACTTAGACTTATAACTTCTATTTTACAGGAAGAAGCGTTCCGTTCCTTCCTTTTTTTAACGAAATGTGCCGGTCTGGTAAGCCATGTTATGTTTTGGGCGACAATTTATCTAGGAGTTTCCTCCTGCTTCCCTCCGTTCGGTTCCTTCAGGAAGCTTCCCTTACCGTGATTTAGGTTTCTCGCTTACGGGGCTTTCCGCGTTTCATGTCCTCTCTTTCGAAAGGCATCGTCTCTGTGGAGCGTTACGGGAGCGGCCGTGGCCGGAGCTTTAGGCCGGGGTCCCGCCGTCAGGCCGACAAGCGGCCTGCCAAAGCTTATTGATTGACTTTGCGCAAACACTACGGTCGTCACAGGCCGTGCGAGCATGGACTTTCCTCTAACGCACGAGGCGCCAGCAGTCGCCCGGACCGGCGTAGAAATTATAGAACAAAGTAAAATATTATTCCACAGACGTCGGATCGATTCCGGCTTTGAACAAAGCCGTCTCGAGCGCGGAGATCTTTTTTAAGAGGTCCAGATTCGAGTACGAGGCGTTGTCGTTGTCCTTGATGTTCTTCAGCTTCTCGCTCATCACGGCCAGATCCGCCTCGTCCTTGGTGAGGCGCTGGTTCAGCATGGCGTTGAGATTGGTCAGTTCCGTGATCTTCTTCTCGGCCTGTTCGGCGTACTTGTACATCGTCTCGTAATCGGAAATGACCGTGTCCAGGAAGGAATCGACCTGGAGGCAGTTGTACCCCGGCTTGTTCCCTTCGAATTCCTTGTGAAGGATCTTGTTCGCGTCGAGTTTCAGTTCTAACGACATGGTATTCTCTCCTTATTAAGAAGCACCTTCAAAAGAGGTTCAATCCATTATATAAAAGAAAAAGGCACGCTTCCTTACTTTCCGAAATATTTGCGGTCCACCGCGTCAAGGTATCTTAAGCGCGGGGAGAGCCCTTCCTCGATCAAGGCGCCTTTCTTCCGGCATTCTTCGTACGGCATCGACTTCCGTTCGGCCGATTCAAGGTAGGGAAGGAAATCCCTGCAGTCGAGGAGATACGTCTCGTTCAAACTCTTGAAACGGATGATGAAAAAAGCGATTCCTCCGAGTTCGATCACTCTCTTGAGGTGCGTGATCTGCTGCGGGCGGATGTTCTTGAAGGCAAAGGAGGTGCGGCTCACGGTCTCCTTGGCTTCGAAATCAACGTACTTCCCGCGGTAGATCCCGTTATAGTCCGTCGTGGATTTCTCGGAGAAATAGGCTTCGACAATCTTCTCTTTCTGCATTCGCACGACCCGAATCGGGGTCGGGCGCTTATAGACGAGGCAGCGGCCCGCGGAATTGTAATATTCGTTGGAACGGTTGATGTCGTCCTCCAGCCCCATCCCTCTTTTAGCGAAGCGGTCCAAAGCGACCGGTTTCTTCCGGTTCTTTTTCTTCTCGGTTTCGGGATCCGGGGTATAGACCTGACCGTTCGGATAACGGATTTCCATGTTCAGTCGAAGTAGAGGGTCAGCACCCTCTCGAGGTCGTCGGGCGTAACGGTCTTCCCGTCGATGAGGTTCACGACGAGGGGTTTGATCGGCTGCGGAACGATCTGGGAACGGATGATGAGTTTCTTGTACGAGCGCTTGATGAGTTCCTTGTCGGACGTGAACGCCCTGTAGATGTTGTAAAGGTCGGTCGCGTCGACCAACGGATCGTGCGCGTCGCCCGAAGGCGGAATCTCGAAGAATTCGCGCATGTGGGTCAAGGAGACCATCTCGTTCTTCTTTCCGCGGAGATAGCGTGAGAAAAACGTGCCGATATCGACGTTGTTCCTCGTCAGGTAATGGACGAAGTTCTTTAAAAACAGGGAAGGTTGGTCGGTCAGGTTGTAAGAGCAGAACAGCATGTGCGCGTCCTGGTTCCCGTAGGTCAGGACCTTGACCTTGTTGGCCTTGGCGCCGAGGAAATCGTTCAGTTTCTGCATGGCTTCCTCGAAGGAGAAGCCTTCTTTCCCGAGCAAATCCTCGTCGATGCCGGTCATGGTCGTGACGACCGTGCCGATCTTGGTCTTCGGCTTGACGTAGCATTTGAAGAAGGCCGGTTCCCCGACGGGGACGTAGTTCTCGTTGCAGTCGACTAAGACCGCGCCGACGGCGATCACCTCGTGTCCGAACTGGGTTCCTTCCAAATCCAAAAAGAGGAGATGGCGGCAGTTTTCCAATAGCTTCCCTAATAATTTCATAGCGTTCTCAAATATGCTTACTTTCCTTTTTAAGTATAAACCGAAAAAGAAAAGAACGAGAATAAAACTAGAAGGAAACGATGATTCCGCCTTCCAAGGCGTAATAGGAGCAGAGCAGGCCGTCGCGGACCAGGCGGATTTCCTTGAACGGATACTTTTCCTTGATCAGGCTTTCGAGCTTATCGACCGTCTCGTTTTTCTCGACGTAAGCAATGACGCAGGTGCGGTTTTGAAAGTCCGTAACCTTCGTCCCGATGAGTTCGATGAGGGTCAGAAGGGCTTTCTTCATGTTCCTCGCCTGCTTGGAGAGCTTGATCTCCCCGGCGTTGGCTTCGCAGACGGCCTTGATGCCCAGGGTCGAAGCGACGAAAGCGACGGCCTTATTGACTCTTCCGGCCTTCATCAGAGCCTCGAAAGAATCCAGAACGAACAGGAGGTTCAGCGAATGGACGTACTCGTCGAGCCGGTCCTCAATTTCCTGCATGGGGAGTCCTTCTTTAATCAGCGCGTAGGCTTTGTCGACGATCAGCATCATGTTCCCGGCGGTGGCCATGGAATCAATGACGTGGACGCGGGAATTCTCCGCGTCAATGGAGGCGACGTAGGCGGAATTGAACGAGCCGGAAAGGCGCGAGGAAATCGTGACAGCAAGAACGTTCTCGGCGTCCTGGTAGCTCTTCAAGTACGCTTCCGGGGAAGGGCAGGAAGTGGTCGGTTTCTCCTTGGTCGTGTGGAAGGCCTTCAGCATCTCTTCCGGATCGGTTCCGGGATGGTCGACGTAGTCCTTCCCGTCGATGCGGATGACGAGCGGGACGACCTCGAATCCAACCTCGGGGTCGGAGATGTAGTCGGAAGGAAGGTTCGAAGAAGAATCCACGACAATCTTGTATCTGTATTTCATAATGCGTTTCTCCTTATCGTTTCATACGTAAAGACGGTTCAATAGACCCACCTCGATTCTAGCGCTCAGAGCAGGTAGAAGGAGGAAACGGATGATTTCGGGCGCTCTACGTTTATATTTTGCGCATTTCCCGACTTTTTCAGGCGACTCTACTCTCCGTAGAGAGCCTCTATGGGCGTTTTGACAAAGCTCTCTATCCGCATTAGAATAGGGGGCGTAAGAGAGAAACACTTATGAAAATGACCGATATCAAGGAGATTGTCGCGAACAACCTCATCAAATACCGCAAGCAGGCCGGTCTCACCCAGGCCGGGCTGGCGGAGAAGATCCATTATTCGGACAAGGCCGTCAGCAAATGGGAACGCGGGGAAAGCCTTCCCGACGTCATGGTCCTGAAGGAAATCGCCGACGTGCTGAACGTCACGCTCGACGACATGCTCCACGAGGAGACCGCGCGGGAGAAGATTCAGTCGTTCTACCGCAACCGGTTCGTCATCTCGATTCTGTCGGTGATCCTGTCCTTCTTCGTGATGCTGATCGCGTACGTGGTCTGCTCCATCGTCGTTCCGGATCTGCCGAACTGGCTCTTGCTCGTCTACTCCATCCCGGTCGCGTTCATCGTCGCCCTCGTCTTCAATAACCTCTGGGGCGCCCGTGTCTATAACATCGTCATCGTCTCGGGCCTGACCTGGGGCGTCGCGTTCTCGGCGGTCTTAAGCCTCCAGCAGGTCGACGCGGTGAAGGACCAAATCTGGGAACTCTACTTCATCGCCGGCGTGTTCGAAGTGATGATCATCCTCTGGTACATGCTGAACTTCTCGAAGAAAGAGAAGAAGGCGAAAGGACCTTCACCCGCTCCGAAGATCGAAAAGACCGGGGAAGAGGCCTCTGAAAAGAAGGAAGAAGAGCCTTCCGAACAGCGGTAATTCCCGTTCAAGGATTCGGCGCATGTTCCGAATCCTTTTTCAGTCTTTTTCTTTTTTGCGGTCCATGCAGAAGCGCAGAGGGCACGTTTCGCATTTCCTCGAGGACGAAGCGAGGCACACATTCCTTCCGAACAGGATCATCTGACGGTGGAATTCGATGCAGTCGTCATAAGGATAGTATTTCTCGAGAATCGCTTCGATTTCGCTTGGAGAGGAAGAGAGCTGTACAATCCTTAATCTCTTCGTGATGCGCTCGATGTGCGTGTCGACGGGGATGTACTTCGCCCCGTGGCGCTCGGCTAAGAACACTCCGCTCGTCTTGTGCCCGATGCCCGGAAGAGTCTCGAGCTCTTCCCTTTGTAGAGGAATCTCGTCCCCGTATTGTTCGTGCAGAACCTTGGCGAGGGCGATGATGTTCTTCGCTTTGGACGGACCGAGCCCGACCTTGCGGATTTTCGCCAAGACGTCTTCGTAGGGAGCTTCGGCCAGAGACGGAATGTCCGGATACGCCGCGAACAATCCCGGGACGACAGCGTTCACGACGCGGTCCATCGCCTGGGCGGAAAGGATGACCGCGATTAAAAAATGGAAATCCGTGTCCGCGTGCAGGAAGACGCCCGTTTGCGGATAGAGTCCCGAAAGATAATTCTTCAGTTCCAGGATTTTCTCTGCCCGCTTCATGAGACCCACTTCTTCTTCAGCAGGTTCACCGTCTCCTCGTCGTTCAGGCGGTGATCCTCGTCCATCGTGGAATAGCCTTCCTTGGTGATGTCGGAATTCTTCTGGATCGAAAGGAGAATCTTATCGACCGCGGCCAGCGAGACGGCCTTGTTCTTCGCCTTCAGCCGTTCGACGGCTTCCTTGATCTGGCCTTCGCTCGCGCCGGAACGAATCCATTTCGAGATACGGTCCACTTCGCGCAAGGACAGAGGCCTTCCGAGCTGGTTCTCGAAATACGTGTAGAGCCCGTTCACTTCCTCCTGGTCCTTCCGGACGCTCTTCTCGTTGTTCTCAATCAGAATGTCCTTCTTCAGGTTCTCGACAATCCGGTCCTTCAGAGGTTTTAAAGACGTGACGACCTTCCCTTCGGCGTCGGTCACGTACTCGATGTCCTTCTTGTCGAGGAGGGAAGTCAGGACCGCGTCAAGTTCCTCCCCCGTCCCGTCCATGTACGAGGACAGGTCGTCCGAGGTGATCAGCGTCGGCTGGGCCAAAGTGATGTCGTCGATGACGTAGAGCGCGACGAGCTCTTTCTCGCTCAGGCGGTAAGCCGGCGATTTATAGTGCTGGAGGAGAATCCTTCTCCAGTCGATGTCCTTACTTGAAAAATCCATAACGTTCTTTCCTTTTTCCGTGCGTATTCTAGTCTAGCACCCCGATTGCCTTCTTCCTATAAATCCCCCTCGTTTCCGGAGGAAACTTCGCCAGTTCCATTTCGATCTTTTCTTTCCGGATTTCCTTCAATAAAGGGAATTCCCGGTTCAGGGCGTCCTCAAGTTCCGGATCGAAAGAGAACCCGAGTTCCTCTTGGAAGCGGTACGCCCGCAAGATCCTTAACGGGTCTTCCTTCAGGCGAATCATAGGATCCCCGACCATCCGTAAGACCTTCGAATCGAGATCCTTCTTCCCGCTCAGAGGATCGAGCAGGACCAGTTCCGGTGAGAGATACATCGCGTTGACCGTGAAATCCCTCCTCAGAGCGTCATCAGCAGGATCCTTCACAAACTCGATCTTCTTCGGATGGCGGTGGTCCGTATATTCTCCTTCCTTCCGCATCGTCGTAAAAGTCACTTCGTTCTCGCCGAGACGGAACGAAAGCGTCCCGAACCGCGCGAAAGCCAAGGAGAAACTCTCCTCGTCCTTTAAATACTGCGCGAGCTCAGAAGGCAGATACGGGGTCGAGATATCGATATCGGTGTAGGGCCTATTCAGCAGTTCGTCCCTGACGGTCCCGCCCACGAAATAAAAAGGATTCTTTAAAGGAATTTTCGAAAGAAGATAGGAAGAAATCCGTTTCAGAGTATCCATGATCAACAATAGAAAAGCCGAGGCGGAAGCCTCAGCTCTTATTTTACCAGTAAGAAGAAATTCCTTTTAGAGGGATTCTTTAAGACCTTTCGATGCCTTGAAGGAAACGACCTTCGAAGCGGCGATTTCGATTGGTTCCTTCGTGGAAGGATTGAGACCCTTGCGGGCCGGGCGTTCCTTGACCTCGAAGGTTCCAAATCCGGCGATCTTGACTTTCTCCCCGTTTTCCAGGGCGGCGGCGATTTCCTCGAACGTTCTGCGGACGAGAACATCGGCGTCGGTCTTGGTCAGATGGACTCTCTCGGCGACTTTGGCGGATAATTCGTTGATATTCATAGCTATCACTCCTCTACAATCAATTTAGCATGATTTGTAAGCGTTGTCAAAGAAAAAGAATAAATGATATATTTTTTTAGTTTAGTGCCAGAATTGCCGGCTATTTTGACAAAATTGCCTTGCTGTCCTAACCCGGAACAAAACCCGGCTATTTTTCACGGATTTTCATTAAAATTCGGATCAGAATTCGGCCTTCAGTTCCCTCTGCATGAGTTCTTTGGCGATGGAGGAAGGAGCCCGTCCTTCGAAAAGGACGCTATACACCGCCTCGGTGATTGGAAGCTCCACGGAGTATTTCTTGCCGAGCGAACAGGCGAGGCGGCTTGCCTCGATCCCTTCGACGGTCTTCGTGTTGTGTTCCAGGAACTCCGAAGCGGAATCCGCCTTCCCGATTTCGTATCCGCTCGTAAAATTCCTCGAAGTGAACGACGAGCAGGTCAAAATCAGATCCCCGAACCCGCCGAGTCCGAGGAACGTCTCTTCCTTTCCGCCCAGGGCTTTCCCTAAGCGCGAAATCTCCGCTTCCCCTCTGGTCAGCAGCGCCGCCTTGGCGTTTTCCGAATAGCCGAGGCCGCAGAGCATCCCCGAAGCCAGGGCGATGACGTTTTTTAAAGCGCCGGCGACCTGCGCCCCGACAGGGTCCGAACTGGTATAGACGCGGAAATACGGATTCGAGAACAGGCGCTGGACTTTCTTCGCTTCTTCCGTGTTCTCGTTCGCGGCCAGTACGCACGTCAGACCGTGCGCGATCACTTCCTCGGCGAAGGACGGACCGGTCAGGGCCGTCACGCCCTTGCAGGATTCCTGCGGAAGGATTTCCTTCACGGTGTCGTTCAGAAGATGGTGCGTTGTAGGATCGAACCCTTTTCCGGTCGAGATGACCGAGACGGGACGGACGATATAAGGAAGAGCTTCGTTCAGAACGGAACGGTACGCCGTCGAAGGCACGGATAAAAGAAGGAACTCCGCGTCCATGAACGCTTCCTTCAAGGAAGAAGTCGCCCGGATCGAGGGATTCAAAGGAAAGACGCGTTCGAAAAGACCGTCCGGCGTGACGTGGGCGTTAAAGGCGGATACCTTTTCTCCCTTCCGTTCATAAACGGTGACGGAATGGGCATTGTCCGCCAGGACTTCGCTTAAAGCCGTTCCCCAGCTTCCTCCGCCGAGGACAGCGATACGGCTCATATAATCTTGTCCTGACCCTGCCCCTTCTTGCGGCAGAGAATCTTGATCGGGGTGGAATGCAGCTTGAAGGTGTCGCGGATGACATTCTCGAGATACCGCTGGTACGAGAAATGCATGTAGTGAGGGTTGTTCACGAAGAAGACGAACGTCGGCGGCTGGGTCGCGACCTGGGTCGCGTACGAGATGCGGACGCGTCCGCCGTTGAAGTTCGGAGCCTCGTTGCGGATCTGCGCATCGAGGATGATCTGGTTCAGCAAGGACGTCTGCACGCGGGTGTTGAATTCCGCGTAGCTTTCGTCGATGGCTTTGAAAATGGCGTTGACGTTCGGTTTCTGAATCGCGGACGTGTAGATGATCGGGGAGTAATCCAAAAAGACGAAATACGAACGGAGGATCTCGTCGAATTTCTTCGTGGCGTCCGCCTCGTGCGAATGGAGATCCCACTTGTTGACAAGGAAGATGACCGGCTTGTTGTTCTCCGTGGCGAGCTGGACGATGTGGCGGTCCTGTTCGACTAAGCCCATTGACGCGTCGATGACCAAGAGCACGATGTCGGCTCTGGAAACGGCGTCCATCGCGCGCAGGGCGGCGTATTTATCGATGCTTTCGAAAATCTTTCCGCGGCGCTTCAGGCCGGCCGTATCGATGATGCGGTAACGCTTGCCGTCGTGGACAACTTCCGAGTCGATCGAGTCGCGGGTCGTTCCGGCGATGGAGGAGACGATGTCCCTCTGGGAGCCGAGGATGGCATTCGTCAAAGAGGACTTCCCGACGTTCGGGCGTCCGATGAGGGCGAAAGAGATTTCCGCGTCGTCCTGTTCGATTTCCTTGTCCGGAAGAGCGGCGCAGATCTTGTCGAGGAGGTCGCCAATCCCGATGCCGTGGAGGCCGGAGACGAGGATGGGTTCCCCGAAACCGAGGGAATAGAAGTCGTAAGCGTTGTCCTTCATCTCGACGTTGTCGATCTTGTTGCAGGCGAGGATGACCGGCTTCTTTGCGCGGTAGAGAAGCTTGGCGATGTAACGGTCGTCGTCGGTGAGCCCGACTTTGCCGTCGACCAAAAAGACGATGACGTCCGCTTCCTCGATCGCGATTTCGACCTGGGCGCGGATTTGTTCCTGGAACGGGGCGTTTGTTAGCTCGATTCCGCCCGTGTCAATCAGGATAAAGGAGCGGCCGAGCCACGCGCAGTTCGCGTAGATGCGGTCGCGGGTGATCCCGTGTTCTTCGCTGACAATCGATTTCCGCTGCTGGATGAACCGGTTGAAGATGGTTGATTTCCCCGCGGACGGGGCACCGACGATGGCGACTTTTCCCAAAGCTTTCATTACGCCTCTATTCCTTTTTCTTGTAATTTAGAACGGATGATTTTTTCGCACGCGTCGACCACTTCATCAATCGAAAGATCCGAAGTGTCGAGCAGGACCGCGTCGTAAGCCGGTTTCAAGGGGCTCGTCGCGCGGTGAGAATCGATGTAGTCTCTCTTCTCGAGATTCTTCAGGCAGTCCTCGTAGGAGGTGGAGATGCCTTTTTCGACATTTTCCTTGTAGCGTCTTTCGGCCCGCTTTTCGACCGAGGCGACCTGGTAAATCTTGACGTCGGCGTCCGGGAGAACGACCGTGCCGATGTCCCTTCCGTCCATGATGACGGAGACGGATTTCGCCATCTCGCGCTGCAAGTCGACTAAGAACGAGCGGACGACCGGATAGACCGAGACGTAGGAGACCGCGTCGGAGACTTCGTTGCCGCGGATTTCCTTCGAGACGTCCTTCCCGTTTAAGAAGGTCTTTCCGTCCGGAGTCTGGCTGATCCGAATATCTTTTAAGGAAGCGTTGACCTTGTTTTCGTCCTTCGGGTCGATTCCGTTTTCGAGGGCGAAAAGCGTCACCGCGCGGTACATCGCGCCGGTGTCGACGTGGACGAGTCCGAGCCGGGACGCGAGCAGAGAAGCAATCGTGGATTTTCCCGAGCCGGACGGACCGTCGATAGCGATGGAATAGACTTTTTTCATAACACCCCTCCCAGATATAATGCGCCTAAAACGGCCACAACGAGGATAATGATAATCGATACGGATAAGAGAATCAAACGAAGCGCGTTCGGGCGCGAGAGGCGCTTCTGCTTTCTCCTGACGGAGCGGTACTTCTTATTGAGTTCCTTCTTCTCCATGTCCTGGCGGTAGCTGTCGTTCTGCTTGATCAGCTCGTCGATGGAAATGGACAGGGTGTTTTTTCGGATGTGGGGATCGCTGAGCTGTTCGGAGGAATAGCTCCCATAGACCGCGTCGGGGTCGTCCCTGCCAACCGCCCTTCCGTTCCTTCTCTCCCGGGCCAAATCGTCCAGGGAGACGGTGTTCATCTGTTCGATTCTGCGCCTCAGTTCGGCATAGCGGCCGACTCTCGTTTCTTTCTTTTCTTCCATATCAAACAGCTCACCCGTACCTTGTTATTTTACCATAGACGGAAAGGAGGAAAACGGCGAACCTGACGAATCGGAAGCGAAGAATTTTCTTTTTTCCGGAAACCGGATCGCGTCGAAAAAAAGTAAAATGGAGGTATCCGTTAGAAGAGAAAGGAGAATCACCATATGGGAATCCGCGAAGAATCCTTGAAGAAACATTACGAATGGAAGGGCAAGATCGAGACGGTCGCCCGCGTCCCGGTCGGGAACAGGGAGGAACTCTCTTTGGCCTATACCCCGGGCGTCGCCGAGCCGTGCATGGCCATCCACGAGGACGTCGAAAAGTCATTCGATCTCACGAGAAGATGGAACACCGTCCCCGTGATCACCGACGGGACGGCCGTCCTCGGATTAGGGGACATCGGTCCGGAAGCCGGTATGCCGGTCATGGAAGGAAAGTGCGCCCTCTTCAAAGCCTACGGGAACGTCGACGCCTTCCCGATCTGCATCAAATCCAAGGATCCGGACGAAATCGTCCGGACGATCGAACTGATCTCCGGTTCGTTCGGCGGCATCAACCTCGAGGACATCTCCGCCCCGCGCTGCTTCGAAATCGAGACGCGCCTGAAGAAGGACCTCGACATCCCGGTCTTCCACGACGACCAGCACGGAACCGCGATCGTCGTCGGAGCGGCCTTATTGAACGCTCTGAAGCTCGCAGATAAGAAAATCGGGGACGTCTCGATTGTCGTCAACGGAGCCGGGGCGGCCGGCATCTCGATCAGCAGGTATCTGATGCTTTTAGGCGTAAAGCACCTTTCCGTCTGCGACCGCGCGGGCATCATCGACGACACGGACGAATTCAATTCCGCCCAGAGGGAACTCGCGAAGACCGTGAATCCCGAACACAGGCGCGGAACGTTAAAAGACGCTCTGAAAGGAGCGGACGTCTTCATCGGGGTCAGCGCTCCACACGTCGTCACGAAAGAAATGGTCCGTTCGATGGGAAGTAAGCCGATCGTCTTCGCCTGCGCCAACCCGGTGCCGGAGATTTCCCCCGAGGAAGCCAAAGAAGGCGGAGCCTTTATCGTCGGAACGGGCTCGTCGGAATATCCGAACCAGATCAATAACGTCCTCGTCTTCCCGGGGCTTTTCCGCGGGGCGCTCGACGCGCGCGCGAAGACCATCAACGAGGAGATGTTCGTCGCCGCATCGAAAGGCATCACGGAAGGAGTAAGCGACGACGAGCTTTCCGTCGATCACATCCTGCCGTACGCCTGGGACAAAAAAGTCCACGAGTCGGTCGCCGAGCACGTCTACGAAGCGGCGTTTAAGACCGGCGTCGCGCGCGTCAAACACCGCTGAGCTCCTTAAATTCGTCCTCGGGAAGGTGGAATTGTCCTTCCCGAGTATGGTAAAATCAATTCCGCTGCAGGTGTGGCGGAATGGTAGACGCAGTAGACTCAAAAGAGTCTTACCCATCTAAGCACGTCATCAGGCAAAAAGTCCGTAACTATCGACTTTTTGAGGAATCAGCTTACAAGAGCCAGAGTGGAAAATTCCTCGAAAAAGACCAAAACGGGTCGAAATTTCCACTCAAAAACCGAAAATCGGGTACGAGATTGACCGAAAATCGGTCGAAAAAGAGGCTCAAAAGACAAAATTCGGATGGCCTATCCTCGGTTCACCTCCTTGCGGTATCAGCAAGGCGAGAATGCATCCACTCAATCGGTAGTGGAAACGCAAAAAAGGTGTTACAATCTCTTAGTCGCCCCCGTGGTGAAATTGGCAAACACGGCAGACTCAAAATCTACTGAACGCAAGTTCTTGCCGGTTCAAGTCCGGCCAGGGGCACCATCAAAAAGACCTGACCTTCTAGCCTAGAACTAGGAGGTTTTCTTTTATGGAAGAAAGCAAAGAACAACATGTCGAAGAGGAGACGAGGGACTACGAACACGAACATCACGGAAGAGACCGGGTCGGTTGTTAATATAAGTTTGTGTAATTCAGAAAGGTAGGCAGGGAGTATGGGGATTTCCTTCTTGGAGCTAGCTCCAAGAAGG